>CALAQT010000038.1 GCA_937888775.1 uncultured Actinomycetes bacterium | reverse complement strand
ATTTGCCCGCTTCCGTCCTGACCGTCCCGGTCCCTCCAGAAGAGCCGCACCCGCAGCTGTGCTAGCGCTAGCGGGTCCTGGGGGTCGGCGGCAGCTGTGCTAGCGCTAGCGGGTCCTGGGGGTCGGCGGCAGCTGTGCTAGCGGGGTCGCCGGCAAGCTCGCGCAAAGGCAAGCTGAAGATCGGCGCGTGAGCGCGACGCGTGAACTTGACTCACGCGTCGCGCTCACTGCCGCAAAGCGCGCGGGGGCCGCTGGGCTAGGAGCCGACGATCGTCCCCAGCTGCAATGTTCGCAGCGTCTCATACCGTGCGCCGCTGCCATCCAGCCGCGATCTGAACAGCACGAGCGTCTTGCCACGCCAGGCGACCGCCGTCGGCGGCTCGAGCTCCACCGGTGCCACGCGCTCACGCCGCCCCGCGCGCGCGACCGTCACGTGGGCAAAGAACGGCCGTGACTCCGGCTCATACCACCCGCCCCGGGCCAGCGATCCGGCCAGGGCGGACTGGATCTCCTCCAGCCCACCACCACGATCCTCCAGTCTGACCGCCAGCACGTTGGGGCGCCGGGCGGGTAGCCACACCGGCTCGCCCAGCGAGAGCCAGGGGAGCGCCATCCCCGCCACGGACTCGCAAGCGTCGGCGATCCGATCGAGCTCGTCCCGCGGACACGAGCCGAGAAAGCACAGCGTCGCGTGCAGCGATCCGACGCGCACGGCCCGCAGCCCGTCGATCGAGGCCAGCACCGGCGCGCGCCAGCGCAGCAGCTCATCGACGACCGTGACGGGCAGCGAGAGCGCGACGAACAGCCTCGCCTGGTCGGCCGCCACCAACCTCTAGTGTCGCTCTGGAGCGCCGTCGCCGGCCGCTGGGTCAGCGCCGGCCGCCGGGTCATCGCCCGCGGCCGGCCCGTCACCGGCCGCGTCGCTTTCGCCCTGCAGCAGCCGCCGCAGCAGGTGCATCGTTACGGTAACCGAGCGGTCGCGCACGTCGTCGCGTCCTCCCGGAAGCCGGACCCGCCGCGTCAGCCGTCCGCCTCCACGTGAGTAGACCGAAAAGCACACGGTGCCCACCGGCTTTTCCTCGCTGCCACCCCCCGGTCCCGCTATCCCGGTGATCCCGATGCCGAGCTCGGCATCAAAGCGAGCAGCGGCTCCGGCGGCGAGCGCCTCGGCGACCTCGGTCGAGACCGCGCCGACGCGATCGATCAGCGCCGGATCGACTCCGGCGAGCTGCACCTTGGCCAAGTTGGAGTAAACGACGGCACCGCCGGCGAAGTACGACGACGAGCCGGCGCGATCGGTCAGCCGAGCCGCCATCAGGCCGCCGGTGCAGGACTCGGCGACGGCGATCGCGCGGCCCTTCAACAGCCCCGCGACCTGGTCATCGATCGTCGAGCCGTCCTGCGAGAACAAGGTGTCGGAATGGCGCTCACGGATGAACGCCAGCCACGCGTCGTAGTCAGGCTGGGCGGGCGGCTCGTATCTGGTCGCGATCTCGATCTCGCCCCGTCGCAGGCAGGTGGTGATCTCCAGTGTCGCCAGCGACAGGCCGGCGCTTTCGGCCGCTCGCAGCGTGTTGGCGATCTCGGACTCCGGGATCCCGAACAGCCTCACGATCTCACGGCGATAGGTCGTCGCGTCGGCGATCGCCGCGCGGAACGGCTCGGTCTGACGGGCCGCATCCCACATCGGCTGTAGCTCACGCGGCGGCCCGGGCAGCACGACCACGGTGGGGCAGTCTCGCTCAAGCGGCGTGACCACCAGGCCAGGAGCGGTGCCGACTGGGTCGAGCACGGTGGCCCCGTGCGGGATCAACGCCTGCTTGCGGTTAGAAACGCGGATCGCCTCGGCGTCGATGTTCGGCCAGCGCTTGATCATCGGGGCGAGGATCTCGGCGATCCGCTCCTCCAGCCGCGGATCGAGCACCAACTCGCGCCCGCAGAACCGCCCGACGATCTCGGCCGTGAGGTCGTCAGCGGTGGGACCTAGACCGCCGCTGGTGATGATCAGCGCCATCCCCTGGGCTCGCATGAACTCCAGGCCGGCCAGCAGATCCTCAGGCCGGTCGCCGACGATCTGGATCATCGCCGCGTCGACGCCGACCTCGCCGCAGCGCTCTGACAGCCAGGGACCGTTGCGGTCGGAGATGATCCCGGTCAGCACCTCGGTGCCGGTGATCAGGATCCCGGCCCGAGGCGCGGCCTGCGATGCCCGGGCCGCGGCCTTGGTCTGACGGTCGGGCTCGCTCATCCGCGCGCCGATCCCCCCCCGCTGACGGGTCGACACCAGGCTCCGCACGTCCCGCTCATTTGCACGTTGGCTGCTTGGATACCGGTAGCGAGGAGTGGCCGCTCGGCGACAGCTCAAAGCCGATCGAAGCGCTCGACGCGGGCACCGGTACGGTCTTGCCGTTGACTTTCATCGTCACCGAGTTGTTTCCCAGGGTCAGCAGCAGCTTGGCCGCGGTCTCGGTCGGGATCGCGTTTCCAACGTTGTAGATCAGCCCCGGGATCAGCTTCTTGCCGGTGCCGTCGACGACGCAAACGTACACCTGGCCGGTGGGGATCAGTTGCAGTTTCACGGTCTTGGGCTTGGCGACCGGGATCGTAATCCGCCGGGGGCCCCGGTGCTTGGGCGCGTGGTGGCTGGGCGGACGGGCGCTCGTGGTCGGCGTTGAGTTGCTGTTCTTGTTGGCGTTGTTGCCCACGATCCCCAGCACGACGACGACCAGCGCCAGCACCAGCACGATCAACGCCCACGGCGGTACCCGCGGGCCCCTGGGGCGCCGGTCGCGCTCGCGGCTGCGGGGGGTGATCGGGCGCAGCTCATGGTCGCTGGGACGCTCGTAGCGCCGCTTGAAGTCGTCGATCAGCTGACGGGTGTCAAGGCCCAGGTAATCGCCGTAGGTGCGCAGGAAGCTCTTGACATAGACCTCCCCCGGGAGCAGGTCCCACTCCTCGTTCTCCATTGCGCGGAGATACTTGGCGCGGATCTTGGTGCGCGTCTCGACCTCGGTGATGTCGATCCGCGCACGCATGCGCGCCTCCCGTAGCGTGGCGCCGATGTCAGCCATCAGTCAAAGAGGCTAGCGATGCGCGCCCTGAGCAAAAGCTCCCGCAAACAAGCCACTCGGCGGGATTGCCACCTGGGCTGTCCGGCTCACTCCGGATCGGGCTCCGGGCGCGCGGCCGGAACCATCGCCGGGGCCGGCTTGTGGGCGGCGTCGGCTTCGGCCAGGTGCGACAGGATCCGCGGTGCGTCGGCCTCGGTGATCAGCACCTGGCGTGGCTTTGAGCCCTCATAGCCGGAGATGATCCCGCGCCGCTCGAGCATGTCGATCAGTCGCCCGGCCCGCGTGTACCCCAGCCGGAGGCGGCGCTGGAGCATCGAGGTCGAGGCCGTGCCCATCTGCGCCACCAGCAGGATCGCGTCCTCGAGCAGCGGATCCTCGTCTGGACGCAGCGCATCATCCTCGGCCGGAGCGTCATCGCTCGGCACCTCCTCCAGCAGCTCTGCGTGGAACTCCGGCTCACCCTGGCGCCGCCACGCCTCGGTCAGCTCCAGGATCTGCTCCTCGTCGATGTACGCGCCCTGGATGCGCTGCAGCTTGGAGGATCCGACGGGCGAGAACAGCATGTCCCCCTGGCCCAGCAGCGACTCGGCACCGTTGTGGTCGAGGATCACCCGCGAGTCGGTCTGGCTGGAGACGGCAAAGGCGATCCGCGAGGGAACGTTGGCCTTGATCATCCCGGTGATCACGTCCACGCGCGGGGACTGGGTGGCCAGCACGAGATGGATGCCGACCGCGCGGGCCTTCTGGGCCAAGCGGATGATCGAATCCTCCACGTCAGCCGGCGCGACCATCATCAGGTCGGCCAGCTCATCGATCACGCACAGGATGTAGGGCAGCGGGGGCTCGCCCCGCTTCTCCCGTGAGCGGTTGAGCTCCGGCAGGCTCCGGGTTCGCGCCAGCGACATCGTCGTGTAGCGCTGCTCCATCTCCTTGACCAGGTTCTGCAGCGCGTTGGCGGCCATCCGGGGGCTGGTGATCACGGGCGTGAGCAGGTGCGGGATCGACTCGTAGTGGTTGAGTTCGACCTGCTTGGGGTCGACCAGCACCAGCCTGACGTCGTGCGGGGTGGCCCGCAGCAGGATGCTTGAGAGCATCGCGTTGACGCAGGCCGACTTGCCCGCGCCGGTGGTACCGGCGACCAGCAGGTGGGGCATCTTGGCCAGATCGGCGCCGATCGCCCGGCCGGCGATGTCCTTGCCCAGCCAGACGGTCAGGGGCGACCAGTCCGCCGGCGGGTCCTGGAAGACGTCGCCGAGATGCACGATCCGGCGCCGCGCGTTGGGCACCTCCACGCCGACGGCCTGCTTGCCGGGGATCGGCGCCAGGATCCGGATGTCGGTCGCGGCCAGCGCGTAGGCGAGGTCGTCCTTGAGCTGGGCGATCTTGGCCACCTTGATCCCCGGAGCCAGACGGATCTCATATCGCGTGATGTGCGGGCCGGTCACCCGGCCGATCACCTTGGCCTCGATCCCGAAGTGCCCCAACGTCTCCAGAAGCGTCCGCGCGACCAGCTCCTGTCCGGCCGTATCGGGCCTGGCCGCCTCGACGGAGGACCGGGTGAGAGAGCGTGGGCTGGGGACCCGCCATTCGAAGTCCGGATCGTCGGTGATCGACGCGCGGTAGCGCCCCTGGGGCGTCAGATCCTCGGCACCGGCCTCGCGCCGGGGTCCACCGGCCGGCGACTTAGCCTGCGGATCGCGATCGGGCCCGTCCTCATCGTCGGCCTCGGGCGACTGCTGCTCTCCGTGTCGGACCTGCGCGGCCAGATCGTTGGGCCCGCCTTCATCGGTGAACTCGCCGGCGATCGGCGGCGCCTCGACGTGGGTGGCGCGGACGATCAGCTCAGAATCGGCCTCCTCCCGCCCCTCCCACCCGGGCGGCAGGATCGGCTCGCCGGCAAAACTGGCTGGACCCGCGGCGCTTGCCCTTCTGCCGCCGTTGGATCGTCCAGCGGCGCTCGCCTGTCCGGCCGCGGTGGCGGGAGGGCGGGCGACGGTGGCGGCCAACTCCTCGGTCGAGCGCCGCAGCGCGCGGCTGGTGCCGGCCACCCCCGCGCCGGTCGCGCGCACGATCCCCGCCAGCGTGGCACCGCTGACCAGGATCAGCCCGGCGATCGCCAGGAACACGGCCAAGATGTTTGCCCCGAGTGTCGAGAGCAGGTGCGAGATCACCCATAGCTCGCCCTGGCCGACCACACCGCCGCGGGACTCATAGGCGGCCGAACGCCAGTACTCGTGAGCGGGGGTCGGTCCGGGTCCCAGCCCGAGCGTGCCGGCCGCGAGCGCCAGCGTCAGCGCGATGATCAGGCACAGCACGCCGGTCCGCAGCGGTCGCGCCGGCGGGCGGAGCTCCCGGATCAGGATCAACGCCCCGCCGGCGACCAGTGCAGCGGGAACCGCGTAGCCCAGCGCCCCGAAGACGAGCTTCGCCGCGTGCACGAAGCCGTCGCCGAGGGCCCCTCCGGCCCAATGCAGGTAGGCGACACCCCCCAGGAAGACCCCGATCGCGATCAGCGCCAGTCCGATGATGTCGATGTGATGGGGTTCGAGCTCGATTCTCGGCAGCGTCGGACGGCTCGCGAGCAGCGAGCGCTTGGCGCGCTTGGGAGGCGGCTTCTTGCGCTTATGGGCCGTGGCCATGTCCGAACTGGTGGCTTCGACGGCGACGGCGCCGCTCCTGCCCGATGCGATGCCGATCAAGTCCCGCCAAGGGCCCACGACGAAACTGCTGACGCTTTGTCCGCCGTAATCTCGTCGCGAGCCCTAATGCTTGCCCTTCGTGTCGGCACGGTCCGTACCATCTGGGCAGGATGACCGAATACGAACGTCAACCACGGGTGCTGGTCGTCGAGGACGACGACGCGATCGCCCAGGTGCTGCAGCGATCGCTGCGGATGGAGGGATACGAGGTCCGGGTAGCCGAAGACGGCATCAGCGCGCTCGATCTGGCCCACGGTTTTCTCCCCGATCTGGTGATCCTCGACCTCGGTCTGCCCAAGCTGGACGGGATCGAGGTCGCCAAGGCGCTGCGCAACTCCGACGACGACGTTCCGATCCTGGTGCTCACCGCCCGCGACGCGGTCGAGTCCCGCGTCGAGGGCCTGGATGCGGGCGCCGACGACTATCTCGTCAAGCCATTCGAGCGCCAGGAGCTGCTGGCCCGGCTGCGGGCGCTGCTGCGCCGCCGGCCACCGCGCGGTCAGGCCAGCCTGACCGTCGGCGACCTCAGGCTCAACCCCGACACCCATGAGGTGGCGCGCGGTGAGCGGACGATTGACCTCACCCAGCGGGAGTTCGAGCTGCTGGAGTACCTGATGCGCAACGAGCGCATCGTGATCTCGCGCCAGCGCCTGCTCGACGAGGTGTGGGGCTATGACCCGTTCTCGATGACGAACACGATCGAGGTGTTCGTCTCCAACCTACGGAGGAAGCTCGAGGCCGGTGGAGAGCCCCGACTCCTACATACGATCCGCGGCGCAGGCTACGTACTCCGCGTATAGGCGCCTGCCGATCCGCTGGCGGCTGGCCGGCGGCTCCGCGGCGCTCACGTTCGTGATCCTGGCCGGGTTCGCGACGATGGTCGGCGTGCTGACCACGCGGCAGGTGCGCGGGCAGTTCAACGACGAGGTTCGCTCGGCGGTCGACGGGCTGCAGGGGCGCCTGCACCTGAAATGGATCGCGGCGGGCAAGCTCAATTGCAGCACGCAATCTCTGAGCGACTACGCCAGCGCCGAGTACGCGCAGATCCGGATCTTCGACGACTCCG
The DNA here is from genome assembly GCA_937888775.1 of uncultured Actinomycetes bacterium. The sequence continues at coordinate 1,573 of CALAQT010000038.1, read as the reverse complement.
GCCAGCTGATGTGCAGGCAGAGCGAGTCAGAGGCCAAGCTCAAGGGAGCGGGTTACGCGTCGCCGGCGACCCCGAGCTTCCCGGCGCCGGCGGGCACCGGGACCTTCGAGGAGCTCGGCTATCGCGTCGTCGTACGCGAGCTGGGACTGCAGCCGTCAGGCGAGGTCACGCTGCTCTACGCGCGCCCGCTGTCAACTGTGGACCACACGCTCGGGCGCGTGCAGCTGATCCTGCTGTTGGGCGTGCTGGGCGGCACCGTGCTGGCCCTGATCGCCGGACGCGCGGCCGCGCGGCGGGCGATGCGCCCGATCGTCGAGCTGGGCGATGCCGCGCGGGAGATCGAGCGCACGCGCGACCCCAGCCGGCGAATACCCCACCCCGAGGCCGATGATGAGGTCGCCGAGCTGGCGCGAACACTGGAGGGCATGCTCGGGGCCCTGGACGAAGCCCGCAGCGACACCCAGGCGATGCTCGACCGCCAGCGCGAGTTCGTCGCCGACGCTTCGCATGAGCTGCGCACGCCGCTGACGAGCGTGCTGGCCAATCTGGAGCTGCTGACCGAGGAGCTCGACGGCGAGCGCGCCGAGACCGCCGAGGCGGCGCTGCGCTCAACCCGCCGCATGAGGCGCCTGGTCGGCGACCTGCTGCTGCTGGCGCGCGCCGACGCCCAGCGCGTTCAGCCCTTCCGCCCGACCGACCTGAGCGAGGTGCTGGTCGAGGCCGCGTCGGAGCTGGGACCGATGGCCGAGCATCACGAGCTGTCGATCGACGCCGAGCCGGCGATCGTTACCGGGGTGCGCGACGAGCTACACCGGCTGGCGCTCAACCTGCTGGAAAATGCGGTGCGCCACACACCACCCGGCACCAGGGTCAGCGCGTCGACCGCGACCCGCGACGGCGCCGCGGTGCTGGTCGTGGCCGACGAGGGGCCGGGGATCCCGCCCGAGCTGCGCCAGCGGGTGTTTGAGCGCTTCGTCCGCGGCGGCCGAGACGGCGGCCGGGGATCGGGGCTGGGGCTGGCCATCGTGCGCGCGGTGGCAGAGTCCCACGGCGGTACGGTCGCGCTGGAGTCCGACGGATCGGGCACCGGCACCCGGTTCGTGATCCGGATCCCGGCGGTGCCCGCGACCGAGACTGACTCCGCCGGCGCGGCCGAGGTTGCCGACGAGGAGCATGGGGCGGCCCGCCCCGATGGCGCCGGCCGCGCGCGAGACGCCGATCAGACCTCGACCACGACCGGCAGCACCATCGGGCGCCGGCGCAACCGTTCGTAGACGAACGCGGCGAGGTCGTCGTGAAGTTCCTGCTGGAGCAGGTCGATCTCCCGCACCCCGTCGCGGGCCGAGTTGCCCAGCGAGCGCTCGACCTCCGCCCGGATGTCGGCCAGCAGCTCATCGGCCTGTTCGATGAACGGGACTCCGCGGAAGATCACCTCGGGCGGCACGACCGATTCGCCGGTCTGCTCTGAGACGGTCGCCACGACGATGAAGATCCCGTCGGCCGAGAGCATCCGCCGGTCGCGCAGCGCGACGTCGGCGGGATCGCCGATGTCGACCCCGTCGACGAAGATCAT
>CALAQT010000037.1 GCA_937888775.1 uncultured Actinomycetes bacterium | reverse complement strand
CCCGAACATCACGTACAAGAACGACGCCAACACCGAGCTCCTCCCATCGTCGACAGAGCCAGCGACCTTACGAGCTCAGGGCCCCCAAAACGCCCGCTACCACCTCACGATCGAGTTTTGGCACCCCACAGGGTGGCGCGAGGCCTGGTATCGCCGCCCTGCGGGGTCGCCAGCCGGCCCACCGAAGCGACAGCGCTCGCGGAGGCTCGGCGCACGCTAGCATTCCTGCCAGAGCAGCAGTCACGCGCATCCGAGCACTCAGTAACCCCGATACGCTTCAGACAGTGACACGATCCTGTGGCTTACCGACCTTCGAGAACCGCCGGGTGGGTAGAGCGGGATAGACAACCCGAGCAAAGGAGCAGCGATGGGATTTGACCAATACCACGAGCCGCCGGGCGAGCTGTCGGCGACGACACGCACATTTGCGCGGATGTGCGCCTCACTGACAGAGGAGGCCGAGGCGATCGGCTGGTATGAGCAGCGTCTATCGGTCGAGAGTGACGAGGACGCCAAAGCGATCATGGGGGACGCTCAGAAGGAGGAGTTCAAGCACTTCTCGATGGACCTTGAGTTTCTCTTACGCCGAACCCCGGTCTGGCGCGAGATCGCCGAAGGGGTCCTATTCAAAGACGGCGACATCGTCAGCCACGCCGACGATGCCGAGGGAGCCGCTGACTGAGCAGCTCGACGCGAACCATCTGGCGGTTCGTTGGCACCGCCGCGGTCTAGGCGTGCGCCAAACGCGTTCGCTGCGGCGGGCGAGTCTACGCGCGCTGGTCCGTCCAAATGCCGTCGAACAAGGCCTGGTCATACGGGACGACCCAGCACTCGGCGATCTGACCTTGCTTGACCCGAAAGATGGAGACCGTACGCCACCGGAAGATCTCGCCCCCACGGCTACATTGGCCTGCGGCGAGGATGACCGCTCGCTCCTCGTCGGCGAGGACGCCATGAACGGTGAGTCTGAGTGTCCCGTCAGAGATCTCGCGTCGCCGGAGGAAGTGGCGTAGCACCTCATCGCGGCCGCGATATTCGTTCGCGATCGCGCTCTCGCCGGGTACGTGCCAGGTGACGTCGTCTGTGAGCATCGCTCCCGCTGACGTCTGCTCGCCGCCGGCGTAGAAGCGATTCTGGTGGTCATGAAAGTCGCGGACTAGCTGCGCGTGTGGATGCTCAACGATCATCCCTTGAGGGTAGTCGGACGCTGCATCAGCTGGCTCTCAGACAGGCCCGACGGGCTTGGCCCTCGTTGCGTCCGCGCGGCCCTCTATTAGCGGGCGCGGTGTTTTTCTGGGGTGTCAGCGATGGCTCGACAAGCGCACGGGCAACCGCGACCAGGTTGCCGGCTGCGGTTCGTGCTGTGTTTGTGGTCCACTCGCGCTCCGCGGTGGTCAGCCACGTCTCCTCCTCGCCCAAAGGGGGCACGTCGAGGGGCCGCCGGTACGCGCTCGCTCGTCGCGCAGAGCACAGGTCGGGCGCGGCGCCTCCGTTGTGATCGCCGACCTCGATCGCGCAGACGCGGAGCGTGCTGCGGCGCAGCTCGACGACGCGCGCGTGCTCGGTGTCGCGGCCGACGTGACCGACAGGGGCGCGATGCAGCGCGCGGTCGCCACGACGGTCGAGCGCTTCGGCGGGCTCGACGTGGTCGTCGCGAACGCCGGCATCGCCTCGCGCGTGGCCACCTTCCGCGCGATGTCCACGGAGAGCTTCGAACGCGTGATCGACGTGGACCTGATGGGCGTCTGGCGCACCGTCGATGCCGCACTCCCGGAGATCGTGCGCCGGCGCGGGCACGTCGTCGTCGTCTCCTCCGTCTACGCCTTCACCAACGGCATCGGCGCGCTCCCCTACGCCATGAGCAAGGCCGCCGTCGAGCAGTTCGGCAGGGCGCTGCGCGTGGAGCTCGTCCAGCACGGCGCGAGCGCGAGCGTGGCGTACTTCGGCTTCATCGACACCGAGATGGTCCACAGGGCGATCGACCAGGACGCACTCGCGGCGCGGATGCTCGAGAGCTTCCCCGGCCCGCTGCGCAAGCGCCTCTCCGCCGAAGTCGTAGGCGCGGCGATCGTGCGCGGGATCGAGCACCGGCAGGCGCGCATCATCAGGCCGCGGCGCTGGACTCTCATGTCGGTGCTGAGGGGCATCCTGAACCCGCTCACCGACGCCCGCCTCGAGCGCGACGCCACCACGCAGGGCCTGCTCCGCGAGATCGACGCGCGCGCCGGCGAAGACCAGCCGACGACCGCCTAGCGCCTGCGACAGCGCTCCGGCGCCACTACTCGAAGGAGAGACGCTCCTGACCGGGCACCTGCTCGGGCGGAGCCTCGCGCGCCTCGCGCGACGGCATCTCCCACTCCAGGCCGTCCTCCTGCGCGGATCCGCCGGCGGGCGCAGGCGCGTGCTGCGCGGCCGGGAGATGCGCCGACGCAGCGAGCCCCGCCCCGTGATGGTCTTCATCGAGCACCGCGCGCATGTCGATCTCCGCGGTCTCCTGACCCGGGCTGCCGAATTCAGCGAGCTGGAGCTCGGCTCGATCACCGTCCGCGGACGCCCCTGCCGAAAGGCCCTGCTCGCCCTCGGCCACGTGATCGAGCTGCGTCTGCTCGGGCGCGGGCGCCCCGCCGTCGCCGAGATGCTCGTCCGGCTCGTGCTCGTCGGGCGCCTCGTCGAACACCGGCTCGAGGGCGGCGCGTTCAGCGCGCGCGATCTCCCCGGGATCAGCGCCCCGCCGGCGCTTGAGCTCAAGGTGTTCGCGTATGGCTTCGTCGAGCAATCCCATTGCGCACGCAAACCATACTGCGCCCGCCGGGACTCGTTCTGCGACTACACTTCCCTGGCCGTCCACGCCGCGACCCGCCCGCGTGCACGGGGCTATAGCTCAGATGGGAGAGCGCCTGGATCGCACCCAGGAGGTCGGGGGTTCGAGTCCCCCTAGCTCCATTTCGACCGAAAGCCTGCACCTGCGGTGTCGCTGATCGGGGATCGACCGAAGATGCGCTGTACGGCCGGGAGTCCAGGCACTGGCGCTGGGACGCGGTGAGGACGCGCGGGCCGGCGGTCGAAGAGGCCGTTGGGGCCTACCGGCCGCTGGGCGAGGCGCGCCCGCACGCGTCCTCCCTACCCGTCCGCCCTAGCGCACGCGCCTGTTCTCCGAAGAGGCCCGCTCGCGACGCTCAACCAGCGATTGCCGAAGCGTCTCGACACGCGCTTGGCAAGCGATCGTGACCTGACGACGAAACGTCGACATCTGGATCTCCGGCGCGAGGGGGGTGAGAGCTGCTGCAGCGGGGCTGGCTCGGAGGGCCTCAGCTGGGGAGCCGGCGCTCAGCCCAACGTCGACTTCCGCCTGATTCCAGACCGACGACTCCACCAAGACAGGGTCAGATCACTCCTCATCTGCTGGGGTCGCGCGGGTCGTTGGTCGGGCGCCGTGTCAAGGCCCTGTGCGGTGTGCAAGTCCTTGACGAGCCACAGCCCTTGCACCCGCTGGGCGGTGCGGCTTGACCCCGGCGTTAGCTGATAACGAATGTCGTCGTGGCGAGTGTTCTCGTGCCCTGGACCACCGTGGCGGTGTACAAGCCCCGGCAGAAGTGCGGCGCTCCCTCCATGAGGGGGAAGCCCCCGCTCTGCGGGGTCATTGGGAAGGCCATACTACGATCAGGGCTTGCGGACACGTTCTCGTCCTGCTTGTCGACGCAACTCCTGGTCAGGACTGGCACATTGTGCTGGATGTGGAAGGTGACCGGGGTGCGCGGGAGACCATCCAGCGCCACGCCCCACCCACCCTCGGCGCGGGCCGGTTGGATCTGGATCTTGATCGGGAGCGTCACGCGCACGGTATTGACCTTCCGGGTCGCGTTCACAGCGACCTCGGCTTCGGTCGGGAAAATCCCCGTGCCTGACCTAACGGTGACGAAAACAAGGCCGATCGGGACGAGCAGCCCCGCGAAGTGTCCGTGGGCGTCGGAGTTTGTAAAGTCGCCAGGCGCAGACAAGTGGGCTAGGCCGTAAGGGGTGCCGTCGAACGCGAGCACTGTGCCTCGGATCTCGACCAGATCGCAGCCCAGATGCTTGCCCGTGTATCCCGGAGGCGGCTTGCATACATCGAAGTCGAGCCCTCGCACGTCGCCACGCGCCCGGACCGACCGCGACGCCGGCTGCACAGACTTGCCCGCTCCTGGTATCCGCACCGTGTAGTTGCCCCTGGGGACCTTCATCTGCCAGAAGCCGTTGGCGTCGGTCAACGTGTCCTTGTGGCCGCTGGGGCCGGCAACCGAGACCGAACGCCCATCGGCGCCCACCACCTTCACCGAGTCGCAGCCTCCGCCCGAGCCAACGCACTTGTGGACGAACACGTGGCCCGACAGCGTCGCCCCACAGCCCGATCGCGTCGCGGTCGCCATCCGCTCCGGGCCGGGATGCGACACGGCTCGCACGGCGCTGCCGGCGAGCAGTCCGGGGCAGATGTCGGGTGGCACGCCGATCCACGTCCACGCGTGGGTCTCGACGCCCGCGCAGACGTGTACGCCGGCACAGAATTCGCCCGGTGAGTCGATGAAGAACGTCCGCGGCATCGAGACTTCGACCTCAAGCCACTGCCACGCGTGCGTTTGCTTGGGCGCGGGGATGAACGTGCATGTCAGGTTCGCCGAGAGGCAACCCGAGACGACCTTGGCGCCGAGCGTCCAAGTGATCGACGCGGTCTGCGGTGCGTATGTCCCGGAGTTCGATCCGTCGGTCGGAGTCGCGGTAACGGTGACCGCCTTGCCGGCTTCGGCGATCTGCGGCGGCGAGGCTTCGAGGTTGCCCCAGCGCGGATAGCAGAACGGCGCGCTCAACCAGCTGTTGCTGGGACTGTCGTAGTAGACGCCGCTGACCGAGCTGTAGCCGGACCCGCCGTTCGCGCCGGCGCAGACCGTCGGCAGCTGTCCCGGCGCGAGCTGAGGCACGCCCACGGGTGCCGGCGGCCGCGTTGCCGCAGACGCGTCACGCGTGCCCAGCGACAGCAGGCACGCGAGCACCGACGCGGCGCCGACCACGAACGCCCACATCGCCCCGGGCCCAGAGGTCTTCCATGTCCGAGTAGCGATGAAGTCGATGACGCCCTCCAGGGTAGATGGCCGACGTGAATGACGCGGTGGCGGCGGACGTGCCCGATCCACACCTCGACGTGGTGGACCCTATTCATCTACCAGGCTCGCAGTCAAGCCGATCGAGGCAAATCCCCCAGCCAACGCTGTGTCCGGCCAAGGGGATGCCGATGGTCGGCGACAATGTGGGGCCTTCGCCGCTCGAGGCCCTCACTGCAACGGATGGCCGCTCCGCTGAGCGGCCATCACGGCACGTCTGCTCTGCACGGCGCGTTCTCTCGGTCGCAGTCCGCCAGCGCCTGTCGCAACGCCTGAACCCGGGCTCGACGGTTTGACCTTCGTCCCCTAGTCTCCATCACACAGAAGCCCTGCATCTGCGGGGCTTCTGGCGTTGATGGGGCCCGAGCCATAGGTTCAGACCGGACCGGCCTCCCAGGAACTCGTGCCTGCGTCTTGTGGATTCCCGTGGCGATACCTGCCGGGCGGCGTGGGCATCCTTGCCAGAGGAATGCCGATTCTTCTGCTCGCCGCGCTCACCGATGTCGTGCTCGGCGTCCGCGGCGGCCCTGATCGCCGGAGCGAGGGTCGTCGGCTCCGTGTTGCGCGGGCTGATCCACCTGGCTCATCGCGGCTAGAAGCGCCGGCCTCATGCTCGGCTTCGAGCGCAGTAACGCAGGACCCCTGCCGCCCGGGCTGCCCGCAGGTCTGAGCGCGGCCGCCCCCCCGCGGGGGGCAGACTCAGCCCCTGGTCGCCACCCCTTCGAGGCTGCGCACGATCGGGCGCAGCCTCGGAGCGAGCCGCGTGCGGCCGACCAGCGCCCTTGCCGTCCGCGAGGCGCGCACTGCCTTCGCCGTGAGCGACGGCACCTCTGCGATTCCCTCCAGCAGCGGCGAGCCTGCGTTCTTCAGGATCTGCTTGTGCTGGCCCTCTCCGGGACCGAGGTCGATCGCGCGAATGCCCGATGCGGGCACGCTCTCGGCCATCTTCAGGAAGAGGATCAGCCCCGGCGAATAGCTCGCGAAACGCGGGTCGTAGGCGGGAAACCACGAATGCAGCACCGTCGAGGAGCGGATTCCGAGATGCACGGCCACGGGGCTACCGCCTGCGCACAGGAGCGACAACACACCCGCAAACGCCTCGCTCTGCGTCTCGTGTATGAGGCGCAGGGCCGTTCGCACCCAGCGGCGCCCGAGGGCGTCGATGGCGCCCGTCTGCCGGTACTGGCGGATCTTCCACTTCATCAGCAGGGCCAGGACGCCCGGATCGGGCGTGTGCTGGACGTAGCGAACCGGACCGTAGTCGCGCTCGAGCTTGCGCTCCTTCCGCCCGATCGATGCCTCGAGGTGACTTCCGCTCGCCCGGCGCTCGTGCACGTACTCCTCGAAGCCGCGTGAGAGATCGATCACGGCTGAGTCGCAGCGAGACCGGCTGAACCGCCCGAAGGCCGTCTGCGCGGCCGGCACGTGGTGGAACCGCCAGGCCTTCAGGTTGCACCCGCGCAGGATCTCCACCGCGTCCACATGCACCCCCTCGCCCGCGATGATGCCGTGGTAGTCCGTGATGAGCGAGCCCACCGGCGCGCCGACCCCGAACCGCCCGCCCTGGAAGGGGAAGAACCCGACGGGCCCATCGCCCGCTTCCAGCAGCCCGACGCGCACGTCCTGGCGAGCCGCGGCCACCAGGCGGGTGTACTCGGGACAGAAGTACGGGCTGGCCAGCGAGGGCGAACCGCGCTGCAGCTCAGACCAACGGCCGAGCTGCGCCCGGTCGAGCGATCCGGCGGGTACCGCGCGCACGACCATCTTGCCGCGATGATCGCCGCACAGCATGCAGCTGAACATATGACGGCCGAGCGCGATCGCCATCCGGGCTTCTTCGCGCGAGCCGACGGAGCACTACGGAGCGCCTCCTCCCCCGCTCGGGCTGGACGGCTCGGTCTTCCTCCCCTAGTCTCGATCTCGGAGAAGCCCCGCATGCGCGGCTTCCCTCCTTTGGGGCATCGCTCGCGCACCGCGCGACCCGGCGCGCGGCTGCTCTGCAAACGACCACCCGGAGCCGCCCATGAACACCCCCGCACCGCTCGTCACAGGCGTCGACTTCGTCACCGTCGCGACGAGGGACTTCGAGGCCGCGCTGACCTTCTACAGCGAGGTGCTCGGCCTCACGTGCTCGGCCCGGTACGGGCGCGTGCCCGGCGCGGAGTTCGAGACGGGCAACCTCACTCTCCAGGTGATGGACTCGGAGGCCGTGGGGCTCGATCACCGCCCCAACCTGCACCCGGTGGCGCTGCGCGTCGACGACGTGCACGCTGCGCGCCAGGAGCTGCAGCGGCGCGGCGTCTACTTCAGCGGCGAGACGCTCGACACGGGCGTCTGCCTGATGGCCTTCTTCGAGGACCCCGACGGCAACGCGCTGATGCTCCACCACCGCTACGCGCCGCGCGCCTGACCGGGCCTGCGGGCCTCGCTGCCACAGCGCCCCCGGCACGAGCCGCGCGGCCCCTCAGCGCCCCGCCGCTGCGTCCTCTAGGACGACCCGCACGGTGTGCAGGCGCCTGTCGCTCGCACCGCGCACGCTGCCGCCGAGCTCGAGCGTGTTCTGCACGTAGGCGAGCGTCTCCGCCGTCAGGCGCTCTCCCGGGAGCACGTTGGGAATGCCCGGCGGATAGGTCGCCAGCGACTCCGCCGCGATCCGCCCCGCGGCGCGCTCGGCGGGCACGACCTCCTGGGCGCCCAGGTAGGCCTCGCGGGGGGTCATCGCCAGTTCGCCCCACGGCGGCGGCGGGGCGAAGCTCGCCCGCTTCCCGACCGGGTCCAGGCCCACGCGCTCCACGGCCGTCCGCAGCGAGCTCACGAGGCGCTCCGCCTCGGGCAGGCCGCGCTCGCCCATCCCGAACACCGCAACGATCACGTTCTGCCCGTAGAGCTCCAGGTTGATGTCGCCGATCTCGCGCAGCAGCGGCGCGAGCTCGTAGCCGTTGGCCGCGATCCCGCGCACGTCCACCGCGAGGCGGAGCGGGTCGTAGGCGAACACGCCGGGGCGACCCGTGAGGCGGTCGTCGAGCACATCCAGGCCCTCGATCGCCCGGATCTGCTCGCGCGCGCCCGCCAGCGCGGAGATCATGCGCTCGAGCAGCTCGTGCCCGTGCACCGCAGCCTGGCGGCGCGCCGCATCGAGCGAGCCGAACAGCAGCGAGTTGGGGCTCGTGGACTCCGTCAGCGTCACCGCGCGATCCACCACGTCCTCGCCGATCATGCCCCCCGGCCCGCCGTTCGCGCCGCCCAGGTGCAGCATCGCCGACTGCGTGAGGCTGCCCACGATCTTGTGGGTGCTCGAGATCACGAGGTCCGCGCCCGCCGCCAGCGCGTGCTCGGGAAGCGCCTCGTGGAAGGCCATGTGCGCGCCCCACGCCTCGTCCACGACGAGCGGCACGCCGTGCCCGTGCGCGACCTCCGCGAGACCGCGGATGTTCGCGGCGGCGCCGAAGTACGTCGGCGAGATGACCCACGCGCCGGCCGCGCCCGGCGTCTCCCGCAGCGCGCCGTCGAGCGTCTCCTCGGTCAGGCAGTGGGCGATCCCGAGCTCGGGGTCCACCTCCGGAGCCGCGAACGTGGGGCGCAGGCCGGAGAGCACGAGCGCGTCGATGGTGCTCGAGTGCGCGTTGCGCTGGACGACCACCCGATCGCCCGAGTGCGCGAGCGCGAGGCCCGCCGCGATGTTGCCCTGCGAGGCGCCGTTGACGAGGAACCACGCGCGCCGGGCGCCCCACGCCTCCGCGGCCAGGCGCTGGGCCTCTTCGAAGGGGGTGGGGTCCACGCCGACGTCGACGCCGTGCGTGAGCGCGGGGATGTCCATGCTCAGCGCCTGCTCCCCGATCGCCTCGATCAGGCCCGGGTCGGCGCCGTCGCCGCCCTTGTGCCCGGGGACGTGGAGGCGCGCAGGATGCCGCCGCGCGTACTCGCACAGCGCGTCGAGATAGGGCGTCTGCTGCTGTCCCGGATCCATGCCCTCAGCTTGCCACGTCGAGCATTCCCTGCTTGCGCGGCCAGTCCTCGCTCCCCCACGCGCCGCTCCGGGACGGCGCCCTCGGCGGCTTTGCCGCGCAGCAGCCCCGTGCCGCGCGTCAGCCGCTGGGCGAGCGTGATCGGGATCAGCGTGATCACGATCACGAACAGCACCACCACGTTCACCTGCGGCAGCTGCTGGCCGAGGCGGATGTTGCCGAGGATCCAGATCGGCAGCGTGCTCTGTGCTCCCGCCGTGAACGTGGTCACGACGATCTCGTCGAACGACGGCGCGAACGCGAGCAGGGCCCCGGCGACGAGCGCGGTGGCGATCATCGGCAGCGTGACGAAGCGGAACGTCTGCCAGCCGTCCGCGCCCAGGTCCATCGAGGCCTCCACGAGCGAGGACTGCGTGCGCCGCAGGCGAGTCTAACGCCTGCAGCGACGCCCACAACTGTGCATTCTGGACAATCTCGGGGTGCCGCTCGCTCCGTCTGGGACGCGCGCCGAAGCACGCACCCCACCGACGAGTGCGACCCGTGTGTGACCGATCTGGATCCGCCGGAGAACGTCTCCCCACTTTGGCTTGCCCTGGCCGCACGGGGCGGCTAGCGTCGGTCGCATCCCGAAAAAAGCGGCCCGGCGGTGCGCGAACACCCCGGGCCCGGCACCGAGTTGCTCAGCCTCGGCGCACCGTCGATTGTCCCCGAGCGCGACCCACGGCGCAACGCCGATTCGTGCTGGTGGAATCGGCGCGAGCATCTCGGCGCCCACGAGCAGAGGAGGCCAGATGCCAGCGCACGATCACAAGCATCCCGCGGACGGCGGGTCGACGCCCTCGGAGGAGCTCGTGCTCGCGGCGCTCGCCCGGGCCTGCCGCCAGGCTCCGCGCAGTGGGCCCGGCGTGCGCACGCGAGCGGTCCTCGAACACCTCGGCCTCGCCGAGCGCTCCGCGGCCGCGCGGACCGTGC
>CALAQT010000036.1 GCA_937888775.1 uncultured Actinomycetes bacterium | reverse complement strand
CCCCCGCTGCTTTCCAGCGCTCGGCAGCCGCCGCTTCTCAACGAACGGCGACTAGCGAACGTGAGTGAGTTTCACGTGAAACCCCCAACGAACGGAGGCGCGCGATGCGTCACCTATTCCAGACCCCGCGCGTCCACGAGATCCGCGATGGCTCGATGCTCATCAATCGGCCGCCGCGCTCGCTGCACGAGAACGCGCACAAGCTCAATCCGAACCGCTGATCGTGACGCGAACGCGCACCTACGAACGGGTGCGCGCTGGCGTCACGAAAGGAGAAACGGATGCCCGGTTAGTTACACCGCGGATATCACCGGACGGTCAATCACTCGCGTGCTGCGTGAGTGCGATCCGGCTACATACGAACGCGGCGCGGCAACGCAAGCGCGTGCTCGAACCCGAGAAAAGCAGCATTGAGTTGGCTACAGACTCCCTTACGTGGGAGAAAGACTCGGGCTCGAACGCGCGTTTGCGCTGCTGAGTCGAGCAGCTATCACGGCGTAGTCGTGGGTCGCGTGGCTTATGCGGCCATGTCCACGGCAGCATGCGAACAGTCCGCGCGGTCAGGCGCATGCACCGGGTGTAGGCCGCAGAGCGGAGCTACCCGGGCGCCGCGATAGCTGCTTGCTGAGCAGGTTCCCACACACATACGAACGCCCTGGAGGCGATCATGCGCAATACGCGCGAGATGGACAACGCATCAATGTACGAAGTTCCGCTGACAGGTCGCAGGCGCAAGCGCGATGCTGCGAACAGCCTCAAGTTCCTTGCGAACATCGAGGGCGTGACCGACTACGACGGCCACGTGCGCGGCGCGAACGGCATCCGTTGGCGGGTGGCGTGATGTGCGGCTGCGAGGCCCTCTGCTCTGGCATGGCCCGCTACAACCGAACGACTGGCACGATCAACTACGTGCTCGTCTGTGATGACTGCGGCGCCGAGCGGGCGCAGATCGGCGCCAAGAGGTACCGGCCGAACCCAAAGGACGTGAGCGAGCGATGACCGACGACATGATCGTGTCCACGCTCGAACGGCTGGCCTCGGATGCGCAAGCGTCCGAGCTGGCCAACGATGGCGCGCAGAAGCTCGAACGTGCAGCTATCGAGTGCAGCAAGGGCGATAACGCGGGATCGACGAAGCATCATCTCGTCGAGTCTGCGGAGCACATCGCCCGTGAATGCGCTCGACAGCTCCGCGACCGCGCTTGCGAACGTGCAGCGCAGCTCGGCTGGCAGGTCGCGACCTACGAGATCGCGCCCGAGGCGAAGGCCAGCACCGAGGCAGTCCTGTTCATCACCGGCAATTCGTACATGCCGCCGCTGCGCGCGTATTCGTGCAGCGAACAGGTCTGGGTCATCGATCTGCCGGATGTCTGGGAGGTCTACGTCGAACGGCTCGAACAGCGGCTCACTGAGCTGAATGTCTATCTGGGCTCGCCCGAGGACGACAACTCGCTCTACGTGGTCGATCTGGCGCGCTTCGAGTACGTCGAACAGGGCACGGGCGTCGACTTCGACGATTCATTCGCCGCCGATTGGAAGCCGATCGCAGACGCAGAATAACCGCGAACGATCGCTCGCGGATCCCGTTCCTTGCGTATGAGGTTTCGGGGTCCGCGGGCGCTGGCGATCGCTCTCGGATAACATCGTAAACGCATCATCGAACGAAAGAGGCGCATCATGCAAGTTTGGATGCTATGGCACGGCGGCGCGAGCTACGCCTGCGGCTATATCCCCGAGGATCTCGAACACTTCGACTCGCTCCGCGCAGCGAAGGACAGCTTCGATCGGCGCGCGGATTCGTGGGCCACCTACTACCCGTGTGTCGAGCGCGAACCGTCCGAGGAGGGCGGCCAGAGCGCCTGGATCTTCTTCTACGAACCGACCGAGAATTGCGACGCCTACCCGGATCGCATCCTCGAATATGGGCCGCGCGGCGGCCTGCTCGTGAGCTACGCATGACAATCGACGCTGATGCGTTTATCGACGGCTATGTCGAGTGCGCGCTCTGGGCTGATTGCATGCCCCACGAAGATCACCGCTATAACCCCGCACCATTTTGCAGTAAGTGCGGCGGCGCCTGCCGCATGGGGAACGGGGAGCTAGGGGGCTGCGAAGGCCTGGAGCTGCGCGACGGCGCCCGCGAGAAGATGGCGGTCGATTGCCTCGCGTTCATCGAGGCGAACGAAGCTGACCTGCTCACCTACTGCGAACAGCGCACCTACGACCCCTCGCAAGGCGAAGTCGAGTCCTATGCCGGTCACGACTTCTGGCTCACCCGCAGCGGTCACGGCGCAGGCTTCTGGGACCGCGGCCTGGGCGCGCTTGGCGAACGGCTCACCGAAGCATCGAAGGCCTACGGCTCGCCCGACGATCACCGCCCCTACGACTGCGGCGACGGAACCGCAGACTGCTAGCAGCACTCGACCCCCGTACAAGGAGAAACGCATCATGCTCGACTTCCAAGAATGCGAACGACTCGTCGCAAGCGCACGCGATAAGCGGTCCAAGCCCGTCCAGAACAACACGCGCGTGGAGATGCGAGGCGAAAGTGGCGACAGGTACGCGCTGCGATTGCACGCAACCGACATCGCGACGTTCTATCGCGACGGCAGGATTACCGTCAATAGCGGCGGGTGGCGATCGGTCACGACCGCCGAGCGCATCCGCGGCCACGTGACGCGCCATCAGGTCACCGAACGCGGCACGTGGTACATGCAGTGCGCTCCGAACCCGAAGGACCCCGAGCCCACGAAGGACGGCTCGCAGTGGGTCCGGCGCTCGGTGCCCAAGCCGTTCCACGCGCTCGACCCCGGCCCCGAGCCCGTCAAGGGCTCAGGCTTCGAGCGGGAGCTTGACGGCTGCCTAGCGGACACCCAGACGAGCGTGACGGCCGCTGAGGAGAAGCTAGTCAGCAAGCACGACGAGGATCGGTCGGTCGATCGCCCCTACGAACGCGGCGGCGACTACTTCATCGGCTATCGAACGGTCGACGTGACCACGGTCACGGTCTACGGCGAGGAGAGCTATCGCTACAACGTCGCGAAGGTGGAGGGCGCCGACGTGACCAAGTACGAACAGTGCCCACACTGCGCGCTCTTCGATCGCCAGCACACCGCGTGGTATCAGGCGATGCACGGCGAGGGCTGGGGTCGCAATCGCGACAAGGGTTACGAACAGATGTGCGAACAGCTCGCCAAGTACGCGCCCACCCCCGGTCTCCTTGAGGGAGCGCGCGAGGCGTGGCAAGAGGCGTACATCACCGACTTCCGCGCGACGCGGGAGGCGAGGACACGTCACAACGCCTGGGTCGAACGCAACCGCGTGCTGTTCGAGGATGGCATGGAGATCAATGCGGAGGGCTATGCGCCGCTGCCGGATCTCAAAGCGATCGCTCGCACAAAGCGCAAGCTCGCGAAGACCGACAAGCAGAAGCAGCGGATCAACAAGTTCGTTGCGAACGCGGTCGCCGCGCTCAAGAAGGGCATGTCGATGCCCGGTCCCGGTGACTGCTGGGGTTGCGCGATGCGTGGCGAGAATGGCGAAGCGCCGTTCGGTGACGATCATCTCAGCGAACACATCAAGGAGCGCTACTACGTGCCCTCGATGTTCGTCAACGCAATGCGTGACGCGAACTACCAGGACGCGGGCATCTACTTCATGCTCGCGATGAATCCCGAGGCGAACACGATGGGCGGCGAACGGGCCGAGGAGGACACCGTGACGCGAGCCCTGCGCAAGTATCTCTACACGAGGTTGATCCCCGCGAACGAGTACCACGCCCCGATGGGTGGCCGATGACTGACGAACTGGACAAGCTCCGCGATGAGTTCATCAGCGAGATGAAAATGGGGTGCGTCGAAGAGGCGCACCGCACGCTCGCTAAGCGTGACAAGTTGATACTCACCGAACTGGTCACAGGCGCCGACATCGCGAGACTGTTCGGCGTACAGCAGAGCGCCATCTCGAACTGGATCAAACGTCCGGTCAACTTCCCGGCGCCACGAACAGGAAGCGCCCGAACGGCTCGATACTCACGCACCGAGGTTGTCCAATGGTGGGCCGCGCGCCACCCCGACCTCGTCAAACGACTACGCGCATTGGAGGACTGACATGCTCGACCTACACGAAGTCGCAGGCGAATGGCAAGAGCTGATCGAGCAGCGCCAGGATTCGCTCGACGCTATCGAAGAAGTGCCCAGCCACGACGCAACCGCCAGCGTGCTCGAAGACTACGCCGACGACATCGCGAAGTTCGAGGATCTCAGTAGAGAACTAGGCGTCGACTCCGACTCAATCGACCCCAATGGGCTCAAGCTGTGGGGCGATCACAACGACTCGACCCTCATACCCGAGAACGGGTTTGAGGACTACGCTCGCGAACTGGCCGAAGACATCGGCGCAATCTCCAGCGATACGGGCTGGCCCGCGACGTGCATCGACTGGGAGCGTGCGGCACGCGAACTCCAGATGGATTACACGTCCGTCGAATACGACGGCGACACCTACTACTACAGGGCGTGAACGAATGAGCGCTAAGCCTAAAAAGACAACGATCGCTCGCAAACAGCAGCGACAGCTCAAGAGGAGCGTGGCAGCATGACGCCTGAGCAAATCGCAGCGCGACTGGAGTACCTCCGGGGCGAGATCCAAGCCGAACGCATCAGCATGGGCGAGATCATCGAGCTTCAAGGGCTGGCAGCACACATCGAACCGGGCGATGTCGAGCTGCTGGAGTGGGCAGGCGTTCCCGAGTTCCCGAAAGAGGAGAGTGAGATGGATCCGAACGCGAACATCGCACGCCAGCGCGAGCTGGCCGAGTCTGCTTTGACACCGACCTACGGTCGCACACGGGATGACATTGATGTCGATTTTGTGGAGCTGGCTGGGTTGGTGCTGGCGCTCGATAAGTGGCGCCTCAATGGGGGATTCGATCCGTATACCGACAGCGAGAGCGAACTACTCGCATCGATGCGGGCCATCGTCAACTACAACTGGCAGTCCGAACGTCGCGACTACGAAGAGTGCGCGACGAACGACAACGACCAGGAAGGTCACATCTTCCTGGACCTGCAACGTGTCGATCGCGTCCTAACCGAACTGGAGGCAAGATGAGCATGGAACCCGCAGACACATTCGAGCACGCCGGACTAAAGGTCAACATCCTCTACGAGGAGTTCGACCAGGAGCACGCGAACCCGCGCAACCAGGACGGCAACATCGGCGTGATGTTTTGCGACTATGGCGGTTATACGCTTGGTGATGAGGATGCACCCGATCCCCGTGACCAGAAGCTCGCGTGCGACAAGTGCAAGGGCTCAGGCGAAAGCGAGCTATTCGAGATTCTCGACATCCGTGGTTACGGGCGCGTACTTGTCCGTGGAGGATTCTCTAGTCGCGACGCCGCCGAGGAGTGGATGGAGCAAACGCCACGCACCGCCGAGGAGTCCGACACGCAGTGGAAAGTCGAACCCGAGGACTGCCCGGAGTGCGAAGGCGGCGGCGAGGTCGAAGTCGGTATGGTTGAGTACCTCGTGCGCGAACACGGCGCCCGGGTGATCCTGCCGCTGTTCGTCTACGAACACAGCGGAATCACGATGCGCGCCGGTGCGAACCTCGTGACCGGCTCGGACAACCTCGTCAGTCGCGGACGCTTCGCAATGGACGGCGCTGGCTGGGACACGTCGACAGTCGGCATGATCTTCGACACCGCGGAAACGCGCAAGGCGTGCGGCTTCGACGAACAGCACACGATCACCGACGAGGACATCGAGAAGCAGCTCGACGAGGAGGTCGTGTACTACGCCGCCTACCTCGAAGGTGCTGTGTACGGCTACGAGGTTCTCGACGGCGACGGCGAGGTTCTCGACTCGTGCTGGGGCTTCCTCGA
Source organism: uncultured Actinomycetes bacterium (assembly GCA_937888775.1). The sequence continues at coordinate 79,857 of CALAQT010000036.1, read as the reverse complement.
ACCCGAGTGCTACAAGGACGACGCCTATGTGAAGGTTGAGGCGCGCGACGCCGCCGAGTATTGCGCCGAACGGATCGTGGACGAGAAGGCCGAAGCACTCCGCTGGGCGTGCGCCGACGTGGTGACGGTATGAGCACGATCATCGACTACACGCAACCAGCCGTGCTGCTCGACCTGTTCACTGATCGCGGTAGTGTGGTGCGCGACGAGGGCCAAGCACTGAAACTCATCGCCACAATGCTGCTCGATGATCCGATTGGCGAGTACAACCCCGACTGGGATCTCGACGATCAGGGTCGTGCCTGGGAGGATCACGGCGGGCCGCGTGCCACCTTCATCGAAGACGCGCTCGCGGCTTCGATGTTCATCGAACTGGAGGACTGATGACCGCTACCCACCCTAACGCTGGGATTGCCGCATGGCGGGTCAAGCTCGCCGCCGTAATCGGCAGCTACGACGACTGCCGCACGTTCATCGAGGGCGCTGGCGATGAGGATAATGAGGACATTCGCCGCGAACTGGGCGCCCATATGTATGTGATCTACCGCGACGGTTGCGCCGATGAGGGCTGCCCGGTGGACTTTGAGTGCTACGAGGTCTACCTCTACGACACGCCGATCATCCGCTACTACCCCGATGGCACGTTCTCGGTGGACAACGGCGGATTCAACACGCTGACCACCATGTATCGCCTCAACGTCGTACTGCCTGACGGCTGGGCCGCGTTTCACGAGCGCAAGCAGCTCGGACTACGGCGCTTCGACTACGGCGGTGAGCCATATGTGCGTGCGGAGAGGTTCTGGCCCTGTACGCACGAGAGGAGGTTCAAGAATGGCTGAGCGTAAGACGATCAGCGAAGTCGAGTTCGAGCGGCGGGCGGACCGGATAGTGCAGATCCGCTTGTCCACTGACGGCCAGTACCGCAACGCGGAGAACGCCGAAGAGCAAGCCGAACGCGAACAGCAGCTCACCGAAGAAGTGGTGGCCGAGCTGCGTCGCAAGTACCGCACGCGCTAGCTGTTCACCGCCTGTTATCATCCATCGTTCGACCCCTGCTAAGGAGGCACTATGCCTACCACACTCACGTCCGTTGCGGACAAGATGGCCGCGATCCGCGACTTCCAAGAAGATGGTGGCCTCATCGGTCGTCGTGCCGAGATGCACTCGATCCAGGTGGCCATCGCCGCCAAGCTACACATCCTGCTGTACGGCTCGCCCGGAGTCGCCAAGTCGATGACCGTGGATGGCATCCTCAAGCATCTTCCCGGCGTGCGTCAGTTCAAGACGCAGGCGTACAAGGCGTCGCCGCCCGAACAGTTCCTCGGCCCGCTCTCAATCAAGGGTATGGCCGATGACCGTTTCGAGCGCATCATCACCAACCGGCTGGCCGACTGCGAAGTCGCGTTCGTCGATGAGCTGTCTCGCGCACCGCGGGCCGTGCTTCCTGCCTTCCAGGGCATGATGGTCGAGCGCGAGTTCGACGCCGGTAACGGCATCCAGCGCGTGCCGCTGATGTCGCTGATCGGCGCCGTCAATCACCTACTCGAAGACGACGCCGAGCTGGCCGCGTTCTTCGATCGCTTCACGCTCAAGCTCGTCGTCAAGCCGCCCCCGTCGATCGACCAGTTCACCACGATTCTCAAGGGCGCCATCGGCCGTCGCTCGAACGGCGAGGCCACGATCCCGGATGAGCTGATCGTCTCGGCCGCCGAGCTGATGATCTTCCAGCGCGAGGTCGAGGAGGTCAACGTGCCCGAGGACGTACTCAACGCACTGGGCGATCTCTGGTCGAACCTCGTCGGCGTCGGCATCACGCCGTCGATCCGACGCTACGTCGATCTGACGAAGGCGATGCAGGCTTGCGCGGCGCTGGACGGCCGTGACGAGGTTCTGCTCGATGACGTGCAGATTGCACAGCACTCGCTCTGGACCGCCGTGTCCGATCGTGACGCGGTCTACAAGCAGGTCATCAAGTTCGCATCCGAGTGGGTGCAGGACAAGGCCACGCTGACCGAGGCATTCGCTGAAACCGTGGACCGTCTCGGACAGGTCCAGACCCTTGTCGCCAGCGGCAGCAAGGCCAGTAAGCAGGTCGAGATCGCTGAGAAGACGGAAAGTATCCGCGATCACGGTATCGCCATCTCGGGTTCGCAGAAGACGCTACGCGAGCAGATCACCAAGCTCAAGGGCGATGCACAGGGCCGCGACGTTGCGGACCTTGACGCGATCCTCGTCCAGATGGACGCCACTAAGGAGTGGATCAGCACCAACCTGCTGGGCGGGTTGAACTTCTGATGTGCCGCTTCAAGATCAAGGCCGTCGCTGGCGGCTGGCTGCTGTTCAGCGGTCAGCTCGCCATCGGCGGATCCGACAACCCACTAGCGCTCTTCGCGATAGTGGCCGACATCAACCAGAAGGGAGTCTGCGCATGAACCTACGTGACCGCGCTCGCCGTCTGTTCGGCCGTGAGCAGCTCTCTGAGCACACCGTGGTATCGAGCAAGGTCGAGCACGCAGTCTTCTCTGATGTCGCGCGGCGCTCGACTAAGGTGGCCGAACGACTGGCCGAGCCGCCCATGTTGGACGGCGGCGCCCCGCTCAACGACGATATCTGGCAGCGGTTGGGCGAAGACGTGTGGAGTGAGTTCTACGGGCTCGACACGCCGACGATCCGCGGACGCGAGAAGATCGCGGACACGGTCAAGGTCAACCGCGAGCTGACCGTCAAGCAGGCTCGTGACGATGGCTTTGCCGAGCTACACGCGGCGACTCACGGCGACGTGACCACGAGCGCACTGGCGTGGCTCTCCGCGATGGACAGTCTCGCCGTCAGCTACGACAACGAGCTAGCCGAGCACGGCGAGCGCGCTAACGACATCGCTGAGCAAGAGCGGACGATCGACGATATCGACGACGCGCTTGAGGCCCTTCGCCAGCAGCGTCGCAATACGAGTGACCCGCAGGCGACCGACGAGCTGATCCGTATGCAGGCTCAGGCCAAGCGCGAGGCCGTCGACCAGCTCAAGGCCCAGATCGCAGAGCAGGCTCAGCACGCCGGGGACCTCATCGACGCGGCTAAGCACGCCGCAGGTGAGGCCGTGGACGCTGCTACCGACACCGTCGAGGTCGTCTCGTCGCTGCCTGGTAGTCAGGCTGGCGCCGATCATCAGCTCTCACCCGACGCCGCGCTGGAGTTCGCCGCTCGCGTTCACGACTCGTCCATCCTCAGTGAAGTGCTCAAGATGCTGGGGCGGATCGAGACTTCGATGTCCGGCAAGCGTCGGGAGCTGCGCAAAGGCGGCTACGAGGAGATGGTTGACATCGAGACAGGCGATGACCTGCGCTTCGTGCTGCCACAGGAGCGAGCCCTACTGACGCACCCCGTGGCGCGGCTGGACTTCTACCGCCGTTATCACGAGCGCGCTCTCATGCAATATGAGATGTGGAGCGAGGAAGAGCTGCACAAGGGTCCGCTGATCTTCTGCACGGACGGCTCAGGCTCGATGTCCGGCGCCAAGAACGTGTTTGCCCGCGGCATGACGCTGGCCTCGTGCTTGATCGCTCACCGTGAGGGACGTAACGCTGCGGCCGTCGAGTTCGGCTCAGACGGCGAGCTGCACACGTTCTTCTTTCCCAAGGAGGGCGCGTTCGACACGACCACGGCGCTGGACTTCGCTGAGCACTTCTTCGGCGGCGGCACGGACATCAACGGAGCACTCGCTCACGGGCTCAGCCTGATCGAGAATGAGGCGCCGTTCCACACCGCTGACCTCGTCGTCGTCACTGACGGACAGGACCACGTGACCGACGAGACCACCGAGATGCGTGACGAGCTGCGCTCAATGGGCGTCAAGCTGCACGGCTTCGCGATCGGGATCGACCCAACCACCTACCTGCTGCACACGTGCGACAACGTGAGCAGCGTCTTCGACTTCGCCGGACCGAATCAGACCACTGATTCCCTGGCGATCGACATCAGCTAAGGAGGACCACTATGAGCGTAAGAGACCTAAACCTCGTCGCCGTCACCCCTGGCGGCGACATCACGGAGGACATGCTGGCCGGTGCATATGCGTTCTTCTCGATTCGAGAGGAGCTGATCCCACTGACCCGCGTCCGCAAGGCGTTCAAGGACGCCGGACTGGACGTTGATCGCCTGCCCGAGCAGCGCCGCGCTGACCACGTGGCGCAGGAGGCGTGCCGCAAGATCGAGCGCGTCGTGCAGAACGGTCACCGCGAGGAGATCCGCGTGGAGCAGGTCGACCGAACCAAAGCCTTCCTGATCTACCAGGTGACCCGTCACGTGCAGGACAAGGAGAACCGCGTGGTCGAGCACCCCAAGGCGATGCGGGTGATCTTCGACCTGTCGACCCTGGCCTTTGAGTTCGACCCGCTTGAGGGCGCCAAGATGGCCGACGTGCAACCGCTGGCCGACGAGATCCTGGCCAACTACGAGAAGAACGCGACCAAGATGCCCGGTCACAAGCTGCGGACGATCGTTCGCCACTACATCGAGGCGGCGGGCGGCGAGATGATGAGCAGGTCGGGCGGCGTCTACTTTATGGCGCGGCTCAACCCGATCACGTCGAGCAACAAGCTCCACGCGCATCACGGCGACTCGATCGACGGCTTCGCCTTCCTGGAGCAGATGACCGCGGCTATGACGGCCGTCTACGGCGCCGACGCCGACTTTCACACCGTCCCATGCGTCAACGACGAGGGCCAGCGTGCCTACCTCAAGCGCAAGTTCCTGGAGAACTGCTCCGACGATCTCAAGGGCTTTCGTGACGAGTGCATGGATCTGGTGGCCGAGAAGGACAAGCGGGTGCGCAGCTTCCGCGGGGACCTCCGTGATCGACTGATCGATCAGCGCGCCTCGATGGACGCACGTCGGGTCAAGTTCGCGGAGATCCTGGGCGAGACCCTGGAGGAGCTGGACCGCGACATGACGCTGGCCGACAGCGCACTCAGCAAGTTCCTAACGGAAGCAGGTTTCTAGGATGAGTAGACAAGACGTGTTCAACAATGTGATCGAGGAGGTCGATGAGTCGCAGCTCAAGAAGGCCATCGACTTCACTGAGCACCGCTTCGTCTCAATCGAGCGCGACAAGCAGACCACGGACCGCTTCGCCAAGGGGCATAAGACTATGCGCGGCGCCTGCGGCTACCTGTCGCGCGCCGTCGAGTCCGGCGACCCATTCGTGCCTGAGTTCGTGCTCGACCTGGACACCGGCGAGCGGCATGAGCTAGAGCTGTTCGTCACTGTGGCGCCCAAGGCGGCCGAGGCAGTGATGATCGTCATGCCCCTGCCGATGGCCCAAGCGACCGCCAGCTCGCTGCGCGACACAACCCTGCACGAGCCAGCGCGGCAAGCGAGCGTCGTCATCCAATTAGCGATCGATAGGAGGTAGCCATGCTTCACAACCTCACCACAGAAGTCCTGACCGCCAGACTGACCGACGACAGGCGCCGTCAAGACGCCTTCGACGCCTTTGAGGAGGAGCTGGTGGCCATCCTGACCGGCGTTACCACCAGTGCTACACCGTACACCGTACACCCGGCCAAGGCCGCGACCGAGCTGCGCCCGCTGGATCCAAGCGCGAGCCCCGACCCGCTGCGGCCCACCACACTCGACAGCATGATCGGCCAGCGGACGCTGCGCCCGCTCCTGCGGCGCCTGGTCGACAGCGCCAAGCGCACCGGCCACCTGGATCACATGCTATTCGTCGGCGCGTCAGGCACCGGCAAGACGACCGTGGCCACCATCGTGGCTCGCGAGCTGGGCACGAGGATCTTCTCGCTGCGTGCGCCGCTGGACATGGGCGTGCTGAATCAGCTCCGCGAGAGCGCGCAGGACGGCGATGTCGTCTTCGTGGATGAGATCCACCTGCAAGTGTCGGGCGATCGACGGGGGATAAATCAGGCCTGCGACCCCGAGAGCTTCTACATGCTGCTTGAGGACGGCGTGCTGTCTACAGCGACAGGTCCGCTGCCCTTCCCGCGGGTGACGTTCATCGGCGCGACGACCGACATTGGCCTACTGCCCGAGCCGCTGACCAACCGCTTTCCACTTCGGCCGCAGCTCGCGAGCTACACGGTCGAGGACATGATGGCGCTGGCCAAGCGCAGCCTCACCGCGCTCAACCTCAGCTATGACGAGGCAGTGATCGGCCTATTCGCCGGTGCCTCGCGCAGCAATCCACGGCAGCTCAACGACTACGTCAAGGCGGCCCGGAGCCTGGCTGGTGGTCAGAGGATCACCGGCGCGCTGGCCACCGAGGTCATCGTCGACCTGTCGCACACCACGCTCGACGGCCTGACCGCGTCGATGCAGACCGTGCTGAGCTTCCTCTATCGCCACTGCGGCCGTCAGACCAAGGACGGGATCATCTACACGGCCAGCGTCAACACGCTCGCCACGGCGGCGGGACACGGCCGAGATACCAAGGCCATCAGCCTGCTGGTAGAGCCCTACCTGCTGCGCCGTGGCTACCTGGAAGTACGCCCATCGGGCCGCACCCTCACCCGTGAGGGCGTCGAGCGAGCCCATCTACTGATCGGAGGATGAACGTGAGCAAAGAGCCGCATCACATCATCGTCGAGCTGAGTCGGCCGGTCACTGAGGCCGATCTCATCGGCTTCAAGCGGACCACCGCGGTCGTCAAGACCAGCGCCGCCATTGTCGACGACTGGGGCCACCTGGTGACCGTCGACCCCACCAACTAGAGAGGAGCGATCGCTCATGGATAAGATTTCAGATCGGGTGGGGGGCGCAAACCGCTGGCCCGTCGCCCTAGATGATCGCGACCCCAAGGGCATCGCGAGTTTTTGTCTCGGACTTGGTTACCACTTCGACACCGTGGTGAACACGGTCGTAGAACGGTGTAACCTAGACAGGATCACCGCCGTTCGCATCGTCAGCGAGCAGGCTCAACAACAAGGAGGTCGGTAATGGCTCTAACGCCAAAGCAGAAGCAGGTCAAGGAGTTGCTGGACCAGAACAAGACGGTCCCGCAGATCGCCAAGGCGCTCAAGATCACGAACAGCGGTGTCTACGGGCACATGCGTCGCATGAAGGCCGAGGCCAAGGGTGGCACCAAGGCGCCCGCCAAGAGGCGCACCAGGACGCCCGCCAAGACGCCTACTGCACTGCGTATCGGGATGAGCGGGCCGTCGTCGCCACAGGGCAACAGCAGCGGTCAGGTCGACGAGGTCGACGTGGCGGGGACGATCGAGTCGGCCATCGCCGCCGCCCAGGACCGCCTCACGTTCACCGCTGAGGAGATCGCCGGTCACGAGTCGGCCGTCTCGAACCTGGCCCTCGAACGCGACGGGCTCGTCAACCAGATCGAGCGCTACGACAAGGCGCTGCTGGCGGTCAACGCCTAGCAAACTGCGAACGGGGTTTCCACTCGATCCGGGTGGAAACCCCGTCGCCCGACAAGGAGGTTCGACCCCGTGCCCACAGTCGTAGAGCGGTTCGCCGCTGAATACTTCGTCCTCAACTCGATCACTGACCGGCGCCGCGACTACTCGCTGGACACCCTGGCCAAGTTCGAGGTCTTCCTCGGCGCGTCTCCAGAGACGGCCACCGACAACGACATGCGTGCCTGGATGGCTACCCTGATGGCGCGCGGACTCCAAGCGAGCACCGTCAACTGGCACCTACAGATGGTGCGAACGTTTCACAAGTGGGCCTGGCGCCAACGACTGCTCGACGCCGACTCCTTCATGCGCCTCCAGGACGTTGCCTCCCCGCGAGGCGCGCGTAACCACACACCCCGGCCCTACTCGTCCACGGAGATCGCGCAGATGTGGAGCGAGCTGGAGACTCGCTTCCCTTACGCCACTCCACTCATGCTCACCCGCTTTCGCAACGGCACGAGCAAGTTCCGACGCCACATCAGGCGCCACGCCATGCGCCTCCAGCTTGACGCGATCGTCGAACTCGCACTCATCAGTGGCCTGCGCAAGAACGAGATTTATAACCTGTCGATCGCTGACGTTCACTGGGACAACAAGTACATCGTTGCTCACGGCAAGCGCGTCGACCAGCACGACAAGGTCCGCGAGGTCCCCTACGCCGACACCACCCGCGCTGCTGTCCAAGCATGGTTTCGTTTCCGCGGCTCGTTCGCTGAGGACGCAGGTGGTCCTATCTGGCTGTCGGTCACCGGGCCGGACTTCGCTTCGCCGCTAAGCCCGAGCCGCATGGACAACATCCTTCACTCCTTTGGAGACTGGACGCTGCACCGGCTACGCCATACGTGTGCGACAGAGCGACTGCGGGCAGGGATGGAGCTAGAGCTGCTGCGGGACTTCCTGGGGCACGCTGATATCGCGATGACCCTGCGCTACGCCAAGCTACTGCGCGGTGACATCCACAAGGCCAGCGAACGGACCGACGCTGAGTTTCAGAAGGCAGTCGGGAGACGTGTCGCATGAGCGTGCGACGGCCCGCCGCCCGACCGTGCTTCTCCTGCCCTTACCGCAAGGACGTTCCGAGTGGTGTGTGGGCGGCCGAGGAGTACGAGAAGCTCGGCCGTTACGACAGCGAGACCGGCGACCAGCCATTCGGCGCGTTCCAATGTCACCAGCAGAACGGGAGACTGTGCGCCGGTTGGGTGGGCTGTCACGACATGGATGAGGGCTGTCTCGCTACACCGCGATCGCGCGGCGCGAAGGATGGTTCCCCAGCTTCATCGATCGCAACCGGACGATCCACCGCTTCCAGACGTTCAACTCTCCCGCCGAGGCGACCCGCTGGCTCAAGGCTATCTACCGTCGACCGCGGGACGAAAACCAGGAGTATTCGATCTACCTGGGTGTGGAGAAGTCCGGCATCGTCGAGCAGCTCAGCTCGTGGTTCGGTGAGTATGGCATCGGCATCGTCGCGCTCGGAGGCTACGCCTCACAGAGCTACGTGGATGAGATCGCCAAGGAGGTCGAGAAGCAGGGTCGTCCGGCCGTGTTCATCTACGCCGGTGACTTCGACCCGAGTGGCGAGGACATCGAGCGTGACTTCCTGGAGCGCAGTGATTGCTGGGAGGAGCAGCATCGCATCGCTCTGACAATGTCTCAGATCCAGGTATATAACCTCCCGCCGCTCCCCGGCAAGGCCTGGGATGCGCGGGCGGCCGGGTTCATCGAACGGCACGGTCAGCTCATGCAGGTCGAGCTAGACGCACTGGACCCCAACGACCTGCACGCTCTCTATCGAGCAGCGTTCAATCAGTATTGGGACGAAGGCACCTACGAGGGATCTCTGGCTAAGGAGGAGCGAGAGGAGGCGCAGCTCAAGAGCGGGGACATCGTGCTCAACGGGGAGGACGCACGACTAATCCTCGACCTAACCTCGCTCGGCCTCATGGAAGGAGAGGCACCCCGGGCTACCCAGCGGGCGCATGATCGCCTAGTCACACAGCTCGATGAGTTCAACCAATCGCAGGAAGACCCCAACGAAGAGGAGGACAACAATGAGTGATGGTCCAAGGATCCGTGCCAAACGGCGCATAGAGGCAACCGTGCTTGAGGGTAAGCTACCCAATCCGGTGAGTGCTACTCACTTCGTGGGTGGCAACCCGTGGGAGCAGAAGGTCACCGTCAAGGCCGCAGACGGCATTCACAATCTGCGGCGCTACTGGGTGGTGGGCATTGTCTACGCCCCCACCCTACGCGAGGCCGTCAGTCGTATAAGCAGCGACATCTTCCTCGACGCGGCGGCGGTGTACCGTGGCTAGCTCACTCGACATCACAATCGGGACGAAGGTCACCTTCCAGCTCAACGGCCGCACCGTCGAAGGCTGGGTCGCTGGACATGAGCAGGCGGGTAAGCACCGTGGCAAGTGGATCGTGCAGCGAGACGGCACGGTGCGAGCCGTCCGACGTACCAGTAGGCAGCTCACGGTGGTGCTCAATGCCTAGTCGAATCATCGACGAGTTCCCCATGCTCGGACAGGTCGAGAAGGCGACGGCGCATGAGATCGTGGCCTGGTACTTCTACCTGCGGCCGACGATGAGCAACGACGAGCTGCCGATTGTCAAGGCGATCGCTGGCAGATACGAACGGATGGACAGCGGGACGCGCGATGCGCTGCGAGCCCGTGTTCAGCGGGAGTACAGCCAATGACCCGCGGTGAGCTGCTCGAAGCTGCCCGCTACGTGGACGCCACGCTGAGCGAACACAACGACCTCGTGCGCTGGTATCGAGATCGAGGGATCGCAATCGAGGACGTGGCCTACCTGGCGTCCCAGCGTGCGCTGAGGGCCGGGATGGTCCTCGAAGGTCAGGATCCGACCCTGCTCTCACGTAGCGTGCCGTCGCCGGTGACGCTGCGCGACGAGACGAAGCTCCTCGTGCCAACCTTCGCCGCCGTCTGGATCGACGGGATGGCGATCGGCTGGCAGGCGCAGGTGATCGAGGAGGGGGTATGAGCGCCGGGAATCAGCGCACGAGGTTGAGTGCGAACGGCGAGAGGAGGTCGGTCGGCAGGCGGGCAGCCAAGCGTCCGCTGAAAGGCCTGACCGATCACGAGCTGGACGCGATCATCGAGATCAGGAGCGCAACCATCCTCCGTGCTCACATCAGCACGGCGTTCAACGTGCTCGGTGACCTGGCCGAACGCGAGATGGTGGAGAGGATGGACCCATGAGGAGGATCCATATCAGCCATCGATCGCCCGCAGATACGCTCGGGCGTTTTGGGGGGGGCTGGCAGTGGGCGCTCGGTGTCCAGGCTAGCCGTCTGCGGAGCCGTAGGGGCACGATCCTGATCCGACTGCTCGTGCTCACGGTCCACGTCAACTGGGGCCGCCGCATCGAGTACACCATGTACGACCACGTCGAGCTGCCCACGCCGCCCTCTCCGATCGCTGGTTACGTGGACGGCAACTGGTCGGGCCTCCGATGACTGCCTTCCGCATCACCAAGCTGTGTCGCGATGAGCACGGCCACTGGCGTGCGCGCATCACGCCCGATGAAGGCGAGACGCTGGTGGTCACGAGGCGCTGGGGCTCGTGGCTGGTGGCGCCAGGAAGCGGCAACTACCTCCGCGAGCTGGCCGCCGTGGGGCTGAGAGAGGCCCCCGCGGCGCTCCAGGAGCGCGTCAGGCGGCTAGAGGGACGCGAGCGTGAGCTTGTCGCGGCTCGGCGCCGGGAAGCGGCAGCGTCGGGCCGCGTGTGGGCTCGGCCGAAGGGTGCCAGTCAGCCACCTTGGCCTGGATGGATCTCATCAGCTCCTCACGCTGAGCGCGTGAGAGTCCGAGTTCGCGATCTATCTCCATCAGCATCTTCCCGTTGAGCCTCAAAAGGGCGACCTGTCGCTCCGAGTGGGTCAACGTGGAAGGGAGTAGGTGTTCGGCGTCATCCTCAACGGCGCCGAACACTTGCTCGTGGTCGACCGAGAGGTAGCGCAGGTCGAACCAGTCAGCAAGGTTGGGGGCATCGAGGGTGGGTGACGACAGACAGCGGTCCCGGATCTCGTCGATCGATGAGATGTGGTGCCGGGGCCGCTTCTCGATGTCCTTGCGCAGGTTGGCCACACAGGTGAAGATGAAGCGCTCCAGCGGCGTCCGGCCGTGCTTGTCCCGAGGCTTGCCCAGTCGCGGGCTCGCCGCCGCGCGCTCCTCGCTGAACTTGCAGGCGGCGTGCCAAACCTTGATGCGCAAGAGCTGAGCGATGTCCTCGAAGTCCAGCTCTACTCCACGCTCGACGATCTGGTTGGCGGTCTCTTTGACCAGCCCCTCGGAGTGCCTGACCGCCGCCTCTATCTCCTGCTCGCGCTCGATCGTGCTCATGCAGGCGTCTGAGTGCCCGACTCGTCCGTCTGACCTGCGGTCTCGTCCTGACCGGCTTCGTGGGTTGAGCCATCAGGGTTGACCACGACGCCGAACGAGGGCTCGGTGTCTGAGTCAGCGACGCTGCGGTCAGCGTCCGTCGAGTCGCCAACTTGGGTCGTTCTGACGGGGACAAAGCTCGAATCAGCGGGGTCAACCCCGACGACGTTCGAGAAGGGGGATCCAGTCATGGGGTCCTTTCGCGATATGTCGCGCGCCCATATCTGGGTGCGCCAGCCACCGCGCAGCGTAACACCACCACCAAACAGAACGAGCGGCTCCCCTTTCAGAGAGCCGCTCGCTGGCCAAGCGCCTGGGCCGAGGTCAGACCTTACTCGCTCAGGCCATCCGCCGCCCGTTCGAGCGATCCATGAACTGCTGACGGCGCCAACCGAAGTGCCGGAAGTCATCCCACGGGACGATGCCGTTGCGCTCCTGCTCGTGAGCGATGTTGGCGACCCGAGAGCCCAGCAGCTCGCACACGACCTTGAGCTGATCGATCTCGGCACGATGAGGATGCAGGAGCGGGGTCTGCTCCCTGCGCAGCTCGTCATAACGAAACGCCGTGAGGCGCTCGTCGATCGCCACATGCTTGCCCTCGATCGTGAAGTGGAACGGACCACCGGGTAGCCCGTGGGCATTGCGGTCGGCCGTCGCCATCCAGCGGTAGTGGTGCGGGTCGGGCGGCAGGACCGGCTTGACCGTGTCCTTGAAGATGCCATTGGCAGGCACCCAGGAGCCATCGAGGTTGTGGAAGAACTGGTGATTGGTGAACTGAGTGAAGTCCGCTCGCGGGTAGCCGCATACGCCAGGCGCACAGATGTGCGGCTTGTAGTCGTAGTGGGCCGACCACACGAAGAACTCCTCGCGCTTCATCCCCTGGCTGATCGTCAGGTCGATCAGCTCTTGAGTGTTCGATGCACTCGCGTAGCCAGTCGGCAGACGAACGTTGATCGGCTTGGCCTGCGGGAGCCAGATGGCGCCTTGCTGCACGGTGGCATCACCCTTCTCACAGTCCATCCCGTCACCGTCGAAGCCTTCCCACGGACCGATCAGGATCTTGAAGTGGTGCGCCCGTGGGAACAGGTGAACCAGCGCCGGGTAGTCGGGCCAGTTGCCACCCGCGTAACCCGCCACGGCCCACGGGTTTGCCGAGACCGCGCTCGGCGTGATGGTGTCCTGCATCAAATCGAACTGCATCACTGCCTCCTTAGTTTTATGAGCGTTGTAGCTCGTATATGCTCTGATATTCACCGACGACAGCGTTGAGCACTTCGCCCCACTGCAACGCCATCACTTCACTGGACCGACTCTCGGCCACGACTCTATGAGCCTCGGCGCCGACACGTCTACGCAGCTCCTCGTCAGCGACCAGCTCGGCCAGGATCTCGGCCATCTGTACTGGGGTCTCGGCGTGAAAGCCCGTCACTCCATCCTCGATGTCCGGGTAGACGGTGGGATCAGCGATCGTCGGAATCTCCAACGCACTCGCCTCCAGCCAGCGCAGATCAGACTTGCCACGGTACCAGCCGGTCTTGCCCGCTGGCGCCAGGGCGATGTCGATCATGCACATAGCCGCGGGGTAGCACTCCAAGGTCGTAAACGGAATCCCGACTGCTCGGGTCGGACCGATAGCCTCACCAACCATGCGGGCTAGGGAGGGGTCACCGACAGACACGAAGCAGGTCTGGATCTCGCTCTGCATCACCGGCATACACGCCGCCACCCAGGGGAGCACCGCTCGTAGGTGGCCTGTCGCTCCCGCCCAGCCGATATTCACCGTCGATCGCTCAGGCCTAGTGAGGTTGTAGCGGGCCAGGTCAATCCCATTGCGACAGACGTAGACGTGTCGGTTGTACTTGGCGTAGCGCCGAGCGATGTAGTCAGTCGAGCAGATCAGTCCGTCGCAGGCGCGCATGCACAACTCATGGTTGGCCACGTGCTCCTTGGTGTAGTACCTCGCAAACTCGTGACCCTTCTTGTGCTTGATTAGACCGTGGATGTAGTCGTCAATCTCGTAGACGACCTTGATCCCCCTGGCCTGGAGCGAGCGTATCTTGTCCAGCCAGATACGACCGTGGACCTGCTGGAGCACGATCACCTTATAGTCGCCGTAGTGGGGCAGCTTCGTGTCGCCGCGCACGACCCCGGTCACTACGCGAAGAGCGGGCGGTCGCCCGACGATGCCGCACCAGTCGGCGCCCAGGTGGATTGCTGGCAGAGAGCAGCGATACCAGAGCACCGATGACTTGCCGATGCCGAGGAATAGGATCTCAGTGGGGTCGAGCATGCTTAGCCTCCTCTCTCTTGAGGAACTCCGTCTTTAGTCGTTGCATTCGGACGCAGAGCACCAGCCGTTCCACGCTTGTCTTAGGGATGGTCAGAGTCCCTCCCGACCTCACATAGCGCCCCATGAGCTTCGCTTTCTTCCATTCGAGCTTGTGCATTACGCGAGCATGTTGGGAACGAACTCAGCAAAGGAGATGTTGGCGTACTTACCACAGAATCGGCGCCAGGAGAACTCCGTCCACTCCTTGATGCGAGCGTCGGCGCGGCCACGGAAGAAGGACTCGTGATGCACCGCGCGGATCCCAGGCTGGTAGACGCACTCGCGCCCCGAGAGCCAGACCCGGCAGCAGTAGTCCACGTCCTCCCAACCGAGCTTGAAGGACTCGTCGTATAGACCGACCTCCTCCAGGCAGGAGTGCCGGATGAACTGGAGCGCGCCGGTGACCGGACAGACGCAAGCGTGTTGCGCCTCAGCCAGGTTGCCAGGTCCATATTGAAAGCGGTGACTAAAGTCGCGCGTCAAGAAGGAGAAGTAAACCCCGGCGTGCTGGATGAGACCGTTGTCGTAGAGCAGTAGCGCGCCGACCACCGCCGCCTTGCCCTCACCATCGGAGTTGGTCTGGCGCTGCATCAGGCCGACCCAGTCCTTCGTGAGGCCAAACTCGACATCGGAGTTGACCAGGATCGCGTCGCGCCCCTCGTTGAGCGCGCGGCGCATGCCGACGTTGACCGTGATGGCGAAGCCCTCATTGCGACCCTTGTCGATGAACTCGGCGCCGTGCTCCTCGCAAGCTAGGCCCAGAGCCTTGATGAGGTCAGGCGCGGGGGAGCCGTCGTCCACGACGATGATGTCGCAGTCATCCCCGGCCGTCGCGCGCATCGAGGTCAGAGTCTTGGTGAACATGGTCACGTCACGTGATTCGCGGACATAGGTGGGGATGATGGCGAGTGGTTTAGACACCTAGCCCGTCCAGTCGCTCGATCATCGACGTGTCCTCGACGTTGTTGAGCCACTCGGCCGTGAGGTCTACCGCCCGCAACTCGCCGTTGTCGGCGCGCGGTGTACGCATCTTCTCCCTCGCTTCACTGACCGAGCGTGAGACGTAGTGGTTGATGCGCAAGTCTTCCCAAGAAGGAGGCTCCTGGTGAAACGGGCCGACGACCTGTCGTCGTTTTGTGTCGACGGTCACGCATTGGAGGAAGTGGTGCGGGTCCTTGGGTGTGTGCGCTCGCACTAAGCGAGGCTGGACGATGCTCTTGACGTGGAGGTTCATCTCGGCTCCCTGTGCAGCCCGATGGGTGAACGTGCGCAGCGCCGACGTGGGACGCTCCTCCACACCGGAGGTCCCGAAGCATGCCCAGCACGCGGCAAGCGCGCCGTAGGCCTCGTAGTTGGATAGCAGGTCAGGGATCGAGCGCTGTACGTCCGTGAACAGGAACTCGTCGGGGTCGATGAACGCGATCCACTGGGTCCGGTCTATAAGGGTGCTCAGCGCGTGATGGTGCGCAGCGAGCTGCACACGGCGACCAGGCCAGTGATAGGTAATGGCGCCGAGGTCACGGGCCACCCTCCACGTGTTATCAGTCGACTCGTTGTCGTAAAGATGGAACTCCTCAACACCGATCGCTCGGTGATAAGCCATCCACTCCTCCAGGTACAGCGCCTCGTTCTGCACGATAGCTACGGCTGCCAGGTAGGTCATTCGTCGTGACTCGCCTTCACGTTGTCGATGAGTTCTCGGGGGGTGATGAGTCTGCGGTCCATGTCGTAGACCATCTGGATGAACGCACTCAATTCACCAGCCACGGGCGTCGCCTCCTCCAGCTCCAGCTCCAGCTTCTCAATCTCCTCCTCGCGCTCGACGATGTCCTCGATGAGCTGCTTGGCGCGCTTGCCTAGGATGGTCAGGATCTCGATCAGCTCAGCCTTCTTCTCGTGGCCCGCGGGCTCGACCACCGGCAGCTTGACGGCCAACGAGTATGCCTTACGAGCCCTATCTAAGGTCACGTCTCTGTACTCCTCATCGGAATGTAGTTCTCTCATGTCACCGCTCGGGGTCGAAGGAACTGGCCAACGATCGCTCGCACTTCGCTGATCGTCTCTGCCTGTTCGCAGCGCCGCAGCGCCACGGTCGGCACCATCGCCGGGTCGGGCCAGTTGTGGATCCTGGCGTGGTCAGCGTAGGTCAACATCCGCAGCCGCACAGCCACACGACCGTGCTTCCGACCCTTCGTGATGACTGGACGTTTCATTTAGTCCTCGAACAGCACGTCGGGGTTCTCCCACGGCTCCGACTCGTCATCATCATCGTCCACGCGCTCGGGCCACTGCATCCCCACTCCACTCACGACCAGGACTTCCTGTTCGACGCCATAGCGTCCGGTGCGCGTCCTGTCCGTCGCCTTGATGTAGCCGCCGCGTTTGAGTTCTCCGATCCTGGGGGTCAACGAGGCGTAGCGAATACCCGTCTGCTCTTCAAGCTCGTGCGATGTTGCGCCGTATACGCCTACCTGTTTGACCGCCTCCAGCACCTTCCAACGCTGCGAGCCTCGGGTGATCTTGATTGCTCCCGCAGCCCTCGCCGTCGCGGGGTCCGTGATGCGTGCCTGACCGGCGCCGTCGAGGTCTGCCGCTGTCGGGGCGCGCGTAACCGTGAACGGCTCGCTCAACATACGTCCGCACCAGCCGTTCGCACCGCCGAGGTACATCGAGCAGAAGCCGGATGAGTGACTTTCGACTAGACCGTGCTCGGGACAAACGCGCACCTGCCACGGTCCTATCCACCGATGGTCGGTCATTTCACAGCCCTCAGCGCCACGCGGATCTCGCGGGCGTCGTTCGGACCCCACTCCTCGTCGCGCTGCACTGGAGGAGTTATGTCCTTGTCGAGCAGCTCAAACCGAGCCGACGTGTAGGGCACCGAGAACGAGTCCAGCCAGCAGCCGGTCGGGTGATCGGCATTACCCAGGCCACCGCAGAAGCAGTCCCAGGTCTTCTCCATGAAGTACCGGCGATGGTCAGGGTCCTCCACCGCTGTCCGGCTGGGGAAGAGAGGAGTGATCGGCCGGAAGATGCCGCCCGGTTTCAACACCCGGTAGACCTCATCGATCAATGTCAGGAAGCCGTCGCCTATGTGTTCGAGGCAGTGGTGGCTGATGATCGACTCAATCGTGCCGTCCTCGAACGGCAGCCATCTCTCGTTGGCGAAGCCGTGGGCGTGGTAGCTCTGGTAATTGGCATTATCACCAGGCCGTGTGGCCATGCCGTGAATCTGTCCATTGCTCAGGTCCATGATGATGTTGACCCCCGGTGCCTGACGGTGATCGATCCCGATGCGTCCCTTCTTCACGGTCCCGCAGCCGAGGTCGACGTGGAAGTCGATCGCGTCGTACTTGCTCGATCCACGTAATGCTCCACCCCAGTTATAGGGCTCACCCGAGGCCCATGCCTCGTATGACCACTCCATGTTCAGCTCCTCCCGATTGAGATAGCTTCGCCACGAAGCTGCACCGGCACTTCGCGCACGACGATCGTCGCCGTGGCCTTGTGCCCCACGGCGAGGGACCACTGCACAAACGTCACTCCAGAGAGCACTGTCCCGTCCTCGGTCATCACCTTCGTGCCGTTTGGCGTGCCGTCGCTGTCGATCTTGAGTTTCATATCTCCTCCTGATCTAGAGAACTAGAGAACTAGAGGCCGGAACGTGCCGCCAGCCCAGTACACGCACGTCCCGGCCCTTCACTCCCTAGGAGATCGAGATGTCCGAGGTCACCACCTGACGGGGCGCGACCTTACGGACCTTGAACGAGCGCGACGAGACCGCGGCCAGCTCGCACTTGTCCCCAAGCGCGGACTTGTGCTCCCCGTAGGTCTGAGCGACCGCCTGCTTGTCGTTGCGCGTGGTACGACGCGACAGCTCCAGGTAGGCGACGCGCGGCTCGGGGGCGTTGCCGTCCTCGATCTGCTTGAGCAGGGACTTGAGGATGCGCTCGGTCAGCGGGACGCGCTGGAAGACGATGTACTCGCGCTCCAGTGCGCCGCTCTGCTTACCCGCGTCGTCTCCCCCACCATTCGCAGCGGCACCCGTGCCAGGAGTACCACCGGCACTCTCGGGTGCAGAAGGAGGGGACGCCTCGGCGGCCGGTGCGGCGGCCTGAGCTGCTGCCGCTTCCCGCTCAGCGATCGCTCGCAGTTCTGCCTGCTGCTTCTCGGGCTCGCTCAGCTCGGGCTCGGCAACCTGGGCTGCGATCCACGCCTCATGCTGCGCCTCTTCCTCGACGCTGATCGGCTCGCCGTGACCCGACTTGTACTGGTAGGCGTCCTCGGCGCGATCCGCGTCACTGCGCGTGTCGCTGGCCGACCCGGAGAAGTCACCCGTCTCGGGGTTGAAGTCACCGGGATCGGGATCCGGAGACGAGGTCCCCTCCTCGTCGGCGTCGAAGAACGCCGCAGCGTCCTTGGCCGCGTCGGGGTGTGGTGCGTTGATGGCTGAACCTTCCATGCTGTGCTCCTTTGTGGTGACCGGCCGTTAGCGAACGGTCTGTGTTGACAAGTCCATATACAGTTCGCCCACGCCCTCGGCGCCTTGACGAACCTTCGCCCAGATCAGCTCGAAGTCCTCACGAGCGACCAGGTCTCGCTCCCGCTCATGCACACTTGAGGCACGCCACGGGCTGTATGGGAAGGCAACGAGGTCAGCGAACGCTGAGATCATCTTGTTTCCCCGCAGGTCATTCATCGTTGGCCGCCGACCTACCTCGATGTCGCGTGTATGCGCCAGGCAAGTGACCGCCAGGTTGAGATCCTTAGCCAGGTTGGCTTTCAAGAACTTGACTATCTGCTCATCAGCATCGTTCTTGTCTCGAAAGCGCTCGTCGGTGGTGATGAAGCGGAAGTGGTCGATGATGACCACACCGACATTGTGACGGCGCACGTGATCGACGACGATCGCCTTGAGCTGTGACTCGCGCAACTCACCCGAGTGGTTCACCCATAGTGGTAGCTCGCGATGCGCGGCCCACTTCGCAGCGATGGCTGTCAGCTCTGCCCTAGTCAGGTCACCTTCGCGCAGCTTCTCGCCGGGGAATCTAGCCTCCATCTGTGCGAAGCGCGACGAGCTGGGCTCCTCACCCATCTCCAGCGAGAGGATCAACGTGCCGATGCGCCGCTCAGGCGCCTGCTTCATCTGACTAAGCGCGAAGTTGCGACCCATCGCCCAAGCCAGCGCGCTCTTACCGATACCCGCGTCACCACCCAGGATGAATAGCTCGCTCGGCCGATGTCCCTTGACATACTGATCGATCGCAGCGATGCCATAGCGAGCGCCAAGTTCAACGCCAGCGGCGCGAGCCGCAATCTCCTCCTGCTTCTGACGTGTCCAACGCCGCCCCAGTTCGCCAAAGCTATGGCTCTCTGAGTGCGTCAACGCACCCGTGACGATCTTCGCTGCCTCAGTGCTGAGGACTCCCGCGATCTCCTCGGGTGAGCGCTCCTGATAAGACGCCTCATGTAGTGCGTTGGCTGCGATCCCGATAAGCGCTTGCAGGTCGGCGTGATGCTTGATGATCTTCACGTGGTCAGCCGGTGAACCCTCGAACACCTGCGCGCTGAGGGCGACGAACTTATCCACTGCCTCTCGCTCGGAGATACTCCACATCTCCGCGGCTCTTGGCGCGATCGCTTCTGCAATCGTCAGTGGATCAATCGGATCATCCGCGTAATAACGCTCCACTACCTCCTCGAAAGCCAGTTTGTACGGCCGGTAGTGGAACTGCTCAGCGTCCAACCCGAGACCGATGACCTCGATCCTTGCCTCTTCACTTCTCATCAACGCGCCGACCACTGACTCCTCTGCACGCTGTGAAGCCTGCGCAGGACGCTGCTGCGTATCAGTCAACGTGAAGCTCCTGAAAGCGAGCTGTGAGATTGCGCTGATCGTTGAGCGTCTCGTCGTTACGCATCACGGCAAGCCGTAGTTCTCTGTGAGCTTCGCGGACCTGTCGCCTGGCCTTGCGGTAAAGCTCGAACGCCGAGCACCATGCAACGAGGCTTAGGAGGGTGAGCATGAGGCGTGTCTTCATCATCTCTCCAATCGAACCCAGGGCGGTTTGTCCAGCATGATGACCTTGAAGCCTGCGGCGGTCACTGCCTTGTACGCCTCCCGAGCGCGACCTGCTTCCGGCCTGTGCGGTAGCGAAGCCGTGTAGCGCATCTCGTCGAGGTAGCGCTCAACCTTGAACTGTGGAATCGAGACAGTGTTCGGTGCGTGAACCGCAGCCCAGACCATCGCCTTCTCGATCCGCGTGTCGTCTGACTCGTCGCCCTTGCCGCGTAGCGCGTAGTGGATGTCCAGGTACTTCTTGTGCTGTTCGTTCTCGCCGTTGTGAAACGGTGAGCGAGTCAAGCCGAGCAGAGCGAGCTTGATCTCGTCCTCGGTGAACCCGAGTCGGAGTGCGTTGCGCAGGTGTCCGATGCGTTTGGCATCGAGCTTCATGCGCGCCTTGCCGCTGATCTCAATCCAGTAGGCCCAGAGGCGATCGATCGCCTCTCGTTCGAGCTGCGTGGCCGTTGGGCGTGACGCGCTCGCGGTTTCCCCCACACCCCCATCCTTCTGTGTGGTTGATCCTTTAGGTTGGTCCTTCTTTACGGCAGGATCCAACGTGAAAGAGCCCCTAACCCCCCTGCCCCCCTTCCCCACATCGAGGCGAATAGATACCAGACGACCGAGTTCGTTGCCGTCACGATCGACGAGAACCCCGCTATCTGCGTCAATGTCGTAGCGAACCTTGCTCACGCGAACGCCAGGATGTGCTGGGAGGCGACGAGATGGACGGCGTCGTTTCCGACTCCCAGCTCGACGTAGTGGGAGTAGAGCACCACGGCGCCCTCCTCGGCCTGTGGCTCCTCCAGGTGCGCACCTACGCTGAGGATCACGCCGCGATAGACGGGGCTGCGCTCCAAGGCACCAGCGACGAAGAGTCCACTGGCTGTCCGGCCTTCGCTGTTATCCACAAGCGATGGCTGAACGATCAGGGTCCCGCGTGCAGCCCTCAATATCTCAGATGTTGCGCTTTCCACTGACGGCTCCTTTCGCTACGTTCCTGTTTGAGGTCGAACTCCAGCCGAGTCGTCATCTGACCGGCGTCCTCGAATCGCGTCGCGTGCTCGTTACAGACTGGCGCGGTCTTGCGGAGCTTCTTGCCGCTGATGGTGATGACATCCGTCACTGAGGTCGCCTCGCACCAGCCGCACTTGGCGCGAGGCGGGGGCGCCGGGACCGCGCGAGGCGCCATCTCGTCCATCGTCAGCGTGTCTCCCCGGCTCGGCGGCGCCCGGGGGATGCCGGGGCGCCCTGGGTGGACATGATTCGTGAAGCTGCCTTCGTGATTCGTGAAGGATGAAGATCAAACGCATCAGCACCCTTGACAAAACGCATCAGCTTCGGGAAGATTCGGGGTTCTCTCGGTCTCACTGGCACGGGGTCGGGGGTCGAATCGGGAGGGGGGTTGCGCCTGCGCCAGCCAGCTACACGGCGCAACTCCCCTCTCATTCATCTTTACGGGTTGCTCGGACGGACTCCACGGTTGTACCGACTTCCGAGCGGCCCGTCAGGCGCAACCCTGCTCGTTGCGCGTTTTTCCGAGTATGCGTGAATCTGCATACTCCCCGTCAGACATCGCTGATGACGGAGTAGCCGGGGCGGCTCTCGGCCAGCGCGAGGATCCCCGCGGCCGTGTCCTTGTCGTCCCCGAAGAAGCGTTCAACGGATGCGAGGGACAGGTCGCTGAGCAGCAGGAAGGTCCCAAGCCCCAGCTCGTCGATGATCTGGCGCTTGGCCGCCGAGGAGAAGCCGCGGGCCGAGCGCTCGAACTTGCGCTTGCCCAGCTCGTTGAGGTCGCTGACCGGCAGCTCCTTGAGCGTCTTGGTGACCTCGGTGTCGAAGGCCTCCAGCGTTTGCTTGGCGCGCTTCACGTCGTGCAGGATCTCGACGTACTCCTTGAGCCGGGTGTGGTCGAGCGCGACCTTGCCCTGGCGCTTGCTCACCGAGCCGTCTTTGTTGAACTTCTCCTCGCGCGGCATCAGCGCAGCGATCCGGGTCTTGGCCCAGTCGGTGAGCTGGTACTGCACGACCGGGCAGTCGAACTTGAGACTGCACCAGGGGCACCATTCATTGAACGTCGGAGCCTCGTCCTCGTCGTCGATCATCGCGGTCACCGCCTTGATGAGCCAGGTCTTGATCTGTGCTCGTTGAGCCGGTCCCTTATGTGTCGGGATGAGGCCGTAGCGAAGCTGATCCATCCACTGCTGGAGCACCGGGTCGTCGACCTCGGGGTACAGGTCGACGAACCACTCGTAGATCACCCAGTTGTAGCTCCACAATTGGAGGTCTTTGTGGACCTCCTCCTCGGACTTGGCGTGCTTGCTGGACTTGTAGTCGATGTGGATCAGTTGCGCCGGGTCATCGATCGACTGCACGAGCCGGTCGATGCGAGCCCGGAACCAGACCTGTCCGACGATGGGGTGAACGAAGAGCCTGACGCTGATCTCTCCCTCGTTGAGCAGCGTGCGCACTCCGAGGATCTCACGAGCCAGGTACTTCTCCATGTCCTCCAGTAACAGCGAGAGATCGCTCGGCTCTAGCCACTTGGCGAACTGAGCGAACGCAGCCTGCGCCGCCTCGTCGGGTGTGGCGCCCTTGTCGAGTAGCTCGATGCACAGGTGGATCGCACTGCCGTAGCTCGCCGCTGGCGACTGCGACTCTGGCGCCTCCTTCCCGACGAGTCGCTGGCGCCCCCACTTCGCTCGTGCGGGGCAGTCACGCCAGGCGAGGACATCGCTGACACCGATCTCCACTCCATCACCATCAGGACGACTGGGTAGCTGCATACGGGTGTAGCTCCTTTCTGGCTTGGTGCGCCGCTGCTATCGCGTCCTCAAGGTGCTCGAACCAACCG
The DNA here is from genome assembly GCA_937888775.1 of uncultured Actinomycetes bacterium. Next base: position 56,781 of record CALAQT010000036.1, on the reverse strand, counting down.
ATACAGATAGCTCGGCCTCCAACCTTGAATTGGACCTGGTAGCGCCGTCGCTTTGGCTTCCAGTAAACGTTCCTATGACCTGAGTTCGCCGTGACTTTCGCTGCAACGTTTTGCGCGTTCTGAGCGCGTGTTGCCAAGCGCAGGTTCGAGCGGCAACAGTTGAGCCTGTTGCGATCCTCATGGTCAACTTCGACGCCAGGCGGCGCGGCCATGATAACGCGGTGTAGCTTGAAGGTGGTCCGCTTTCGATCGCGCCATGTAGACCGCACCGCGTAGCCGTCGCTGTCAAGCGACCAGCGGACTTCACCATTGCCACGAAGTCTTGCGGTCACGGTGTCGTAGTCCTCGTCATCAATCAGCGCGTAGGCGCGCACGGTTCCGTCGCGTGCTCGCAGCGGGATCTTCCTCACTGGAGCATCCCTCCAGGGAAGGGGTCTGGCGCCCAGCCGTGAGGCGCATCAAGGTCGAAGTCGTCGGGCTCGGGGTAGGGGTTGTGGCGCTCCTCGGCCTCGCGCTCACCGGCCGGGGTGATCTCGCCGTCATAGTCGACCCAACCGCGAGCGCGATGGATGGCGCGGGGCCTGGAGCGGCCCTCGAAGCGCGCCCTCATGGAGCAGCGGTGGGGTCGGTGCGATTGGTGGTCAGGACGCTTTGGTCGGGGATCGGCTGGATCACGTAGCCGAGTGCCTCGATGCGCGTGGTGCGGCGGGTGAGCAGCTCTCCGCACACGGCGATCGCCTTCTCGGCCGAGAGCAGGTCGCCAGCGTAATACAGGCCCTCTGGGTCGTCCTGGCGGTCCCAGATATGACCGAACCACTCGTCACCCTCCTTGACCCGCTGTGCCTTCATAATCCCGTTGCGCAGCTTGGTCAGGGCTTCGAGGGGGGGAGGGATCGACTCGGGGCCGTGGCCGTCACTCAGGAGCTTTATCGCCTCGTCGAGCATGGCGATGGCCTCCTTGGCATCGGCCTCCTTGAGCCTGATGATCCGACCGGGGTCCTTGACCCGCTCGACGCTGAGCGCCAGGCCAAGCGGGTGGAGCACCAGCCGGTTTACCTCGTGGAGGTAGCCGCGCTTGCGAAACTCCGCAGCGTCCAGGTACTTCACGTCGTCGTCCAGGTGCCTCACGTCGTCAGCCATTGTCTGTCCTCTCGTTGTGGTTTCATGCGCAGCGCAAGGGACTCTCCTCCCTCAGAACGCCCCAGCCCGTTGCCTCATATCCCGCGGCGGGCTCGGGGCGTTCGTCTTACTCCTTGCCCGACAAGATGCGTGCCACCCTGTCCAGCGCGTCGGCCTTGATCTTGTAGGACGAGCGAGTCCGCGTCGAGCGATTGCGGGCGATGTCGGCGGCGACGGCGGCGGCCTTGTTGATCGCCTGAGTGCTCACCTGCTTGGCCTTCTTGACCTTGTCGTCCGGCGTCCGGATGGGTGGGGCCTTCTTGGTGGTGGGCATAGTTCCTCCTGGTGGGTTACAAGTCGTTGGGCTGGAGTGCGATGACGAAGCGGGTCCGTGGTGTCCCGGTGACGCCCTCGAACTCTGTGCCCGTGAAGAAGAAGTGCAGGTCATCGTCATCAGGGATCGCGCGGTAGTTATCTAGCGCGTCACCGAGGGCCTTGGAGATGAGCGAGCTGTAGTTACCGCTGTCGCGTCGCCCTGCTCGCACGTCGAAACGCATCCACGCCCCAGCGATCGCTCGCTGATAGGCCTCACGTTTGATGTCGTGGACCATCAGCATTAGCTCGACCTCTGACTGCCAGTCCTTCTTGAGGGTCTGGAAGCCGCGCCAGCTCGACCGTATCTCGTTGTTGTTCATCGAGGGCGGCACACGCGGCACGTCAATCTCGTGCCAGACCCAGCCCTCGGGCGGCATGATGCGCAGCCGTCTCCCGTTGGTAGCGACGACCGGACCTCCGGGCATCACGTTCACGGCTCATCCTCGAAGGGCACACCGCGCATCGGATCGACCTCATCGGGCACGAAGTGCAAGGCTTGATAGCTCACGCCGCAGCTATCGCAGGCGTCCGAACCCACGGCCCACACGTGGTTGCAAACCATCTGATCGATGGTGAGCTGACCCTCGATCGGTCGCTCGTCGTTAGGTGGGGGCGGTAGCGAGATCACCCCCATTTGCACGAGGTTTCGGATGTGACCGCGCCACAGCTCCTTCCACATCGGCGCAACGCCCTCCCAGGTCCAGCGTGGATGGATCTGAACGTAGAGTGCCGCGGCGGCGCGCTCGACCTGAGCAGCGGCGTCACTCTGCTGCTGGGCTGGGCTCTTCCTCGGCTGGGGCGGCAACGGTCTCACCCCCGGCCTCTACTTCGGGCTCGGCAACGGCGCTTTCGAGGGTGGGTTGGACCAGGCGCTCCTGCTGCTCGTGCTTGGCCTGGTCGACGAGCGTCTCCAGCTTGCGCACGACGCCGCGCAGCATCGCGCCCTTGGCGTCGTGCAGGCTGGCCAGGTGCCGGGTGCGCGCCCACGTGCCGAACTCGGTGGCCTTCGCGGGGAAGTCCTCGCTCAGCGTCTTCCAGAGCGCGGCGGCCTGGGCCGCGAGCTTGGTCTCGTCGTCCTGCGCCTGCTCGGCCCCTGTGCGGGCTGGAGCGGCCTCGGGGGTGCTCGGACCCGCGTCGGCCTCAGCCTGGGGCGCCTGGCTCACCGTCTGGCCCTGAGAGAGCGACTCCTGCATGTCCTCGGCGGTCGCCACGCCCGAGCCCGGGATGACGAAGATCCCGGCGAAGCCGAGCGCGCGACCCAGAGCGCCGGTCTCTGCCTTCATCAGCGACGAGTCGTCGGCGTAGGGCTGGCGACTGCCGTAGCCGCCCTTGAGCAGCGGGACCTGCTTGGTGGCGCTGCCTCGGCGTAGCGGTGGCGTCAGCTTCCGGGCGATCGACATCGCCTCGTCGAGCTTGGCCCCGTGACCCGCGGCTGCGAGCATCTCGTAGGCCTTCTCCAGCGCCGCGGCGAGCTTGGCGGCGTCGTAAATCTCGACGAGCGTCGTGCAGCACAGGAAGTAGGTGAACCCTTCGCCCACTGGGATCGCCGCGATCGAGAAGCCCTTGGGGAGCTGGTGAACCATCGAGGTCATCGCATCGGGGCGGCCGGGGCGCTCGGTCGTCGTCGTCTTGCCCTCCTCCTCGATCGTCTGCACGGCGGCTTCGATCACCACCGGCAGGCGCTCCAGGTCGACGTGCTCGACGAACGCGACCCAATCCTCATGGTGGGCGGCGATGAGATCCCAGAAGTAGTTGATGCGCGTCTCGACCTTGGCGTAGGGGATGAACGCCAGCTCCTCGCGCTCCTCGATGATCGGCTTGCCGTTGCGGAAGCCGGTCACGTACTTGGACTTGGTGTCGACGGCCGGGATCAGCACCACGCCGCCGACGTAATCGAGCGCGTTGAGCGCCGGGTCGATCTTCATGTTCGTCTCAAACCACTCCGCAAACTCGGCGGGGGTCGGCCGAGCGTTCAGCCACCGGCCTCCCTCGCGACCTACCCGGTCCTCCGTCTGCTCCTGCTTGGGCTCTCCCTGCTTGGGCTCTGCCATCGTTCCTCCAAGGGTCGTTGAAGCTGGTGACCCTAGCCGGTGACCCGGACGGTGAACCTCAGCGCGGCGCGAGCCCGCTGCCGCTGATGCGGTACTGCTCGCGCAGGGGGATCTTGCTGCGGAGTCGCACCACGCCAGCATCGACGGGGCCTGGGAATATCTGGCCGGGGGCCGAGGGAGATTGCCATCCGGCCCCGGTCAGGTCGAGCACGTCACCGACCTTTAGCCAATGGCGGCGCTGCTCCCAGAACGGCAGGACTTGCAACGTGATCCCGACCGTGCCTGCGTTCGTCTCCCCGTCGAGACGCAGCGTGAGGTCATTGATTTCATCGGGCTTCCACAGCAGCGCCGTGGACAGCCGGTTGGGGTCATACGGGTAGGCGCTGGCGCGGCCGGGGCGCGCGAGCATTCCCTCCTGGCGCGAGCTGCCACCGTCACCCTGGGAGCCGAAGGCGTAGCCGTGATTAGGCCAAGTGCCAGCGAAAGGTGTCGGTGCTAGTGGATTACTCAGGGGCAGGTCTCCACCGCCCAGTGACTGACCAGTAGGGGTGTCGGTGCCGTCGAGGGCGTTGACCAGGATGCAGTCGGCATCGGCGCTGACCGGAGCGGCGTGCGAGTCGGTCCCGAAGACGCCGCAGGTGGCGAACATCCAGGGCGTAAAGTCGTCCCCCTGGCCGGTGGTGTAGTTCTGCCACGAGGTCTCAAATATGACGTAGACGGCGAACCAGTCGGGCAGCGGGTAGAAGTCCTCTAGTAGGTCACTGATGGACGCGGTCACATGACCGCTGGGGCCAGCTTGAGGGCAGGTGGTGTCGTAATGGAACCCACCCATGTTGGGTGCATGGGCGCTCACCCAGTACGCGCCGTGGTCCCAGCTCACCGCCTCGCGTGAGACGCCGAGCGCGAACACGTCACCGTTACCATCGAGGGCACCGCCGCCCATGCGCTGACCTCGCATCGCACCCGGTGTCCAGCGCAGACCCTCGGAACTCTCGGGGCCGGTGTCGGCCAGTCCTTCCCAGTCATACAGGCCACTCGGAACCCAGTACCCCGTGGTGCGGATGTCACCCCACCCGTTGACACCCCATGCGGGTGGTGCTGGCCAAGGAGTGCTGACGGAGTCCTGCTCAATGCCGATGAGCTTCTCTTCGCCGTAGATTTTCAGCACATAGGGGACGCCGTCAGAGTCGTGCGCGATCGTGTAGGAGAAGAAACTGTCGTCCGGCGTGATGCCCGCCAGGAACTCTTCGGGGAGATGCCCGTAGAGCGAAAGCGAGAACGGTCGCTCCTGAGTAACGCGCACGCGACCGCCAAGGTGAACGCGCGTCCCATGCACGTCGATCGTAGAATCGATGTCATCGAAGGCGTAGAAGGCCAGGTAGGGATCGAAGCTCTTAGTCGGGTAGCTATCGACCTCGTGGTGAAGTAGCCAGCTCGCGTTGCCCAGTGCGATCGTGTAGATGATCCCGCCCGTGAAGTCGGGGATCATCAACCCGGTGGTGGCGTCGATGTGCCGGTAGGGCGGGTCGGGTGGCGGCACGTTGAGGTAGGGCGGCATCACGTCCAGGCGCAGCTCCCCGCTGGTGGTCACGGTGGCAGCCAGGGGAGTGAGCGGCTGGTGTACGCCGGGGGTGATCGTATCGTTGGATCCGAACACGTCCACGAACAGGACTACGGGCTGGTCTGAGGTTGGGCGAATCGCTGGCGGCAGCCCGGTCAGAATCGTAGTGCTGGTGATCGGTACGACGGGGTAGCCGTCGTTGTTGTTGATCGCGCCCTGGAGGTAGACCCGTCCGGCGTGGATGTAGTAGCCGCAGTCGTCCTGAAAAGCCCAACCTGGGGCCTCGAAAGCGGCGATTGATTTCAGTGCGGGATTGGCCAATTTAGACCGTCGTTGCTACGAGGTCGTCGATCGTGCCTGCGATGCCGCTGTAGGCCACGGCGCGAACTCCGACCTTCCCGGCCGCCGTCATCGTGCCGTCAGTGGCCGTGATCTGCGTCACGCCGTTGACCAGTACGCTAATCGTCGTGCCTTGCACCTTGAGCGTGATGGTGTCGCCTTCGGCCACAGAAGCAGAACCGCCCAACGTATAAGACGAACCCCCTCCGGTGTAGTGAAGGTAGAGACCTATCACTCCACCACCGATGGAAGCAAGGTAACCCCGATGGGCCGTCGTATCAAGCCTAGCCCAAAGGCCAATCGCGACCCCTGTCGAGTTGACGTTGTGTACCACGGCGCTAACCTCGTAGTCGGCGCTGGGCGGCGTGACATCAGCGTAGTAGGTCGGCTGCGTGTCGCCGCCGTTGACCACGCCCACCAGAGAGTCGGTAAGGATCTGGAGCACCCCGGCTTCGGCGCCTTCGTAGGTCCACGCCGAGCCCGAGTCGCTCGTGTGCGCAGACAGGTCCGTGGCATCGGCATCGACGAAGGCGTCCTTCAAGAACACTGCCGCTGGGAGGGCTAGCAGACTGCTTAGCCAGACGCCGTTGGTTGCGTCCCCACCGCCGCCTGTGCCGCCGCCGACACCCACTCGACCGATAGCGCTTACACCACTATCGGTGTAGCTCATCACTACCGTTCCGCCGATACTCACACTGATCGTGGTACCGACGACGCTCAGTGTTGCCGTTACGGGCGGCGAAACCGTGTAGGTTCCCAACTCGGTGAACGAGCCAGCAACGGCACGGAATAGCTCGAACTCGGGAGGCGCCCCACCACCGGGGTTCATGTTGTAGCGCAGCAGGTAGCCGGTGTTCGCGGTCTCGTCCAGCCGCGCCCAGATGTCCATGTAGCCCTGGTTGGCCGCACCTACGCCCGTCAAGACAGCGGTGACTGTGTAGTCCGCGCTCAGCGGAACCCAGGAGGCGAACTGGCGGTTCTCGGCGACGTGTGCATCCCCGCGCCGTAGTTCGTCTGTCGTGATTATCGATGGGTTGACATCGCCAGCGGGGTGCATCACCCACACGGCTCCAACCTCACCTATGTGCGCGGTGAGCGGCGTGCCATCAACGTTGGTGAAGGTGTCGTATAGGAATGTGGCAACACTAGCGGGCTCATAGGCAACCGCAACGCTCGGCTCTGTGTAGGGAGCGCCCTCATAAGTGACGCTACCACCAGCGGCGATCTGATAAGAGCCTCCAGCGCCAGAGTCGGTGCCGGTCTGCGTGAACAGGGTGATCCACGGCGAAGTCGAGTCGTTCTCGTAACCTGCGTTGTACCCGACGACAAGATCGCCTGCTACTGGGGTGATGCTGCATGACGGGTTGGTGACCACGCCAGCAACGCGCAGGTCGCCCACGTCCGAGAACGAGGATGCGTAGACTGACCAATGTAGTCCAGCACCGGCAACTGTGATCGTATCCACGCCTACCACTAGCTCCGCGGAGACGTGACACGACGCTACGGTGACGCCGAGGCCCGAAGAGTCAAGGTGCCAGGTATTGCCCTGTGAGTCGGTCACACCGGACAGCTCCTCGACCTCGTCGGTATTCGTCGCTACCAGGGAGATGAACGCGCCAGCGGGCACGGTGTAGGCGAGGGTCATCGCGCCAGGAATACCTCCGGTCGTGACCGCCGATGCGATGCCCGCGAACAACAGCTCAGGCCCGGAAACGCCAGAGGCACCACCGGAGGGCGTGAATGCAAGGCGACCGCTCAACACCCAGGAGTCGATGTCACGCAAGCGTAGACGCGCCGTCGCGTTCTCACCTGCGAGACTCGTCCAACCTGACGGTGCGAGCACTTCCACGACACCCGAGGCCAGCACATCAACGTTGTCGGTGGTATCCGCGAATAGCTCAACCCAATCGCCAACCACGAAGGCAACGTCCGCGTTGAGGGGAACGAGGACGTGACCTCCCGTCGTCATCTCGACCGCCTTGAAGCGATCTCCCGAGGCAAGTACATAGTCTGCCGTCTCTGGTGAGGGGAAGATGGAGGCCCCGCCACCACTGTCTACATCACCACTGGCCCCACCCGAGGCAGTCAGCATCACCTGACCCGAACCGCCGCCGAGGTCGGTGACGGAGATCGCCACGTCGCCCCCGGTGACGAACTCGATGTCGGTGAACGGACCGAGGCCGTCCACGCTCACGGGAGGTCCAGCCGGACCCATAGCACCACTCGCACCAGTCGGACCGTCTGGCCCGGCTGCACCAGAGGCCCCGGGCTGGGCGGTCTCGATCCAGGTGGACGTGCCCGTGTCCCAGATGTAAAGGATATGCGTGTCCAACGTCTCACGCATGTCACCGTCCTCGTTGCCTGTCATCGGCAGCATCGAGGCACTAGCCACCGGACGCTTCCAGGGGAAGTCCAGCATGTCGGTGTCGGGGTTGATCTTCTGGGCGCCCTGGATGGAGCGTGAGACTACCGGGGGCGCACCCGTCAGCAGTGTGAGCTGTGCGATGAGGATCGTCGCCCCAGCCGAAGCGACCGGGTAGATGGCGTACAGGCAGGGATTGGGGAAGGACCCATCGGTCGACAGGTACAGGCTGATGCTCGCCGCACTCGCACTGATCGAGCTGTCCTGGGCACCACTGGGCAGCGTGATGCTCAGCAGGTTGGTCGAGAGCACGTTGCTCATGTCGTTCGGCGGCGTGCGTGCCGCATCGGTGCAGATCAGCCCACTATCGGTGAACGTGTCGGTGACGCCCGTACCCAGAATCTCGAAGTTGCCGCCGTCCTGGGCTCGCCACAGGTTCCAGGAGACATAGAAACCGCCAAGCTCCTGCGCCAGATTCGAGAGATCGACCTGTCCGGAGGGGTAGCCTGGCTGGCGCTGAACGAACACCGCGGGGCCAAGAACCGTCTCGCCACCACCAGCGTCATTGAGGCTAAGCGCATAGACGTACTGACCGACTGGCAGCGTGCCCGCCGCAGAAGCGAAGACTGCGTCGATTCCTCCACTCGGTGCGGCTGGCGTGGCTTCGGTGTTCACCTGAACGGCTCGACTGGCTCTCGTCTCGCCGCCGTCGAGATCGGTCAGCGTGTACTCCGCGAAGATGGAGATCCCGGCTTGGATCTGACCACCACTGGTGGCCACTGAGGCGCTCGGGACGCCCACAGGATCGGGGAGCTTGGAGTGCGCGTCGTGACGATGGGTGACGGCGCCGATCCGCAGGTAGAGGTCGGTGATGCTCGGGTTGCGCTGGGTAAAGCTCGCGCCATCGGCCGAGATCGGATCACCGGGATCAAGCTCAGTCAAGCCTGCGAATGTGGTCTTATGCACGGTGGGCTCCTATGGCGTGTCGGTGAATCCGGGGTCCTCAACGGGAACGCCGAGGCCCTGAAAGGTGATGTGAACGGTTCCCGAGTACGACGACCCTGGTGACCACGTCACTTCCTCGGCGCCTATGCGCACGACGGCCCCGAGGTAGTTGGCGCTGTCATCCAGTAGCCACTTGGTCACGTAGACGATGAGCTTCGCGTCCCCAGAGTCAAGCTGCACCCCGTGGGTGACCTGTGGGTCCTCTAGCTTGTTGTTGCGCTGAGTGGGCGCGTAGTACAGAACCTCTTGGAAGTTGATCGAGAAGTCCGTAAAGGCGCCCGTCCCTGCGGTCCCGGATACGGCAAGCTGGTGGTGCTCGAAGACTTCGGCCAGTCGATAGTCGTCAGCCTGGTGGCGAGCCTTGTGCATGTTCACCGCGAGCTGAAAGCCGATCACCTTGAGTGACCGACCAATAGCGTTGTGATCGAGCGTGTGCATCAGCTCGCCTGGTAACCGTAGTCGAGCACCTTGCCGTGGCGCTTACGCAGCCACGGGTCGTGACGACCACGGTCGATGCGCAGGATGGCGGCTTTGTAGTCCTTCATCACGCCTACGAAGTCCTGGGTGTCAATCAGCGAGCCGCCGATCTCCAGGTGCCAGTAGCCGTTGTTACCGAACTGCATCTCCTGGGTGCGATTGGAGACATAGAGCCGTGAGTTGAGCCCTTGGGTACGGTCGATCACGCTTTGGAGGGTGTCCAGGCCGATGCCAGGATTCCCGGGTAGGTCAACGATCGCCGTGTACTTGAGCATGGCAACCTGGAGCGCGATCAGATAACAGCCGAACTCGCACTCATCAACCGTGGTGAACAGGTGGTCGAAGTGCGTCAGCGGCTTGAGTACGCCTGCGACGTGTCCTCCCTGTTCAGCGGCCCACGGAGGGATGTAGGCAAACATGATCCTGAGTACCTGGTCACCACCAAGCGCCACGCCATCATTCTTTGCTTTACCTCGGCAGCGGATGATGCAGTGGTCGTCGGCGTTTGAGACCTTGACCTTGGCGTCGGTAAGTAGGAGCTTGTCATCGATGAACTCCGTCTTGGCTGTGTGGGGTTCGAGGGCTCGGGCGTTACGGAAGATCGGGTAGCCAAGATCCTGGTCATTCTCGGGATCGCGCGGCTCGCCCATGAAGAACACGTAGCCGGTCATGTCGGTGACCACCTTGACTACATCCATGAACGTCTTGGCTGAGTCAGCCACGTAGGGCATGCGCAGGTTGGTGCCGGTGTTCTCAACCTCCCAGCCCTTGAATCCGCACCAGCGCAGCACACAGCGGATGATGTCAGCCACGTCGTCGATGATGACGTAACGTCCAGCGATCGCGTTCTGCTTGTAAGAGCGCGCGTTGACCTGGAGGTAGTCGACACCTGCCTGATAGCCACCGCCCAGCAGCGCGCCATCGCTGGAGACGGTCGCCGCCCCCAGGTCGCGGAATCCCAGACGCAGGATGGTGCCGTCACCGACCTCAAAAGCACCACCCAGGTTCATATAGCTCGGAGGGCCTACCTTGGTCGCTGGGATCTCCTCGAAGTACGGCCAGCCCCCCGCCACGCCCGGGACTATGTCGCCGTTGGGATTCCACCAGCCGTCGCCGTCGAGGATCATGTCCTCGCCGTTGAAACGTGGGTTGGTCAGGCCACCTTCGCCCTCGATGTTGGTCGGTGGGGGCGCTTGGGGCTTGATGCCCACGAAGCAGTCCATGCCCTCCATCGGGAAGCCGACGAACATCTGAGAGAACTTGGAGACCGGAACGGTGATCTCTACCCACTCGGTGTGGGCGGGCGATCGGTGAACGATGCTACGCCAGCCAGCACCCCCTCGGCTCGTCACGTTGGCTGCGTCGTACCCCGCGATGGTCGAGCTGGCTCGGCCGCCGCCCCCCACGAGTTTGCTGTTCTCGGCTAGTACGCGGGGCGCGAAGGTCAGTGGTGAGGGTAGAAACTTCTCCTGTGCCCACCCGAAGAAGCGCTCGTCGACCAGCACGCCACCGAAGTCACGTGCGGTGATGGTGAGCTGGCCGCCAACACTAGTGGACTCGATGTCGTCGATGAGCCCGAGGAACGTGCATACCATCTCGTCTTCGCCGTAGCCCTGCATGATGCGGATCTGGGCGTTGGGGAGCTGGTTGAAGAACGGGGTCTTCTTCACGCCGGGGTCAGGGCGCTTTGGCGCCACGTAACCGCGCAGGGGTGAGTAGTAACCCTTCTCGACGATGTGGTAGAGCATCCCGGCGTGACCCGTGGTCTCGATCAGCGCCACGTTGTCCATCGAGATCGTGCATGTCTGCACGCCGTTCTGATCGAAGGACTGGTCGAGCTTGATGTTGAGGACGCCTTCGAGGTCCATCCAGTCGGAGTTGACTTGCCAGTCGGGGTACCAGAAGCCGATTCCCAGCACGCCTGGGTACTCACCAAAGGTCGGGTAGCCGAGCCCTGGGTACTGATGATAGGTGCGGTTCAACCGGCCGCGCCGAATCTGCACCGAGGCCACCGGCTTATTACTCCCGACCTGTCGGGCGACGTTGAGCCAGCGCTCACGGAACTTCTGAGTGACCGGCGCCCCGGCGTAAGGTGCGGTCATCAGGCCTGGATCCCGGCGTTGTGGTAGTCGCCCGCGATCATCGCGATCACGTCGAGGGAGATCGAATAGTCGTACACCCAAAGCGGCGCGTTGGTCATGTCGTTACGGTTCTGCACGACAGCCTTGCGCACGGGGATATAGGCGAGGATCAGAACCTCGAAGCGGTCACCCGAGAAGTCCTGGAGGATGATCGAGTGCGAGTCGCACATCTTGTACCAGTAGAGGAACTTCTGGTGCTGGAGGCGCGTCAGCGCTGTGCCCTTCCAGGAGAACGCCAGCGGGTCGGGCGCCGCCTCCTGACGAATGTGGACGCCGCCACCGACCGGAGCGGAGACCGTGATGTTGCGCTCGACGCCGCCCTGGCTATTGCTCTTGGTTGCCGAGCCTGTTTCGTCACTGTGGTTGATCGGCCACGACCACGTCTCGCCAGTGGTGGGGTCGATGAACTGATTGGCGACTCTCATCCCACTCCCTTCGCTCTCATTGACGAGTTTACGCTCGTACCTAGATGATGGTCGAGGACTACTCCGACCGCCGACGCACCCTTGGGTCCGTACACGTTGACCACGACCGACGCGGTGTGATTGATGACCGTGCCCGACCCGCCAGGCATGACGCCGTGTTGCCCCATGCCAATCGCTCGCTTGATCTCGTACACGGACGGCAGCTTGATCTTGCCCACGTTGAGATCCATGTTGGCGCCGAGTCCCTGTTGCGTGCTGAAAATATCCTGTTGGACCTGCTGGCGCTCTTGCAGGGTGAGCTTCTTGTTCTTGAGGATGTTCTGGAGCGCATTGATGTACTGCTGGTCACCGATCTTCTGGGTGCTCAGCTCGAACTTGAGAGTGGACAAGTCTTGCTGGACGATCTTGTCGTTCAAGCTCGTGCGGTCGTTGTTGATCTTGGCCTTCTGGTTGAGTATCGCCGTCTGGTACTGCGACTGTGTGGTGTAGTCGGACGGCTTTATCAGGGCCAGTGACTTGATGTCGGCCGCCATCGCCTCGCGTGCCTGCTTGATCGGATCAAGGGTCTGGGACTCCAGGAACCCGGCCTGCGCCGCGAGGAGCGCCTGGGCGTCCTGGGCGATCTGTTGGTCACGCTGCTGGATGGACTGGTTGAGCGCCCGTTGTGAGTCGTACAGGGCGGCCTGGTCGGAGAGGATCTGCGCCTGCCCAGCGCCGTGTGACTGGTCATAAGCCAGCATCGTCGCCGCCGCCGAGACCGCCGACTGTGCGCGTGCGATGTCAGCCGCGGGCGAGATGCCGGTGATCGAGGAGGTCGCGAGCTTGGACTGCGCATCCGTTATCGCCCGCGCATTGTCACTCTGAGCCTTGGCCAGTGCGTTTTGAGCATTATTGATCCCAGCTTGGAGTCTGCCGCCTGGGTCGCCACCACCCCCGGCCCGTTGCGCATCCCTCAGTCCTTGTTGAAGGTAGCTGAGATTGATCTGCTGGCGTGCGATGTCGGCCGCGGGGGAGGATCCGGTGACCTTCGACTGCGCTAGGGAGGACTGGTCCGCTAGCATCGCGGCCGAGGCCTGCACAACCGTATCGAACTGCGCGTTGATCTGCTGGAGCTGCGCATCAGCAATGGCCTTTGCACGAGCGATCGCTTGCCTGTTGCCCTTGTCCTCCGCAATGACTGCGGCAAGGGCTCGCTCGACCTGACGACGCTCTGTCTCGATCAACTGGTAAGCCTTAGACAGATCGGCGTTGGCCTGGCCGCTGGTTGGCGCCGACTTGGCGTCGGCCACGAGCTTGCTCACCATAGAGGACATCGTCGAATTGAGATTCGTCTGGGCCTGGCCGAGCGCCTGGAGGTCAGCGCTATTCGGGCCGCTCTTACCGACCTTGTCGGCTAGGTACTGGTAGGCGGCAATCGCCCGCTTGATGCCCGAATCACCCCCCTGACCCATGTTGAACGCCCTGGAGTAATCATCGGCGTAGGTGAGCTGCTTCTCCAGTTGGGGGGGCGTGAACTGACTGAACCCGGCGAAAATGTTACTGCCGCTCTTCTGGTTGAGCGCGTTGAACTGGGCCTGCTTCTTGGCGTAGAGCGCCTGGATCGCGTTGTTGAACGCCCTGATCGCCGGGACCGAATCCTTCGGGTCCGGATTGAGCATCGTGGTGACCTTGAAGTCCAGCTTGAGGGCGTTCAGCTCCTTGTAGAACCTGTCTCGACTGCTCGTGTTGTTCTTGACGGCCCTAGCGTCTTCCGTCCCCCGGGTGGCAAGCTGTGACCAGGCAGTCGCGTAATGGTCCTTCGCCGTCGCCCTGGCCTGTGGTGTGCTCTCCCTTGCGAGTTGCGCCTGCCGTTGTTGCGCCACCCGCTGTGCGGCCTCCTGGGCTCGAAGACGAGCGGCTGCTGAACTGTTGTCGTACCCTTGGTAATAGTTGGACCCAGGGTTGCGCACTGGTGTCGCTGATGGAGGCGTAGGCGTATCCTTACCACCGCCGAGGCCGAGATCGTTGCCGATCTGGGTGAACAGTGAGGGGCCAAAGAGTGACCCAGGGTCGGTCTTGATCTGCTTGAGCTTCGTGGCCTCGGCCTGCGCTGCCTTAGCACTAGCCTGGAGACTGGCCAGGTCGGTGATCGGCTTCTTGGCGTCCTTGATGATCTTGTCGATCTGCGTCTTGACGCTATCGGCAGCCCCGCTCAATGCGGTGAACGCGAATGGCAGGGCAAGTAGGCCGATAGTGAGCGGGTCGAGCGCTGCGACCATCCCACCGAGCCCGCGGGTCAGGCCTGCGGTCTCCTCTGCCGCCGTCCCGGCCGCCACCCCAGCCTCCTGTGTCGCCGCCCTGCCTGCGCCTGCCGCCGCGCCTGCCTCCTCCGTGAGTGCGCCTGTGGCCTCATTGGACGCTACGGTGTTCAGACGTAGGGCGACGGCCAGCCGAGCCTTAGCTCGCGCCAGGATGCCCTGCTGTGCGGTGTCCTCTCCAGTGGCAGCCTGCTGTGCTGTAACGGCGGCCTGTTGTGCTTTGTAAGTGCCCTCGTCGACCCCGGCCTGGATCGACATCACCTTGGTGTCGACGAAGCGACCCGGACCCATACTTGTCAGCCCTACCTGCTGACGAATGAGCCCCTTCCGCGCGGCCCCCTGGTCGGCCATCTTCAACTCCAGAGCGGCCTGCTCCTTCTGGAGCGCCAGGATCTCGATGGATACGTCGTTACTCGCCTGGAGCGCCGCCTTGTCCTGAAACTGGGTGTCGACAACCTGCTTCTGGAGCCTGACCTGTGTCTGACCCAGCTCTGTCGCATCCCTTCCGACCTTGGTGACCTGCGCGCTGGTCGCCGCGAGATCAGCCTCAACACCCGTGATAGCCGAACGGGTACCGATTGCCAGCGTCCCACGAGCGAGCGTGGCCTGCGACGGCCGGAAGCCTGGGATGGATGTGATCCCCGGTGCAGTCGAGCCAAGGCGCGTGCGCGAGAAGAAGAGCGACGCAGCGCGGAATGCGAGGACTGCGGTCACCGCCTCCTTGATGGGGCCGGGGAGCTGGTCGAACACGTCAACGATCCTGCGAAACTGATCCATTACCAGGACCACTCCACCGACAGTGTTGGTGAGCATGGTGATTACGCCGGTCTCGGCAAACGCAGCGCCAATTCGCTGTAGCTCGTAGATGAAAGACTTGAACTGCTGACCGGCCGTACCCAGCTCTTTCTGTAGCTCAGTGTCCAGCGAGCCCTTGGTGGCCGCGGGGTTGATGCCCTTTGCACCGCCGCCCGTGATCCCCTGGAATACGTCCGCTCCACTCGGGTTGAAGAGAGAGGAGAAACGACCGCCGAACTGCTTGCCGAAGATGTCGACGGAGAGCGCGCCCCTCTGTACTGGGGTCAGCGCCTTCGGTCCCGTCTCCTGCGCGCGGGTGATCGCATTGATGAGCGTTTGGGTGAAACTACCCGTGACATCGACGCCGAGGCTGGCTACCGCCGCGCGGTTGGTCTGGCCCTGTGTGCTGGCCTGACTAAGGATGTTCGACGCCGAGCGATAGAAGCCTGTGCCGATCCGCGAGCCGCCCTGCTGAGTGATACGCGCGGCGTAGGCCCCGAGCTGGATGAGTTGGTTCAGGTCGCCGCCAGCGTTGTGTACCGCACCCGAGGAGACCTGGAGCATCGGAACCATGTCGCTGATACGCGCGTTGTACTCGCGCTGGGCGGCAGACAGTTCGTTGTAGACCGTAGTCAGTGTGCTCAGGCCACCACCAAACTGTGTGGTGATTGCTGTCGAGGCGCGGACCGAGTCGGTGAGCGCAACGTTGTCGAGTTTGAGGGCGGCTACTCCGAGTCGCGCGGCGCCAGTGGCGGTGGGGATGTCGTGGAACGTGCGCGAGAAGGCGAAGACCGCGTCACCGGCCTCCTTCATCGAGACGTTAGTTTCTGCCGATAGCCCCTGGATAGCGTTGGACGCCTGCGCCGGGTTGACGTTGTCAATCGTCCTGGTGAGCTGATGCACGCTCGTTGCGGCTTCGACGGCGCCCTTGCCGACCTCAAACACCGCACCCAACGCACCGTAGGTCGCAGCCGCCGCAGCCGTCCAACCCGCAAACTTGCCGATCGTCGCACCGATCTGGAAACCGAACTCAGAGACGGTGGTCTCACCCCGGGCCAACGCACCCAGGAACTCGGTGGTCAACGCGCCGTGCTTGCGGAGCTGGTTACTCGCCTGCGCATCAGCCACACCCAGGCGGGTGAGGTTGGTCGTAAGTGCTTCGGTGGAGAGCGAGGCCCGCGCATTGAGTGCAGTGTTCTGACCGAGTGTCGTGTTGTAACGGACGGCCTGCATGTCGGCCGCTGTCCACATCTCGGGGTTGATGCCAGCGGGCGCAGTCGCCAGCGCAGTCTGGACCCTGGGGGCGACCCTACCCGTTGGCGTCATCCCACCCGCTGTCGCGCCTACCTGATAGGCGTACTGATTGCGCTGTTCACGCGCAACGGCCAGGGTCTCCTGCTCAATCGCGAGCTGCTCGGCGGCGGCTACGCGCTGGCGCTCCTGGAGCGCCGCAATCTGTGCGCGCTCCGCGGCCTCCACCTTCGCCGCCGCGGCGATGCGCTCCTCGTCGGCCGCCACCTGCTGAGCGGCGAGCGTGTCGTAGCTACCACCGCGTGTGCTGGTCGGCGGGACGAGGACGCCCCCTGTCGCCGCAGCTCCCCCGCCGAGAAGAATCCCCCGACGTGCTACTGCGGCCTGTTCACGTGCTGCCATCGCTGCGGCCTGCTCATCGGCCGCTACCTGCTGACTAGCGAGCTGACTGTAGCTCCCGCCCTGTCTCCGAGGAGTGGTGATGAGTCCACTGCTTTGGAGGCGTGTCTTGATCGCCGCTTGCTCGGCTAGTGCGCGAGTCTGCTGGGTGAGAACTTCGAGGTCACCCGCGTCGACCTTGACACCCGCCTGTTTGAGGGTATTCAGCCGTTCTTGCTCTGCGGCACCCGTCCCCCCTCGACCAGCGAGCCCCCGGCCCGTTGTTGGCGAGGTCGGGCCAGGCACCGCGAGCTTCTGCATCTCCAACTGGGCGGCCAGCGTTTCGTCACCGACTGAACGGGCGAGCGCCGCAGCACGCAGTAGCTCATCCTGAACCTGCTGGATCCCCGCCTTCGTGTACTCGAAGTCGGCGCGGATCGAGAGGAGGGGGTCTTCACCGGCCACGCTTCACCAACTCCACGGCGTTGTCGGTCATCGGCTCGTCATCCTCGTCGGTGTCCTCATCGCCCTTGATGCCGTACTTCTTACGTCGGGTCGCCTCGACCTGCTTCCAGTGTTTGTTGAGCTTCTCGTTATCCAGCCAGATGCGCTTGGGCGGTCGCTCTTCGGTCGGCAGCCCCTCGTAGTCGAGGATCCGCAAGGCGATGAGGATCGCGTTGTGCAACGTGTACGGAGCGTCCCCAAGGTGATCGATGCCTTCCGGGAGGAGCTGCGACACGTCTCCGAGGTCACGGGCGATGCGTACTGTGTCGATCCACGCATCGTCCGTTATCAGTTTCCCGAGCTGCCCCGCTGGAGCGCACTCTGGAGACTGCCATAGACCTGACGTAGCGCCTCGATGACCTCGGGGGCCTCACCGAACATCGTGCCAGTCTCACCGCGACTCGGATCACCGATGGCCGCCCACATGGGCTCGTAAGGCCGACGAAGTGAGTCGTGCAGCTTGACCTTGAAGGTGCCGATGAACCACTGCCAGAGGTTGAACTGATCGATGAAGACACGATCACCCTCCTCTTCGACGCGCCGAGTGCGCGTCAGCTCGATGAGGCTGTCGATCGAGCGTGACTCCAGCTCTTCGCGCCGCGGCGCCTGGATCTTGGTCAACTCCTCGCGGATGGCCTCGACGTAGGCCGACATCTGCTTGCTCAGCTCGCGGTACTCCTTGCTCTGCTCGGCCTCGGGCTTGTCGCCTTCGGCTAGCCGATTGAACTCCTCGCGGTCGCCGTCGATGTGCTCGTACTCCTCGCGATCCTCAACGTTGGCCTGAGCCTCCAGGTAGTCGGTGGCGAAGTCGCGAGTGACTAGCTCGTCGATCACGGCGGCTCGGAAGGCGTCGTCGTGCAGTATGCCCAGCTCGGAGTCCAGCACGACCGACACGTCCGACTCTGGATCCTTGTAGAGACGGAGGAGGCGTGCCTTGGCGGCGGCGCCGCTCTTGCGCACGTTCTCCTGTTGGATTGGGTTGGGCAGCCGACACCAGGCGTGGAAGTGCTCGGTGTCCTCACAGGCACCGTCGCGGCTGTGCTCGCACCCAGCGGCACCCCAACCCACATCGAGGTACTCGCTGTAGCGGTACATCTTCTTGGCATCGGCGTTGGGGGCTGCGGGCTCCTTGGGAACCTGGGCCTCGACCGCCTCGATGTCCTCTGTTCTCACTGCTACTGATGCTTCCATGTGGACCTCCTATGCGAACGCCCCACCAGGGGGTGTCGCAGCCGTTGTGTTTCGCCATGCCCCTGGTGGGGCGCCAGTAAAGATCCCTAGTTCGCGCCGATCGCTCGGCGCTATGTCGTCAGCCGATGATGCGACGTGGGCGTGGGCGTGGAGCGCGTCCTGCGACGCGACCCGCTGCCGTGAGCTTCACGTAGGTCGTGCTGGGCGGCGCGGCCGTCAGGTTGACCACGTTGCCCAAGTCGTCGTGGCCGGTCACGTAACCGGCCGTCTGGAGAGCACCGAGCACGGTGATGAGGTCGGCCTCCCAGCCAGCGTCCGAGCCCTCGCGGTCCTCGTCGCCCATCCAGCGGTGCGAGACCATCGGGCCGAGTCGGTAGATGGGCAGTCCCGAGCTGAGGGCGCCCTGGTAGTGCAGCGTCTCCAGGACTTCGCTCTGGCCAGTCGATGCGGTGCTGAGTAGGGCTCCCATCTCAGATCGCCGCCGCGCCCTTGAACGCGCTGTAGGTGCCGTTGAGTGACTCCCAGGTGAGTGGGAAATCGACCACGGCGTTGGCCTTGGCTGGTGTCGCCGGTATGTCGAAGATCGCGTCCGAGACATAGAGCGTCTTGAGAACCGACCCGGGGTTGCGAGGATCCTGAATCTCGATCTTGATCTTCAAGGGGTTGAGGTTCAGCCACCCCACGACCTCCTGGGTCGTGTCCAGTCCGGTCATCTGCTTGAGGAACGTGAAGAACGCCTGGATGTCCTTCGCGTGCAGGGTGACCGCGCCGGTGCAGTCGGTCGAGTTGATCGTGAAGCCGACCAGCTCGTCGTTGCACAGCTCGCGCTCGGGCGTGATGTTGAACGAGGCATCGAGCGTGAGCGTCTGTACGCCGTAGACGCGCTGCCACACGTCCGAGCCGCCCGAAGCAACCGAGAGGCAGACGTTGCGCCCGCGAACCGCACCCGGCAGGACCAGGGAGGACTCCTGCACCGTGTCCGGGTAGCTGTGGGTGTTGGTGGTGTAGTAGGCGATGCGGATCTGGTCGCCGTTGACCACCGTGTAGTTGGTGAAGGTGACCGTGACCGCGGTCGCGGATCCAGCCGGACCACCACCCGTTGCGGTGTAGTCCTCGCCCTCCACCTTCCAGACGCCGTTGACCAGAACGCCGAGGGCGCTCTTGAACGTCGTTCCGAGCACGCCGCCGCGGCGGAACTCGACCGCAGGCTCGCTGGTGACGTAGCCCTGCGTGCCGCCACTGCCGACGATCACATCCTCGGTCGGCGCGAACGCGCCGTAGAAGAACGTGCCGCCGCGTAGCTCGGCGGTGACGGCCGAGTCCTCGGTGACCCCGAACTTGTAGCTGAGCTTCTGGGGGAAGTACCCCGGCAGCAGATGACCGGCGACCACGTTGCCCGAGGAGAAGGACTGCGGGTCCTTCCAGGGCGAGCAGATGTTGACCTGCTGAGACTCGGCCCACTTGTACTCGGTGCCGACCGGATCGGCCTGACCGGCTCCCTGGCTGGCGAGGGGGCCACTGGAGACGCGGCCGTGGAGGATGGCCTCGATCGAGCTGTCGACCGCGAAGGACTCCAGGGTGAAGGTGAAGTCGGGCTCCTGCGGGACCTTGTCGACGACGCCGTTGTTGCCGATCTCGTAGATCGTGTTGATCGGGATCTTGGCGTTGGTGAGCCCCTGCGTCTGCAAGCGCTGGACAACGGTGTGTCCTGCGACGGTGACGATCGAACCTGCCTTGACGGTCATGTGAATCTACCTCCTGATGACGGGCTCGAAGCCATTGATCTGAATCCCCTCATCCATCAGGTCTTTGCAGTCCGACCCGAGCGCCTGGAGCTTCTTGCGGAATGTCCGCTTGACGCCTTCGACGCTGCTGAGGATCGCGGCGATGTCGGGGCGTCCGGGCTCACGTGATACGGCCGCGCGTAGCGGCCGTTCAATGTCTCGCTCGAACTCCTCCAACGCCTGCGCCATGTAGCGCCTAGTCCTTATGTCGACGAACTCTGAGGGATCCATGCCTGTTCTCGCGCTTGACGAGCCGTGCCACTACGTAATCTACGAGCCGCCGATCGCTCACGGTAAAGTGTT
The DNA here is from genome assembly GCA_937888775.1 of uncultured Actinomycetes bacterium. The sequence continues at coordinate 36,423 of CALAQT010000036.1, read as the reverse complement.
ACAACCGTGAGCCCGATCGAGATCACTGGCCCGCTGGGATGTCATATCTGGCGGGGCGCCACCACGCCACGCGGCTACCCCGTGATGAAGTTCGAGGGCAAGGTCAAGCTCGCGCGGCGCGTGATCTATGAGCAGAGGCGCCGTCCGTTACAACCCGGCGAGATCGTCAAGATGCAGTGCGGCCAGCGCGCCTGCGTCAACGACGCCCACATGGAGGCTAGGCTGAGATGATCCCGCGCACGAGGATGACCCGCTGGGCTTCGGCACGAACCTCGGCGGCGAGCTTGCTCAGCGCGTCGCCGGTCGTCTTGCTGATCTCTCCCATCGCGATCTTGTAGCGCTCGCCCGCGGCTAGCGACCCGTCGCGTAGGAAGTGGCGGCCCGGTAGCTCGACGTTGATCTCTCCCGGTCCACCACCCGGCCCGGGAAAGAAGGCCTGGTCGCGGCCCACGTTGAGTCCGCGCTGGCTGGAGTCGGGTCGAGTACCGCTCGGGTCAAAGACTCCATAGAGGAAGCGGCCAGACTGCTGGGGCACGCCCTCCTTGCCGGTGCCGTACTCCTGTGCGCGCCAGAAGGTGCCGTACCCCTCGGGGTTGATGATCTTGTCCAGCTCGGAGATCAGCGCGATCTTGACGCTACCGAACGGCCCCGGCGCCGAGATGATGTGCGTCTCCAGATCGCCGCGCGTCGGACGGCTGGCGGTGTGGGTGGCGTGCAGCACCTTGACGATCTCTTCCTCGGAGATAGCGGTGAACCGGGTGGCGACGCCGTTGATCGCGTTCAGCATGTCGGTGAGGATGACCGTGGCCTTCTCGCGCACCGCGGGGAAGCCGACCTCTAGTGCGAGCGTCTGAATCCGCGCGAGCCCCGTGACGATCTCAGGGATGTCCGGGGTGACCAGATAGGCGAACGCTATATCCGTGGCACCTGGCGCTCCAATCGACATCAGCCACCGAGCGCCGAGCTGTAGAAGTCCTCCAGACGCAGGCGCACGATCCAGACGTTCTCCTCCCACGGCCGCGGCGTGGCGCTCACGCGCTGCTGGGCAGAGCAGTAGTCGACATCGACGTGTCCGATCACCTTCGTGGGGTCGGCCGGATCGACGAGTGGGATCACCTGGTCGCTCTCGGCCGAGAACCGGATCACGCTGGCCAGGTTCTTTCCCCAGACCCGAGAGATCCCGAACACGTAGAAGTCGAAGGTGTAGAGCCGTCGCTTGAGCGATGAGCCCAGCTCGGCCTGCTTGCCGCCGTCGTCGGTCGACCACCCGATCGCCACGTAGTTGGAGTCCAGCGCGCGCTCCATGCGCTTGTTATCGGGGTAGGTATCGAGGAAGGTGATGCCGCGGCGACCGCCCTGTGGATAGCCACGGACGTTGAAGAGCTGGTTGCGGATGAACAGCTCGGTTGATCTCTCGATCACCGTCTCACGATCGATCATCGCGGACCTCCTTGAAGTGACAGCGATCGCTCGCCGTTTAGTTCACCGTTATCTGTGGACCTGTCGCTCATTCCACAACCTGTCCGTAGACGATGAACCGCTGCACGGGACCGAAGGTGTCGGGGGCGGTCTCGCTGATCCTGAACATCCTGGTCGTATCGGGCGTCCACTGCTCGGGCTCGATCACGTCCCCATCGTCGTCACGAGCGAAGGTGCCGATCTGGAAGTGCGTCGCCCCACTGGCCAACACGGCGTCCTCGGGGTTCAGGATGAGGTCCCGGTTGAGCCCACTGCGCAGACCGATCTCCTGCTCGACGGACTGGTCGCGACGCAGGATCGAGGTTTGGAGCGGCTTGAAGACGACGTTGCAGTGGGCGCTGGCGACGACCGTGAGGCCCGCCAGCTCCACGTTGGCCTCGTTCTGCACGGCGCCGCTGGCGAGCGGGTCGAGCGGGATCCCCTCGTCGTCGAACGCACTGCTCGGTATCCCCGAGTCATAGATGACCGCTGCGGGGCCATAGAAGCGCACGTCGCGCCCGAAGGTCTTGAGCAGGCGCCGCTGACCTTCCTCGAACCCTGCGAAGTCTGGAGTGACGCTCATGGTGGCTCCGGATCGGTGGCCTCTTGCAGATAGCCACGCTTGAGGAAGCCGTGCCAGCCGTCTGGCGAGTCGGCCCACACCGACCCACCGCCAGCGTGACCTGGAGGACCGCCCACGATCGTGACGTTGGGGACCTCGCCTTCACGCTGCCAGCATTGGTGCTCGACCTCGCGCATGTTGCAGTTGGCGCAGATCGAGTCGACGTGCCAATCGTGGTCACCAGGGAGACGCACGACGAGTGAGCGGCCGTCAGGCCCCTTGCGGCCCATCCACGTGGCGTCCCACATCGCGCCGGGACCGAAGCTGTCGACCGTTCCGACCTCGCCGGTGTCGACGCGGCGAAGGATCGCTTCGCGCTTGCTGGAGCGCCAGTCCTCGTTGTCGAACTCAAAGACGTGGCCGCACTTCTCACAAGCCGTGGGCCAGTCGAACTCGCTCCAGGATGTCCGTGGTTCGCCCTCGGAGAAGGGGACCTCACCCAGGTCGCGCCGGGTGTAGTGATTACAGGCCGAGCAGTCGACCAGGACCGACTGAGCGGCGCGGCCGGTGGGCTCCAGCCAGAAGCAGCGGAAGGTGGTCATCTCTCATCCATGAAGGATCAACGTGACACCGAGGGCGGCGATACCGAGGACCACCGAGGCGAACATCGCGGCGATGGCGACAGCGACGATCGCCCATCCAGACCGGGAGTTACTGACGGCACGAGTCTCGACTACACGCTCTCGCTGACCTACGGCTATGGCCGCAGAACGACGAAGCTGTCCGATCTGACTGACTATGACGGCGCCGACAACACCGGCTATAGCCACACCAAGCATGATCCAGGGCGCCTGACCGCCGAGAACCTCACGCTCCTCCACGCTATGCGCCTTGCTGCCCTGCTGCTCGTACTGTGTCTTGCGCAAGTCTGCCACGTCGGTCTGGATCGGTGACAGGGCGGCAGTGAGTGCGATGGCCGCGGCGGTGGCGGCATCCTGCACCTGTGTACGCAGGGCCTCGGCCGACGTGCCCACCTGTGCCGCCAACGTGTTAGCCCGCATGTCAGCAACGGAAGCGGCCTGCTGGACGGCAGTCACGTCCACGGAGCGGATCGCGTTGATGCGAGCCGCCTCCGCTACGCGCATCCCATCAGCGTGCTTGGATCGCATCTTCATCAACTGCCGGATATGCCTACTTTGCTGCATCCGCAGGTCATCCTGGCGCTGGACCGCTGCGTCAACGTAACCGAGGACGTTCTCGGTCGGATCGGGTTTGTGATCCCCTCGACGCCTCTTGCTAATTCCAAGCATCATTTCCAACACCTACCCTAGCTAAGCGCCTGCCAGCGCCGCGTTAGTTGGCAAGTGGCATTCGTCAGGTAGAGGTTCGGCTGCACGTAGCCCCCCACTGGAACCAGGACCGTCCGAGTAGTGTCGAACTCTGTCCCAGTTGCGTCGTCTGCTTGTCCAGAATCAGCATTGGCAAGCCACTTGGGGTTGAGGAGTATGTTGTCAGCGTCAGAGTGCTCAGCGAGCAGACTCATGTTGAGCGCAAACTGTGCAGAGAACCCTGTACTAGCGTTCGCCTTCACGATGATGAAGACATGCAAGAGGTATGCCTTGGTCGGGTCCGGTGCCTGGATCCAAACATCAGGATACATAACGCCTGAACCGTCTGGCAATGCTGGATCCAGCCCAAACGCCCGCAGCTCCATCAGCACCAGCAGGTCCACGAGCACCAGCAGGTCCACGACTACCCACGAGGGTCTCGTGCGCCAGGAAGGCTGCCGCAACAGCCGCACGACCACCTAGTGCATTCTCGATGGCTGCCAGGCGCCCGTATGGAAACTCGGTCATCTTGATCTCCTCCTTAGCCCCAGGTGTTGAAGCGGTAGTCGTATTCGAGCGGACCTGAGCCGCCGCCGCCGACGTAAGGCACGGGGGCGCCGACCTCGGCCACCCAGGGCTCAAGCCATGAAGCCGCGAGGCGATCGCGCTCGGCCACCAGCGAGATGTAGACATCCAGCGGCGCGTTGATGACCTGGAGCGAGGCGATCGCTCGATCGCGGTTGTCGATCAGGTACTTGACCCACGCGCTGATGACGTTGGCCGAGATCGCGTAGGTCCACTCCTGCGCCTCGTTCTTCATCGTCTCACTGACCTTGAGGATCCTGATGAGCCAGAAGTAGTGGTCAAGGGCGGCTTGGGAGAGGATGGCTGCGTCCGCGGCGGGGCTGCGCTCTGTGTCGGTCGCCCAGGCCACCGGCGCCTTGTAGAACGGATCGCGCGCTGTCGGCAAGAGCTGATAGCCGAAGGCGGCGTTGCCCACCGAGTTGAGGATCATCGACGCGGTCGAGTCGGCCAGCAGCGCGAGTACGGCGCGGTCGTCCAGGGTGGTGCTCGGAGCGTCCGGCGAGGTCGCCATCGGCCCATCGATCGCTCGACGACAAGCGGGTACCAGGACGCGCAGGTCGCGCAGATCGGTGACGGCGCCCTCGTAGATGGACTCGACCTCAAGCGTGCCCTCGAAGGGGGCGACGATGCCGGTCGTGATCCAGCGGTAGCGCCACGTGCCGGTGGCGCTCATCATGACATTCACGTGGTAGTGCCCGAGCCCGTCGTGGGCGGGAGTCGGCGTGGCCTCGGCGCCGGTGGGGTCAGTGATCGAGAACGAGATCGTCGTGGGATCGACCAAGTTCTTGTTGGCGTCCTTGACCTGGGCGTTGACGGTGGCGATCTCTCCGAGGATCAAACTCATGGGACTAGCTCTCCCTCCTGCGTTGTGATGCTCCGCAGACTACCTGCGGGCGAGGTCGTCGTCGTCAAGCGCGCGCCGCCCACGGTAGCGGTCGAGCGAGTGCCCTTGACCTGGCCGACCAGAACGCCGGGATGCTGGGCGGCGATCCCGCTCGTCCAGTCCGCGATGACGACGAAGTCAAAGGCCGTGACATTGAGCTGCGTGAGGGTCGACGCAGATGAGAACACAACCACCGTGTCGGCCGCCGTGTGGGTGTTCGCCACGCTGCTGACGTAGTCGGAGACGCTCCAGCCATCCGAGGCGCCCCTGGAGTAGGTCGCTCTGGCGGCCACGGCATCAGAGACCGAGATCGAATCATTCGCGCTCACCGAGGTAAGCGCAACCGAGCCCGCGAAGTCCAGAATCGAGAAGCCGTCTCCAGAGCTGCGTATGAAGGACTGGGCGTTGCGCGTTGCCGAGTCTGTTACGGACACGGTGTCGCTCGCTCCACGTCCATGCGGGGTGATGGAGGTTGCCGAGTCCGCGATCGAGCATGAGTCGGAGGCCTGCGACCGGAGGGTTACCCTCGCTCCAGTCGTATCACTGACCAGCACCACGTCGACCGCGTTGCCTGATGCGGAGGTTCGAGTCGAGACGCTATCCCCGATAGAGACAACGTCAGGCGCCGTCCGTGAGTAGGCGCCGTGGTCAGCGGTTGAGTCGCTGACGGACAGACTGTCGACCGCGATCACCAGCCGCGCGACGTTGGCGCTCGTGGCGTCGCTAACGTTGATGTTGTCGACTGCGGTTCGAGACCCTGTCTCGTGTTCTGCGGCGGTGTCAGATACCGATAGGTTGTCGGCGGCAGTTACCGGGCGCACGACGTTACCGCTAGCGGCGTCACCGACCGACACGCTGTCTATAGCGGTCCTCGGACCCGTTCCATATTCCGCAGCCCCATCGGTGACCGAGAGACTGTCGTCTGCGGTCACCGGACGCGCGACGTTGGCCTGCGCACTGTCCGAGACCGACGCGCTGTCGGCCGCTGTCACGGGCCGCGCGACATTACCGCTAACGGCGTCGCTGACGCTGATGCTGTCGACTGCCGTGCGAGGGCGCACGCCACTTCCAGAGACAGCGGCGTCAGCGACCGACACGCTGTCTAGGGCGGTCACCGGCCGCGCGATGTTGCCGCTGACGGCGTCAGAAACCGACACGCTGTCGACTGCCGTGCGAGGACGCACGCCACTTCCAGCGGCAGTGGCGTCAGAGACCGACACGCTGTCTGCCGCGGTTGGATGGCGTGCGACGTTGCCGCTGACGGCGTCACTGACGCTGACCGAGTCTGCCGCGGTTGGATGGCGCCCGATGTTGGCCTTCGCGCTGTCAGAAACCGACACGCTGTCGGCTACTGTGGGATGGCGCCCGATGTTGGCGCTAGCGGCGTCGCTGACGCTGACCGAGTCTGCCGCGGTTGGATGAAGCCCGACGTTGGCGCTAGCGGCATCGGTGACCGAGACCGAGTCAGCGGCGGTCCTGCTGAGCGCGACGGTCGGCAGATGCAAGGTGACAGCAGCCGATGCTGCCTCAACCACAGTATTGGTGAGGGTAGTCGTAAGTGACTCGCCCGATGTATTACTGGTGGCTATGCCATAGCCGATATCGTAGTGAGCGATAGCGGTCCCAGGTCCACTTACCTCAACAGCAGAGGCATTGGCCAACGTACTCGTAACAATCCTATTCACCGATGACGCATTTGCAGTCGACACACCATATATGGTGAGTTCTCCAACTGCAACATCCTTGCTACCCGCACCCCCAGTGTGTGGACTGACAGTCCACGTACCCGTGTCGAATGAATTGTCGAGTATTCCTGTAAGACTGCTGGGATTACCAGAGAACTCGTATAGCTTGCCTGTGAGGTATTGGGACGTTAGCCCAGCTATCGTGGGTGGAAGATCACCCCCAGCTGCTAACTTGACATATATTTGCACCCAATTCTGCGAACCCCCTACTGCCGCTAATTGAGTCCACCCAGTTACGCCACTTGGGTGGGGTATGAGGGTGCTAGCACTACCTCCCATTAGCACCAGTACCAGTAGGTGACCCGCTCCAGTCGTAGCTCCAAAGGCTGGAGTGATGGCCACACCACTTCCACCCTGTGAGGCAGCCCCCGCTGCGACTAATGCGTAAGCCATCGGGGGCTGCCGTCAGTTAGGCGGTTAGCCTGCGGTGTCGGTCCAGGTGACGGTCGTACTGTCGCCCGAGACCGTGAGCGTCGAGGTCGAGGACAGGCTTGTGTTGTAGCCCATCGTGACGCTCGAAGAGGCGTTGAACACTCCGATCTGAGCAACCACCACAGGCAGTACGTCGGAACCGTTGGCCGTAAACGTCCCGGTGAGCGTGCTTGTGTTGGTGCCAGCGGTGTGAGCGTAGGTGACCTGCTTACGGACCAGACCACCACCACCCGTGGCGATCTCTCCCGCCAGCGCTGTGCTGCTGTTGACGATCGTGGTGGTCGACGCGGTGAGCGCGATGTAGTTGAACGAAGCGGGCTGCGCACTCGTGCTCATGTGCTGGTCGTGCAGTTTGTCGCGACCGTTCAGCATGAGCATCATCGTCGGCTGGCCGACCGGGATCCCGTAGAACTCACCGAGAGCCTGAGCCAGCTCCGAGTTTGAGGAGTCCACCCAGGCGGGCTTTGCCCCGGCAGCGTGCTCGTCGATCACGTGCTCCATGTGCTGCACGGCGATCGCGTACTTCTTGTGCTGGTCGGGCAGCGACTTGGCGATCATCCAGAGCACGCGATCGTTGTCGGTGCTCAGGGTGTGGTTGACGAACTCCTCATCGAGGATGTCCGGTTGAAGCTCGATCCGCGTCTCGGACTGGCTGATGTGCTTGGCCGGGACCGAGATCATGCGCATCCCGCGACCCTCGGCCAGTTCCTCGGGGGTGGCGTCGGGGAGCGGGATGCGCACCTTCATTTGGGGCGCCGTATTGCCGAACAGGACCACCGCGCTCGGGGGAGCCGGGGCCTCGATGGTGGTGGTCTCGTCGATCATTATCTAGCGCCTTTCGCTCAGGGTTTACTCGGTGGGTAGTGCCGCGGAGGCGGGCGGCGCTTTCGCCGTCACGGTCGGCTCGGCTTCCTTCGGCTGCTCAGGGGTCGGCTGACGCTGCGCGAGCGCCTCGCGGTTGGCCGCGGTCGCCTCGGGCGTGCCCATGACCTCTCCGGGCTCGCCGTGGCCCTGTACGGGCGGCGGATCGTGGGGCGGTGCGATGGTCCTGTCCACGGTTGGCTTCTCCTGCTGTCGGCCTGGGATAAAGCGGTCGCTGGCGATCGGGCGTGGATCCTCGTCAGCGAGCTGGAGTACGCCCTCGCGCATGACCGTGCGCACCACTTCGCCGTTGGTGTCGTAGTCGACCGGCTCCTCCCACTCCTTGACGAAGGGGTTGTCGGCGGCCATGCGCGGCGCCTCTGCGGTCATGCGCTCCTCGGCGGGGGTCAGCCAGACCTCACCACCGGGCTCGACCGGGATCGAGGTCTTCTTGCCCTCGGCGTCGAAGATGTTGGCCCCGACCCAACCAGGCGTCGGGTTGATGAACTTGCGCTGCGTCTGAGAGCTGTCGACTATCGCTGCGTTACCTGCTGCCATCGGGTACTCCTCCGAGTTGGGGACCTGTCGCGCGGTAGCTTAGCCTCGGCCCCCGTCGTAAACGTGAGAGCGGGGCCGGGGCCTGAACCCTGACCCCGCTCTCTGCGTCTTTTGTGAATCCTTGACGGTTAGGTGAGGGTGACGCGCCCGACGCGACCCTTGGCCGCGCCGTAGAGCAGCATCCCGGCGTCCCGCGCCGTCTCCCACCGGATGTAGAAGGACGGCAGACGGAGCTGCTGCACCTTCGCCGTGGCGCCGTAGTAGGTCAGGCGTCCGGAGTTCTGGCCGATGAACCACAGCTCGTCGACCGGGAGGACCAGGTTGCCCGCGAAGTCCTCGAAGTTCTCGATCTGAGCGACCGGGTAACCCTTGTACCTCGCGATGATGCCTGTCTCGAACACCTGCTGTTGGAGGGCCGGACCGAAGTCCAGACCGACCGAGGCGAACTTGCGGATCGCCTGACGCGAACCGGCGATGGTGACCTTCCCCTTCGAGCGCTGGGCCACGGCCTCCAGGATCGGATCGATCTGGGTGTCGGTCAGCGTCGATGCGGCGAACGTGCCCGCGTAGGGCGAGACGGAGATGCCTGCCTGGATCAGCTCCAGCAGGCGCGTCACGGGAAGCTGCGAGAGCTTCTCCTCGGCCTGGGTCACGAGCTTGTCGAACTCGCCCCAGAAGTCGAGCGCCAGCTCGTCCTGGTGCAGGTCGATGGCGGCAACCTGCTCCTCCTTCGGCATGGTCGCGCGCTCGTAGCGGATCACGTCGGAGAGGATCTGGCCGCCCTTGCCCTGCCAGTACGCGCGCATCCCGCGCAGGTTCTCGTTGACGTAGTCCGGGTCACCGAGGCCGACCGTCTTGACCTCGATGAGCTGCTGGACGACGTTGCTCTCCATCGTGTCCTGCCACTGGATGTTGAGCAGGTCGTAGGCCAGCTCCTCCAGATCCCCGGCGTTGCGCGGGTGGGTGAAGTGCGCGGCGAGCTGCGCGTTGCTGAGCGCCTTCAACTCGGCACGCCGCCCGTCGTTCTCCTCGGCCTGCACCGCCTGCATCGTGGCGAATACTGTCGGGTCCATTACGTGTGCTCCTTGTCTTCTGACTCGTGGGGTTGGCTCTGACCTGTGGGTTAGCTCAGAACGGACCCTGGCCGCGGAGCGACCGGACGTTGAGCAGGCCTTCGGTTCCGGCCTGGTTGACCGGGCGGAACATGGTGACCTCGAACAGGGCGGCCAGTGTGGTGCCGCCGCCCGCTGGACCTGTGACCTTCGCCCACGAGCCCGAGACGCCGGACCCCGGAGTGGAGGAAAGCGGCTTGCCGGTCGGCACTGCGCCTCCCGGGAGCCACCCGATCAGATCGCCGGGGTTGTACGTGTCGGGGTTGATGAGCGAGAAGATCAACCCACCCGAGTACAGCGAGAGGACGTAGTCCCCGTTCTGAATCGGGAGGTTGCGGATGTCGTTCGGCCCCAGCGCCTCCTGGTAGATCGAGCCGGGGTTCTGATCCGGCACGTCGATCGTGCGCATGGCGACGGCCATCTGTGTGACGGCGTCGCCACTGGCGGCGGCCCGCATCAGCAGCTTGCCACCCGAGGACACCGGCACGACGGCCGTCCCTGGGGCGATCACGCCGGACGCCTTGCGGTCTGACCACCGCTCGCCGGAGTAGGCGACGGTGACGTTGGGCAGGCGCGCGACGCTGGTCAGCGGGAACGCACCGGGGACAGCAGTTCCGATGGGGCTCATGGTGTCAGGCTCCTGTTACTTTGACTCGTGGTTGACGATCGTCCGGACGGCTTACGCCGCGGCCTTGGCCTTCGTGCGCGGCCGGATGAGACCGCCCATCACTGCCCGCCGATTCTCGACGGAGGGCTCCTGATCCTCTGCGCCCGCGGTGACCTCGGTCTCGCCGCCGACCTTCGAGCCGGTCACTTCCTTGCGGTCGAAGAGCAGACCCGCGGTGGCGTCCTTCTCCTTGCCCGCGTCGCCCTCCTTGCCCTTGCCTTCGTCCTTGGGGTCGAGCTTGTCGGCGCGCTTGGCGCTGAGCAGCTCCTCCAGCTCGATGACGCGAGCTTCCCAGTCGGTGTCGGACAGCTTCCCGGCCTGGGCCTTGACGGTCTTGGCGGTCGTCTCCATCTTGTCGAGCTTCGCGCGGAAGCCCGTGCCGAGTGCGCTGATGCGCTCGTCGGACATGGCGGCGACTCGTGAGGTCTCCTTGGCGGCCTCGCCCTCGGTGCGCGCGGTGTCGCGCTCGCCGGTGATCTTGACGACCTGCGCCTCCAGCTCCTCGATGCGCTTCTCCTTGGCGGCAACGTCGGTGCTGAGCGTGGTCACCTTGGTGTCGGCCTCAGCCTGGGCCTTGACCATACCCTCATACCTGCTGTCTTCGATCTCCATGACGTTTTTTCTCCTGGGTCGCTTTGACTTGGGGCTATGGGCTTCCCGGTGCATCGCTGCCAGCTCCTCGACCTCCAGGTGCGCGTCGGACATTGCGCCGCGTGCGCCTCGGGTGCCGAAGATCAGGCCGACTCCGGTGAAGGTGACATTCCGTAATGTACGAGCGGCCGATCGCTGGCCGTTAGCAAAGGTCTCTGCTCGATGCCCCGCGACGTGCTCGCTCCACTCCTTCTCCCACCCCGCGTGCCGACGCATCGTCGAGCCGCATACCGAGCAGTCGTAGTAGGGCGACAGGCATTCCATCGACTGCATCAGCGTGTTCTGGGCGGCGTTGGCCTGGCACTCCGCGGCGATCTCGGGGAAGCGGTGAGCCCAGACCGCCAGCGTCGTATCGAGCCGCGCACGCGGGACTTGGTCGTGCGCTGGGGTGAGCAGCCTGGCGTCTGCGATCGTGCCCACCGCCGAGCGCAGATCGTGCATCACCGTGATCGGCATCAAGACCGGCGTGAGCGCCTTTATCTCCAGCTCGCCCGCGGTCCAGGCGTCGGCGTTGCGGTTCGGCTTGTCGGCCTCAACGTACTGGCCCTTGAGCCACATGATCTTCGGATTGGGCGCCGCGCTGCGCAGGTCTTTGGCGAAGGCGAAGGCCTCGATCTCGCTCTCTGCTGGCTCGTACAACGAGACGGGCGAGGTCATGTAGATGTAGTCGCCGTGCTCTCGAATTGTCGCCGCTGCCTTCATGGGGAGCACGCTTCGTAATCTACGAGCGAGCGCAGGTCGATCGGATTCGGCCGGTACTCCACGATCCCGCTGATGGCCTCCTCAGCCCCGCAGCCCTCGCAGACCAGGACATAGCTGATTGTGCCCGACACCCGGTCATAGCGGCTCATCCCGGAGCGCAGAGCCTCGCAGCCCTCGTCACACGCCATCCTGGGGCTTGTCCAGCTTCTCGTGTAGAGCCGCGAGCGACCGGCCGAGACGCTCCAGGTGTTTGACGTGCTCATCGTGGCGGGCGTGAAGCGGCGCGATCTTGGCGTCGATGAAGCGGTGCATCCGGCGACGGGTAGGCGGCCAGAGTAGAACGGCGAGCACGAACAGGATGGCCCAGACGATCATCGAGGCGATCAGGTTGGGTCCCACCCTGCTCGCGTCCAACGGGACGAAGTCTGCTCCCAGGTGGCCGCGGAATACGACCACGCAGGCGATGACTAGGGCAGCGACCACCAACGCGGCGAGCTTCTGCCAGACGGGGATTGGCTTCTCCTCCGGTGGCTTGGTCACTTGGGCTTGCCCTTCCGGATGTCGGGTTGCTCGCTCGCCGGTGGCGGCGGCGTGTCGTGCAGCGTGGGCTTCTTGCCCTGCTGCTCCAGCGAGGCGAACATGCCCTTACGAGCCTCGGTCAGGTCGTGGCCGCAGCGCGTGCAGTGATCGTGGGCGGCGTCCTGGACCAGCCCGCACTCGGGGCACCGCAGATAGACGTACTTACCAGGCTCGACGCCGCCCTTGGCCGTGACGTTCTGGCCATCGACGTGGACCGTCAGCGCGATCGGCATCATCGGCTGGACCTGTCGCTGCTTCTCGGGACTGAGGTTGAACGGCGCCTCGGTAAAGCCGCAGGCGCTACAGGCGTCGGCCGGAATCTCCGTGCTCGCGCTGCACGACGGACAGATCACCATGAGCGCATCGTCGGGCAGATCGTCGGCGGCCTGAACCAGCGGCACCGAGAAGCCCCAGCGGATCACCATGTCCTCGGCCTCGTGCATCGCGACGCTGGGCTCGCGGAAGCAGAAGGCAGCAGCGAGGATGGCGCCGTCGTGCTTGCGGTTGCCGCACAGCACCGAGAAGTTCTCGCTCAGCCGCACGGCCTGCACGTCGGTCAGCTCGTAGTCGGTGTTCACCGGGACGACGATCAGATTGCCGACGTTGGTCGTGTACCCCATCCCCAGCGCCTCACGCTCAGCAGTGGTGACGCGGCCTAGTGTCGCGTCGGAATACTCACCGAGCACGCGCTCCGTGTTCTCTCCGATACGCACGACCTGCTCCTCAGCCTCGTTCCACGACGCTCGCACGGTCTCGCCCCGGGTGCGTCTGACGACTCTGGTGGGCCGACGAGGATCGGCGGGAGCGCCAGGGGGAAGAGTTCGAGCACCGCGCGGGCGACCGCTGCTGTTGTCCTGTGGACCGCGTGGGGGAGTGCCTCCGGGAGTGCCGAACTTATACGGATCGTTGGGATCCGCGTTCGGGCTGTTCGTCTGGTTGGGTGAGCTGAACGGGACGGGCGGCGGTGTGAAGATGTCGTCGTGGCCGTTGTCAACCTCGCGCTGCTTCTGAGCCTTGACCGCGTCGTAGTCATAGCCGCCGAACTCGACCATGTACTTGCGCGGCAGGTCACCGCGGTCATAGAGCTTGAGGAGGTACTGGGTCCAGAAGTCCATCCCCTGCAAGATGACCTTGGGCGTCCATATCGTCGGACGATCGCTCCGACCAAACACCGACTGGTTGCGCTTCATGCACGGGCGCCACACGTAGCGGTGCAGGTGATTGATGACCAGATTGCGATCGTCGGTGATGACCGCTTGGGCCAGCTCTGTGAATGTGGCCACCGCCATCCCGGTCTCGTCGGAGCCGAACTCGGGGACACGTAGGATGGCCTGAGCCAACTTGCGGCCGAGCATCCGGCGCTTGTCGGGGTTGAGCATCTCCTTGAGTTCGGGCTGGATGATCTCCAGGTTGAGCCGGTGGTCACCGACCATGACGCCAGAGCGCGACGCACGTTGCACGATGCCCTGGAGGTTGGTCAGCTCGGGCTGCGTGGCGGGCTTCTTCTCGTCGCCCTTCTTGGCCACGACGATGTAGTTGATGCCGCCCTGGAGTAGCGCGTGGTCCATCACGTTGAGCAGGCGCTTGGCCTCCAGCAGGGAGAAGTCGCGAGTGAGCAGCGGACGCGGATAGCGCCAGGACCCCTTGGGCAACGTCGAGCGGTGAACCATCTCGGGATTCAGCACGTAGAGATCCTGGCCGGTGACCAGTAGGTCGTTCATCCCCCAGCCGGTGTACGGCACCTTGGACAGGAAGAGCGCCGCGGCCAGCGGGTCCTCACGCGCCATCTCTCGCTGCCTGGCCGGTGACGCGCTCTGGCTAAAGAACTCACGTAGCCACAGAGCCAGCTCGCCATCGGGCTGGTAGGCCAGTGTGCCGCGGCCGAAGAAGTCATTGCCCAGGACCCGCACGCGCTCGGCAGGAAGAACGCCGACCATTGGGGCGGCGATCGAGCGGGTGATAACGCGGCTTACGTTCTCGGGCCGGATGTCATAACTTGAGCGCGTGAAGATGGTGACCGTGTTCACCTGAGCAGAGATGAGCAGCTCGCGGTGCATGTCGTGCAGTAGGGCGGCGAGGCCCACGTCCTGCTCGGACATCTCCTCGAAGGTGTGCTCGACCTGCTCGTCGGGATGCTGGTTCTGGTAGCCCCCGTGGTATGCGGCGGCGAGGATCGAGCCCATCGCCGCCGCGATGTCGTCGTCGCGCTCGGCCAGGTCACGAGAGAGGGCGATCTCTTCGATGACGTTCTTCGGCGGGCGCCACTTCGAGCGCGCCATCATCGTGCCCTCGTTCGGATAACTCAGGTAGCGCGTCTCCTGCCCAAAGCCGAATAGCGCAGTGTCCTCGACGAGAAAGTCGCGCAGATCATCGTCAAGTACATCAGTGCGGTTGTCGATGACGACGGTCTCGGCGCTACCTGACTCGACGCGCGCAGTCGCATCACTGGGCACCCAGACCTTGCTGTCGTGTGGTCCGGGCTCGAATGACATCCGAGACGTAATCTACGGTCGCCACCGGCTAGAATGCTGGCGCGGCCCTCTTACGGGCCGGAATCGACCCCTAAACCCCGGAGGGCAGAGCCATCCAAAATATCAACTCGGTCGTTCTGACGGCCAACTTGACTCGCGATCCGGAGTCGAAGGGCTCGGGCGGCACGACGGTCTGCTCCATGCGTGTTGCGTGCAACACCCGCGTGAAGCGCAATGAGCAGTGGGAGGACAAGGCTAACTACTTCGACGTGGTCTGCTTTGGCTCTCAGGCTGACAACTGCATCAAGTACCTGGCGAAGGGACGACCTGTCGCAATCAGCGGACGACTCGACTGGTCCGAGTGGACTGCTCAGGACGGCAGTAAGCGCCAGGGCGTCCAGGTCATCGCTGAGAACGTCCAGTTCCTCTCGGACAGTCGGGAGTCCGGGTCGGGCTCGACAAGCGGCTCGGACGGCTCCCAGGACGCTCCCGCGGTCTCTGCCGCGCCGTCCACTCCTGCCGCCGAAGAAGACATCCCCTTCTAGCTTGGAAGCGGGGGGTGGCCAGCAGTTTGCCGCCGATGGCCACCCCCCGCAGCCCCAATCGCGCGTGGCGTCCCGGAAAATAACAGAGCGCCCCCGCTTGTTCAGCAGAGGGCGCTCTATTCGTTCGCAGTTAGCGAACTACTTGGATCACGGGTTGGGCTCGGGGAACGAGGCAGGCGCTTGATCCGAGCTTGTCTCGGTGGCACCGGCGACCTCGTCCTGACCGGGCTCGCGACCTGTCGCGTCCGGGCCGCCCCCGGCCGAGCGCTCCTCGCCGTAGTCGGCGCCGGACTCGAAGCCCGCACCGCTCGGTGGGACCGCCTCGACGCCGGGAGGGAGAAGCGTGTCCGTGCCGCCCCCAGCCAGTCCCGCGACGATCGGTGGATGCAGCACGGCGGTCGGAGGAGCGCCGGTCTCGGTCTGGACGCCGCCGCCCGCCTTGGACGTGTCGTCGCCGGGGTTGTCGGTGCCCCCTGAGTAGGGGTAGTTTGGCTCGTTGGGGTTGGTGCCCATCAGTCCTCCTGGGTCGGGGTGCCGATGTCAGGCCTGTCCGTCTCGGCCTGCACGGGCTCGGTCACGGCGTCCAGCTTGGCGAGCGCCTCGGGGTCAACGTCGGTGCCGGACTGCACATCGGTGCTGTCACCCACCGGCGACTGTCCCGCCGCGGCGTTGGGCGGCTCGCCCGCGACGTGAAGCACGCCGTTCTCGTCGACCATCGAAGCGGGAGCCGGATGGTCGCCGGTACCACCGACGCCTGGAGCTTGCTCAGAGGCAGTGCCAGGCAGGGTGCCACGTTCGTCTTCCATCTTCATATCTCCCATCGATCGAGGTCAGCCAGCGAGGAGTGTATACGCCCGAGAAGCGGCGTCGTAATCTGAACCGCCGAAGCGAGCGATCGCCTCCGTGCATCGAGCGATGAGCCACCGCGCCGTGTCGATCTGCTCGGCCAGGTCACGATTGGCGTCGCGCTTGGCCGCCTCCGACGCCGACTGCGTCTTGCCTCGCACGGTAGGAATGCGATTCCAGCGGCCACGGAGGAGCAGTAGCTCGGTCTCGGCGTTGAGCCTGACCTCTTCCAGCTCGCCGCGGAGGATCGCGGTGTCGGTGATGTGGTCGACAAGCGCATCTATGCGCTCGCGAGGGCCGTTGAGATCGCGGATCTTGGGGAAGCGGAGCTTGGCTGCGCGGGCGAGGACGCTTGTCGCGCCTCCCTGATCGCCACCGGATCCGGCAGCGGGCTCGCCACCGGCCCCTCGCAGCAGGTCTGGATCTTCTGCTGGCAATCCAGGCACATCGTCGAGCCCCCGACCCGGAAGCCCGAGTCCCTGTGTGGTTGGCCCGTCAGCAGACACAGCATCTACTCGTAATCTACGATCCGGTCACGAGAGTCCGAGGACGCCACGGATCTGCTCCTCGGTGTAGCCGTCCAGGCCCATCGAGCTGCCGTCACCGGCGATGTCCAGTACAGAGACCTGCTCAGGGGACGCGAGCTGGGCGAGGATCTCATCCTGACGGCGACGGTAGGCCATCGCCCGGAAGGAGTCGAGTATGTGGAAGCGATCGCCCTTCTTTACCCGCGAACCACCGCCGCTCTCACCACGGCGACCGATGCGCTCGACGCGCTGCTTGGTCTCCTGGAGCATGTCGCTGGTCACGTCGGTGTCGAAGGGCAGCAGTAGGTAACCCGAGTCGACCTCCTCGCGGATATAGCGAGTCGAGGCGGCGATGAACGGCATCATCGTGACGTAGTGGGTCTCGCCAGTCATCTCGTCCACGATCACCTTGACCATGTTGCCCAGATGGTCGCGCAGCACACCCTGGTTGTCGGTCACCATGTCTTTGTCGACGCCAACCTCGACGTTCGAGTTGAACGTGTAACCGACCGCCACGTCCTTGAGGCGCGGCGGGCACAGCTCGTCGTCCTCCATATCCTGGAAGATCGGGTAGCCGAGGCCTGTCATGTCGATGCCGACCCCAAGGAGATCGTGACCCAGATGCCAGGCGATCGCATAGAGCGCTTCACGGATCTGCCGGGGACGGAAGCGCTCTAGGGTGAACTTGCGAATGAGCGCCAATCGACGCTTCTTGGCGATCTCAATCTCCGCGAACATCGAGATCACGGTTGGCGAGTCGGTGAGTCCAAGGTCAGAGCCGACCCACCAACCGCGCGTGGGGATACTGGGCAGGTCGAGTAGATCGGTGATCTTCATGTCCAGCTCGTCTAGTTCCTCCGCGCGGAAGGTTTGAGCCACGTAGGTGTTCTCGTTGTAGTCGGATGGCGGTTTGCCGTCACGACCAACCGCCTGATCCACACACGCCATCAAGCGGGCGGTGACGAAGTACGCGGTCGCACCAGAACCCGGTTCACCCAGGATGTTGCGCTTGTAGTCCGGGGAGGACGTACCGCCATAGGAGGCGATCGCATTCTGCTTGCGTGTCGGCCCCCAGTCTGGACGACGCAGTGCGGTCACCTTGATCTTACGAAACAGCGATGAGCGTGCGCGCTCGTCGAAGCCCGAGGACTTGTCGCCCGAGTGAACACCGTAGACCCAGAAGTGGAAGTCGGAGTTGCCCTGGCGGTCACGCGAGTCGTAGTTCACGGTCTCTGCCAGTTCGATCCAGCCCTTCTCTGGGAAGTCCTGCCCCTCCTCGACGATCAGATCCTTCTGGTGCTGCGCCTTGACGCCCGTGCCGTCCTTCTTCGGGATACGCCCGACGATCTTCGTGCCGTCGATCAGGTTGCACTGGAAGGGGCGATGCTGAAAGCCGGTCTGACCGTTACGCAGATCGAGCATCTCTGACAACAGGCGGTTGTCGTGGATGTTGCTTTCGATGGAGTCAGTGAGCGGGAGCAGGTGAATCAGCTCGGGCGCAGTGATGAGCAGGTTGTCGAAGTTCTTGAGCGGATGGATCTCCGCGTGTACCTTCTCTGACTCGGTCTTACCCACCGAGCGCGCGCAACTGATGATCGCGTAGGGGTCTTCGAGCCGGTTGATGATGTACTGGTAATCGCGCACCCGGTACTGGCTGCCGTAGTCGAAGTTCTTTGGGTCCTTCCACATCAGCTCGGGCATGTAGACCGGATCGAGCAACATCCCGAAGAGCAGGAAGTCTTCTTCGGTGAATATGAACGCGCCTGCGTCCATCGGTAACGGCCGGTTCTCGATGCGCACCAGGTCGCTGATGGAGTCAGGCGGTAGAGGGACGACAGGAGCGGTGGCCGTCATGGCCTAGCGATTCCAAGCACAAGCGCGCCCTCTTCCTGTGCAAACTCCTGGTCCTTGACCTCAAGCTCTGCGAGCCGCTCACGCACCCATTGGATAATCCGCTCGTCAGTGCAGTCCTCATACATCTTGTCTTCGGCGTCACCGACCTGGTTGAGACGCACGCGCCAGCGCAGCTCCATCGCGAACTCCTCGTAAGCCTTCGTGCGCCGGGAGACGTGCAGGCCGTAGCGGTGAGCGCGGTCCTTCATGGTCATCAGCCAGCTCCGCAGCGTCTCGTCACCTGCGGCGTCACGTGACTTCTTGTCGATGCCCATCGTCTTCTCGATCTCGCGGATCTCCTTTGAGGCGTTGGTGACTTGCTCCTGATAGCGAGTGACCTCGGCGGGCTTGAGCACGACGGACTTCATCTTGCCGGTCGGCAGATCATCGGCGTCGACCTCGGGGATGCGTCCGGAGAGAGCCTGCTGGGAGCGGTAGAGGTTGATCTGCTGCACGAGCAGCGTGCCCAGGTTGGTCAGATCGTTGACCTTGCGTAGGTCGTACTCGTCGCGGTAGCGCGTTTCGAGTGTCTGCCAGCGATCGACCTCGGCTTTACTCCCGAGCCACATCTCCCCACCGCCATCGGGCAGGGTGACAACGTGCTGGTCGTTACTCATGGCTGCTCCAGTAGTGCATCGAGGCGCGGATCGCCGTCGTCTTCATAGCGCCTTCTAAGGTACTCGTAGGCGGGGCCGGGTCCCAACCAGCGAGCAGCGAAAGCGATGTTCTCGTCACGCAGATCGGAAACGCGGATGCGCTCCTGAGCGCTGTGTTCGCGCTCGTGACAACACTCCGCAGCGCCCTGACAGACGCGAAGCGCGTTGTCCGGGCTGTACTGTGGAGCACCCTCCTTGCGACAGTGCTGGCGAAAGATGACATGGTGGACCTGCCAGCTACCCTTGATACGTCCGCAATGCGCGCAGCACTGCTGGTAGCGCCCCTCTAGGAAGAACGACACCTGGTTGTTGATGTCGGTCAGCGAAACGAACGCGCTGGGGCGATCTATTGGGGTGCCTGTAGCCATGTCGACGCCGGTCAGCGGCTTCCAACCGAAGCTGCCTCTCTACCTCGGCTAGAGCCCGCAGCCGGGTCTCGTACTTGGATCGTTCGCGACCGCTTGTGCGCTTCCTGGACAAGGTAGTCACCATAGAGATGGTTGATTATGGATTCGCCCACGCGACTGATGTCACCGTGCTCGAATGGGCGCACGGTGAACACGAACACCTTGCGCAGCGGCTCAAACCGCTTCTTCTCGCTGACCATCCAGTCACGCCGGAAGTGGGCCAGCGCATCGTCACCGGCATAGCCAGCTCGACGCAGCCCCTCCTCGCTGATCGTCCCTAGCGCCTCCTGACGCACACCCTCCATGACCATCAGGCGATAGTCGTAGTTGACTTTGGAGAGCTGGCGTCGGTAGGCGACTACCAGGGCTGGGAGGGGGACGTTCCAGAGCTGGGGCACGTTCCCTGTAGCCGCCCTGAACTCTGAGGCGCGGCCGGTGCTGATGGTGGGCCACGCCAGGGTCGGAACCCTGAGTAGAACGGTCTTGAGCTGGTGCTGCTTGAGCGGCCGGGGTTCTACTCGTCTCGGCATGCCAAAACCGCCAGCTCCGTCATCACGGTCTCTTGCTCGCGGCCGACCCGGCACAACGTGGACAGGTCGGCCGTGGGGTCCGAGGCCTTGCTGACTGGGCAGGCGTGGCAGGTCGAGTCGGCTCTGTCCTTGATCGGGCAGACGATGCCGTGTCTGTCGAGACTGGCCTCGCGCCCCAGTAGCTCGGTCAGGCGCAGCGAGAGAGTCGCCTTCGGGTCGAGGAGGTCGATGCGCTCCCCGACCTCCTCGATCGGCGCCGCGAAGGGGTCTGGCTGATCGTCGAGGCCCGCTACGGCATCGACGAACCAGTTGGCTTTGGCGCCCACGTCAGACTGCGGGCGGCTGCGTCGCGCTGGACGCTGCCTTCGCGTTGGGCGTGACGCCCGACCTCGCGAGGATCGTTCCGAGGATCACGAGGACGATGGCAACCGCCGCGTGTAGGCCCGATGACATGGGGATCGCGAGCTGTTGGACGCCGATCAGGACCGAGTCCACGGTCCCAACGATTGCCACCGGCTCGGAGCCGAGATTCAAGCTGTTCATGGTCTTTCCCTCCGGATCAAGCTGCTTCTGGCACGGTGCTCATCTTCCGAACCAGGCCAGCCAGGCGGTCGGATCGATGGCTTGAGGCCCACATCGTATCCATCGTTCGGGTCAGACGGCAAGTCTCGACCCGGATCCGGTCCGCACTATCCGAGGAAAGCGCGAGCGTCCAGCCGCCGCCGAGAGCGAAGTGGTAGCGGTCCTCGTGCGCCCAGCATTCCCAGATGTCGAGCGCGCATGCGGCGACCAGAATGGCGTCGCTGAGCGGGGCTACGGGCTGACGCCCGGTGATGACCAGATCGTTCATGCCCCGAAGTCTGGCAGGCTTATCGGATATCGTCAAGCGAGCGCTCGACGATAGGGACGACGGGCGGTCGCGGTGGGGGCGCCATCTCCCCGTAAACGACGAACACTTTGCCGCCGTTCATATAGGTGTACCACCGCTCGCAATCGTCACCAACGCATCGGACGAGCCGCGGCCGAACGATGGGATGCGCACCGCAGGGACAGGCGACAAGCGCGAACTCTCCCACGTCATCGTCGCCCTCTTCGGTCACCGCCACGGAGGGGACCAGCCGCACTCGATCGGGATCCCAAAGGGCGATGGTGTGCAGGTAGCGCGGCACGCCGACGTGTCCGGGTATGCGTCGGTTGAGCTGGTCGGTCGCTGCCAGTGGGTCACCTATATGCGGCGCCGCCCTACCGGCCGCTGCCGTCCAGCGGTCACGCCAGTTGACCTCGTTCACCGGCTCGGCCTCGTGCGCCAGTGAACCTTGTACCAGGGCGCCCAGGGCCACCAGCGCAGCCCTGGGACGACGAAGCACTCACGGTGGTCAACGTCCCAGTGAGTCACATCGCCCTCGGCTGCTGGCAGAGCACCCGGTGGTCAACGTAGGTCCGAAGCGGACTCTCTTCGCTGATCGCCTCAACGACCGGAGGGACCGAGTTGGCCACGATGCGGTAGCGCCCCGGCCCGTAGTCGAGCATCTCGTGCTCATCGAGCGGAACCCTCTCGCCGTCGCCGTCCTCAGACCAGACGATTACCGCGTTGCACACTCTACAAACTGACATCTATCGCTCCTTGGTATATGGGACAGGGCTCCCCCGCCACCGACTCACGACAGCCAATGACGGGGGAGCTTCGACCCCTGTGTGCCAAGGAGTGCGGAGGTTGCCCTCCGCGCGAACGTTGGCCGCGGGTATTGTAGCTGACCGATCACTGGACTAGGGGGCCTGCGGTTCGGCCACGATCTCCGTGGCCACGATTGAAGTTGTCGGTGGCGGTCTTCGCGAAGGGGTCGAGCCCTTTCTTGGCCAGGTACATCGCCGCGAGGGTCGGAGGCACACCGCGGCGTTGAGCTTCGGACATGCGTCGATCGAAAACCTCGCACAGAGCGGGCATCCGCTCGCGTGTCAGCATCTCGTGCCTGTCCTCGCACTCCGCGCGCTTAGGGCAGGAGAGGCAGAAGTGAGGCGGCGACTTCTGCCCGGTGACTAGTCCGAGAGTGTTCTGGTCACGGGCGAAGTAGCCAGCTCCGTACAGATAGAGACCAATGCAATCCTGAGTCTTAGGGTCCATGCTCAACTCCTCCCGGCATCGGGTGTTTGGGCTTGTCGTCCAGTAGCCACCAGGTGTTGCCCTCGCGCTTGTATAGCCGCCCACCGTCAGGTGACCCCACGCTCACGAGCACGAGCACGGCGCTCTTCACCACGGGGCCACCAACGAACTTGCGCTGCATCGTCTCATTGTCGACACACTCGGGCCATTCGCGCGTGTTCGTGCGGATGCCCATCAGTTGTTTTGTATGTGGTCGGTGTTGATCCCGGCGTTACGCACAAGATTCATGGAGCGCTGCCAGGTGAACTTGGCCGCCACGGCGTCGTTGCGCCGGATGGCGTAGTCCTGGAAGCTCAGAGAGTCTGCCTCGTTGATGACCGCCATCGCATTCCTGGCGTCTTCCAAGAGCGCCCACACGTCAGAGGCGGGCAGGCTCCATAGATCGACAAGCGGATGTAGCTCGATCAGCACAAGCGCGGAGACGGCGTTACGGATGGCCACAAGTAGATTCTCTGACCACTGGCCCACCGGCTCCCAGCAATCGAGGGAGGAGCGAGTCACGATCAGGCGCTCTACGTTGAAGCGCTGGCGCTGGCGCTCAACGGCGCGAGCCAAGTTGTTGTACTTGGCGAGCTGCTCACGGAGCGCATCGGCATCCTGTTCAACGCCCTCGTCTAAGTGAAGGTGGGCACAGCCGACGACGAACATCCAGTGCGCGCACCGGATCCCCGTTCGGTAGGTACGACGCTCATTCTGAGACAAGCGCATGAAGTTCTCCGCGCACCAGTTCACGTAGGCGTCGGCCTCGTCCTGAGTGGTTGGGTCGGTGTTGGGGTCGAAGTCAGTCATGGAGGGGGCGAGACAGTGGGGCCGCGCCGATTCCCAGCGACGCGGCCCCGTGCTGCTCACCCTAGTCGATCAGGTGGTCGGAACCGCCGCGGTCGGACCTGAGTAGACGTGCCAGTCGGTGCCGAGAGCGATGGTGGACGGCTGGCCGAGAACGTCGTTGGAGTTGGTGAACAACGACTTGGGCGGTCCGGCCGGATCCACCGTCTCCAGCGTCGTCGGCTGCCACGGGGCTGCCACCGTCGTCGGATCACCGTCGAACGTGTAGTAGTTCGGTGTCGTCACGCTGGTGCCGCCAGTCGGCAACCCGCCGCCTGCGCCCGAGCCCGAAGCGCCGCCCGAGGCAACCGTGCCCGGATCGGCTGCCTGGACCTTGGCCAACTCGGCCGTGGCGTCCCCTTGGGCAGTGGTGATGTCGGCGGCCAGGGCTGCGGCCTTGGCCGGGTTACCCCCCGCTGCCGCAATCTCATTCGACAGCTCGGTCACCCGACCGGCGAAGTTACTGAGCGCCGTGTCGATAGCCGTGAATGCTTCGGCAACTACCTGCTTGTACTGATCGAACTCGATCTGGATTGCGTCAATCGCTTCCACAACAACCTCCATCATTTCGAGGACGAGAAGAGTCTCGTCCGAGGGTCCATGCGCATGTGCGTGGTGGAGCTGCGCACGCAGTTTGTCAACGTGTTCGCTCATCTCACGGCTCTACCTCCGGGTTCGTGGTGTGGGAAAGATTTCTGACGCGGAGCCTAACCTCGACCTCCACGCGCCTCCGACGATCCAAGGTCAGGGAATCGTATTCCAGCTCGATAAAGCCCGTGAGATCCCCTCCGAAGTAGCTCACGTCGATCGGTGACCTTACACGCTGTCCGGCGCCTATCACAAGCCGATAGTCGAGTCCGACCTCTTGCACGCCGGTCGACTCGCTCTCGGACAGGGGCGGCGGCGTTAGTTCGCGTGCCGCACGTACCCAGTTGGGATTCTCTAGGTCACCCTCATCACGGAAGTCCGGATAAGCATCGAGCGCGGCGGGGGTGGCCTCCCAGCCGTCGAGTCGCGGCATGATCCACCCATTCGCATTCAGTTCAGCCAACGATCGCTCGACGATAGAGCTGGGTTCGTTAGGCGCCCACCCCGGCGTTTCGCAGATGGCAAGTAAGAGTTCCCGGATTCCCATCAGCTACAACCTCTCCGGGAAGCCTTGAGCTTCGCTGACGCGATTGAACTTCTCGCGGACTGCTCGCCCTAGATCAATGCCGTACTTGTGGGCGACCAGATCCGCGTAGGTCACCACGTCGGCCAGCTCCTCCGCGAGCGCTGGCAGTAGCTCGTCGGGAGGCGGCGTGTTATAGGGCATGCCTGAGCCTGACGGGTCGCGCATGCCGGGATAGGCCTGCGGCCCCGCACCGATCCCCGTCTCGTGACGACGGAGCTTCTTGACGATGTTGCATGCCTCGCCAGTCTCACCAGCCATCGCGTTAGACCAGTCCGCGCCCGACCACTCGTCGGCCTCGCCGTGCCAGCGGATCTTGCGCGAAACGTTCTGGACGCGCAGCGTGTGGAAGTTGAGCGGCGGCGTTGAGACGGGATTCTCGAACGCGATTCGAGCACGCGCCTCTTCGGCTTCTAGGCTCAGATCGGTCATGGAAGTGCTCCAGGCTCGGGAGCTGACTGTAGTGGTGGTCGCTCGCGAAGAAGTTCCTGGCGCACATCGTCGGCGTCGGAGACGCCCTGTAGCACGTCATCGAGCACGTCTCCGACCATGTCGCTGGTGAGCGTATCGAGCAGGTAATCCGCCATCGCCAAGTGCTTCTCGATCTTCGCCGCGGTCTCCTGGTCGTCCGCACGCAACCCGTAGCGCGTCTCCCCCGGCCAGACACGTCGCCAGGCATCCAGGGCGACCTTGTTGGCGCCAGTCGCCGCCTCCCACTGCTGACGGATGTAGCGGTGGAGCTGGCTCTCGCCTGCGAACAGATCAGTCATCCCGAGTGCGACTGCTTCCTGGTCAGGGATGGGTCGCTGAACCTGGGGGTCGTGCGGTGCGGCGGCGGGCATTTCTTCAAGGCCGTCTCGTTCGGTCGGTTTCATAGTTCTCCTCCTAGGTTGGCTTGACGGATCATCTCCATCTTCAATGCGCGCTCTTCACGCTCTGCAAGGGCGAAGCTCTCCCACAAGTTGTTCACCTGTCCTACCGGGCCATCAGTGCCGGGTCCTGCGATCGCGCGCAGTCGCTCGAATATCTCCTGGGCCTCGGTGCGCGAGAGCCAGCGTTCAGGCTGACAGCCTTCGGGGCAGGCTAGAGTCTCGATCGTGCCCCACAGGCGACAGATGAAGGGGCGCACGGAGTAGACGGTACACCGGCCGTTGACCGAGAGCATGGGGCAGCGAAGGGAGCCTGGCTTGTAGTCAGGCGGCCGTCCACCGACCGAACGCTTCACCCGCCGCCATTCACCCTCCAGCATCGCGATAGGCCCGCAGGCTGAGGCACACTTGCCCGAGCACGACTTCATCGCCGGGATGTCGGCGTAGATTACGTCGAGCGCTCGCTCAGAGCTAGGCGGTGGCTTAGGCCTGCGGGCTTTGCGACTCACCCTTCGTCAACTCCCTTCTCGGCCGACAGGTCACCGATGAGATTGTCGTTCTGCCCCTCCAACCAGTCCTCCATGCCCAGGTCATAGAGTAGTCCACCGAAGTCGCCTGCCTCGTTGCCGGGAACGATGAAGCTCAGCTCCGCGGGCTCCAGCTTGGCCGCGTTGAAGTTGATCGCCGCCTCGCCCTCCCAGTTGGACTGTGAGATGAGTTCGTCGATCTGCGCCAGCTCGGCCTGGGCGTCGTCAGTGGTCACCTTCACGTCCTTGGGCGCTCCGTCGCCAACCTGCTCGTATCGAATCATCCTGCTCCTTCCGTTGGTGGTGTTGACTCGTCGGGGTCTTCCCGGTTGGTGTGGTGCGGGTGATCCCTCACGCGACCACAGTATTGACAAGACAGTGGGAACCGGCCGTTCTCGGCGGCCTTGAACTCGTGAGGCTCCCAGGTCATCTCAGAGCTGCCTGGAGCCATTCCTTCCCCTCCCTGGTCGCGATGAAGTGGGTGATCGGCCAACCGGCCGGACTCCAGACGAAACCGCGTTCCTCCAGGTGCTTCCAGATCGCCGGGGGCAGCATCGGGCCGATAGGGACCTCGATGTCTCGCGTGTGTGACAGATGTACCAGGGCGGCGATCTTGTGCCGGTCATCCATCATCAGATCAGCTCCCTGGCCGCGGCCGACAGCGCATCCGCACACACGGCGACCATCATGCGGTTGCCGACCGGCCTGGCTGCCCACTCGCGCAGGAGATTGTCGGCACGCTCGACGAGGAGCTGATGCTGCTCACAGCAGGCTTGACTGCGGGTGGTGGGCGCAAACTTGCCATCCTCCGTGTCGAATCCGATCCCCACGAGGATCACGCAGCCACAGGGCAGCCTGGCGCGTGTGTTCGTGCGGATGTCGGCCACTCTGGTGGGCTTATACTTCTCAACGATCGCTCGGTGCTTGCGCTTCATCATCCCCCCTTGTCTTGATCTGCATCACCTTGAGCAGGATCTCCCTGCCCTGCTCCCGGTCGCCGTTGCGGACTTGGTGCATCAAGTCGGGTGTGACTCCCTCATGGGCCTGATCCGACATGAGGGCCATCACGAGACTACCGCCCTGCTCTTCCAGCACCTTCACACTGTTCTCCGAGCGAGACATCTGATCGAACAGGTCAGCCGTCTCGGGGTCGTCGAAGTCCGGCTTATGGATAACGCCCAACTGGGCGAGTGCGCGTAACACTGCTCAGCCGGGGGTCGTCCAGATTTCCGCCCGGAGCTGCTCCAGGTCAGAGATCAGGTCTAGTCGGCGGTGGGGATTCATCGGTCTCCCTCGTAGTAACGGAATCCTTGAAAGCCTCGCATCGGAATGCCGTGGTCAGCCAGTTCGTGATAGACGGGATCGCGCACGACGTACCAGCCTGCGGGCCAGAACCCCCACTCCACCACACCAGGATCCGAGGCGACCTTACGGACCTCCCCCGCGTTGCGGTAGACAACCTCGATCACCGACGACCAACAGCGCACGGCGCCGTCATAGACCATGTAGCAGCGTCTCGGCGTGGCGCGCGGGCGAGTCGGGATTCGGAAGTTGATGACCCGGCCCAGCCGCTTGGCGTTCTCCAGCTCAGCGTAGTAGCTGCCCAGTGGGCGCGTCTTGGGCCAGGTGACGATGATGTCGGTCATTCTCCACCCCTTATTGATCCGAAGACCGCCATCGCGCCCAACGCGATCACGATGATGGCAACGACGGCGAGTGGGCCGTGTAGCCCAAGGAAGTCAGCGACGACGTTCACTTTTAGTTGCCTCTCTCTGTTTGCGGAAGCGAGCGAGCGCTCGCACATAAGCGCGACGGCGGAAGCGACGCTCATTGGTAAACATCGCCGCCTTCTTCCACTGATCGCGCTTGACGTTCAACGACTTCGAGGTCTCGACAGGACTCATGGCATCTCCTTCCATCGTGCCTTGCACAGCTCGACCAGCTCGTCGCTAACCCCCGCGCGCCTACCCAGGTGGTAGAGCTGGGTGATGACGTGTGCCATACAGCCGAGATCACCGAAGAGCATCACCTTGGCGATGTCAACCGTTTGGTTGATCCGACCCTCGAAGAGCATGGCGTACATCTCCTGGCCACGGCCGCCGTGTTCGGGGTCGACCCGCAAGAAGTCCATCCGGTGAACCAGGATCGCGTGTCGCGCGTCGATGACGGTCTGGCCCCAGTCCTCGTGTCCTCCGGGGCCTGCGAAGTCACCACCCAGCTCGCGCGGGTCGAACCGGGTGTTCTGAGTGTCGAGGATCACCGGGGCGCCGCAGCAGGGGCAGGCGACCTCGTAATCGAGCATCTCGTCGGTGACGACGATCGCGAAGCGGTGACCGTTCTCGCAGTCGAAGGTCAGGAAGGGCTGGTCGGTCATTGGATCTCATCGCGGTGGATGGCCTCAAGGTGCGCGTAGGCATTGGCAGCTCGTCGCCACCAGGCGTCCTTGAGTTCTTCGAGCAATACGCCCACATGTTCGCGATATTTCCGGTTCTGAGAGCGAAGGTCACCGTTGAGCCTGACTAGCTCGGTCTCGCGGGTGATCGCTGCGTCACGTTCCTGACGTAGGATGGTGTTCGTCTGCTGGCGCCGAAGTTCCTCCATCCGACGTTCAGTCGCCTCTAACGCCTGGTATACCGTCGATAGCTTCTCCTCTTGTCCCATTAGGCGCCTCCTTTCCTGATGGTGGATGACAGATCATGCACACCAATTTGGGGTCAGTGGGGTGGACTAGTACGTGGTGGGCGCGGTGCTCATCAAAATACGAGCAGTCGACGGTAGTTATCGCCTCGCTGTCGTAGGGCTCGCGCTTCATGTGGTCCTCAAGGCGGCGGCGACCCGCTGTGCGATCTCGCTCTGGTAGGGGACGGTCGGGGATGACTGCCATAGGTCGCGGATCAGCTCGGTCAACTCGTTGGCCAGCTCGACCGGCACGTACCGGCCGCGGAACTCCTCTCGACAACGCGAACAGCCACGGATGGTCCCCGTGTGGATCTTCATTGGTTTCTCCTACGCAGGTATAAAAGGCGAGCGACCAATGGCAGATAGCCAACCGACGCTGTGAACGCCGCCGCATAGCCCTGGTTGTTGAGTCCGAACTCCACGGCGATCAGTATCGCCAGGAAGTACCAGCACCACAGCCAACGATCGAGCTTCACTGGTAGCGCTCGGCAGCGTCGAGTAGGGCGGCGGCTGCGGCGAGCAGGTTCTCGCGACCCTCACGCCGCATGAAGTCTGGCGGCGAGTCCGTTAGGCAGGTGATCGCCTGCGCGAGCTTGACAGTGACCAACGCCGCGAACTGCTCGATCCGCCAGTCCTCGGGGGCTCCTTGGCCGATCTCACGCCGGATCCGCTCAACCCGGTCGGCCAGCGACACGTCATTGGCTTGGTCACGAGCGAACAGCTCCTCGATGATCCACGCACGCCGTTTGTCGACCTCGGCCAGATTGACAACGGGATCGGGGTCACGGTCCTCGACCACGGCCCGGTAGGACTCGTCCAGCTTAGAGCCCCAGCCCGAGAAGGTGAAGTCGTCATCACGGCCGGTGACCGCCCTGTATGCCTTCCCGAGGGCGCCGCGCATCATCTGGTCGGCGCCCTCGGGCAGGTCAGCTCGCGGGATCTCTCCGATCACGCAGGTCCAGATCGCCAGATCGGGCGGCGGCGTATCGGGCAGGTCTACGGCTGCCATCGTTTGCGTGTCGATCATCTTTTCTCCCTTGGGGGTCGTGTGTAACGGAGGTAGGTGAGGGTCATCGCGATGCTCGCCGCGACCACAGCTCCCAGTAAGTGAAGAACCTCGCTGTTGGTTAGCTCGAAGCTGAACGCGATCAGCAGGATTACAGCGAGCCCGACGAGCAGCGCCCGCATCACAGTCCGCGCGCCACCAATACCAGGGCGAGCACCATAACGGCGCAGAGGCAGACAGCGCTCAGCAGCGCCGTGACCAAGATTCCGACCACCAGCTCGATCAGCTCTTTCAGACTCCAGGGCATCAGCGCCTCACCAACACCAGCGTGAGCACCACGGCGACAGAGATGAAGACCATATTCAGCGTGACCACCCACAAGGGCACGTCAGGTACGTCGCGCCCGCGGGGATGTCGTGCAACCCACAGAAGCCACCCTCCGAGGAGCGAGTTGAGCACCACCAGGACGCCGACGCCGATCAGGACTAGTCGAAGGGTCACAGCGGCCGACTCTCTACGTGAACGAGCACGCCGTCGCTGCTAATCCGATCTCCCGACATCAGTGGTCCGACTGTCTCGTAGTGCGGCATGATGAGGTCGGACAGGGTCTCGCGCACCCGATGCGTCAGGAAGGCATGGGGCCATCCTTCGAGCGATCGCTCAATCCTAAGACCGTAGCCCTCGGGCAGCGCACGACCATTGAGGAGGATCACTGGAGCTGGCCTCCCGCGTCTTGCGCCATCTTCACTACGTCGTCGAGTACCCGCCTGGCCGCCGCCATGTCAGGTACGTCGACCACCGTGATGACCTTGCTGTCGACGGTCACCCTGACCTCGTGGTGTCCATCGCTGAACGGCAGGATGTCTACACGTGCAGTGATTGGACCCTCCCGCTTGACCTTGTAGCGCCCACCGCAGCCGGTGCAGACCCGCACGTCCACGAGGGAGCTGGAGGAGCGCGACCTGTCCGGGGTTGAGTCGTGCGCCCCGCAGAATGGACACCCGATCACTTGAGCCAGCTCCTCGCCCAGCTCAACGCCTTCTGACGCCCCAGCTCGGCGCCGTGATGATTCCACGCGAGGATCGCGTCACGTAGCTCCAGTGTCGCTGGTTCGCCCATTAGGCTATCGGACTCGCGCTCGCGGGTAATCGAGTCCTGAGTGAGCTTGACGATCCGCTCGGCGTAGTCGATGCCCTCCTCGCGCGCCAGGACGAGCGCAGCCCGCTGGCCAGCCATGTAGGCGTCCTGCTCGCCCTGGGTGCGCGGCTTGATCGGACTCGTCCATACCTCGTCGCCCTTCGGGATCCGCGCCAGCGTGGGCTCGCCGGTGTGCATCATCGACCGCGAGCACGTACCACGGTGGGGACCGGGCTCAGGCTGGCCACACTCGGAGCAGTGAAGGACGATCGTCATACGCGGACCACGCTGATCCCGCCCCAGCGGCTCGGGTCGGTGGCGACGATCTCAGTCGTCGTCTCGTATTGCTCTTTCAGCTCGGCCCAGAGCTGGTCGACCCCGGCGTTGTCAGCCTCGCGGGTGTCGTGTAGGACGATCAGGCCGCCCTTGCCAACCAGCCCGCTGTAGCGATACCAGTCAACGAGCGCTGCCAGATAGGAGTGGCCCCCGTCGATGAACAGCAGGTCGACCGACTCGCCGCCGAACAGGCGCTCGACCGCTCGCTGGGTGCCTGCCCTCGACGAGTCGCCTTCGACGAAGAACAGCCTCTCCTGGTCGATGAGGGGGCGCAGATCCTCACGGAGACGCTCGTCGGCGTTCATCGCCGCCCAGACGGTCTCGTGATCGAGGTCGACCGAGACCAGCAGGGCGTCGTCGGCCGCCAGTTGTGACCATAGCCAGAGCGTCCCGCCCTTGTGGGTGCCGATCTCAAGTACCCGGTGAGGCCTGAGTGTGGCGACCATCAGCGCGAGCGCCTCCAGCTCTACGACCTTCTGCCAGGCCCCGTGCTCCTCGATGGCCTGCCTTGCCAGCGTCATTCGTGAGTCCTTGGCGGCGTGTCCGGATCCCACCGCGGTGGATTGTCAGTGGCCCACATCTCCTCGCCGCAGACGCAGACCCAGAGGCGACGCGGTGGCTGGTGGCCAGTGTCGACAGTGCTTGACGCCACCCACCTGTGCTCGGCGTCACCCGGCTCAACATCGCCTGGGAGCTTTCCTCCGGTCGCGTCATAACGCAACTGCATCTCGGCGCAGACCTCTGGGTACGCGCGACGCAGTAACTCTGCGTTGTGAGAATCCGCCTTGCGCAACGCGGCCATTATCAGGGCGGCGAACGGCGGATCTTCGGCCGCCAGTCGCTTCGACATCCAGTAGTCGTACTGCGTCACGGGCGCACCTTGAGCAGGCAGACGACCTCATCGCGCGGGCCGCTGAGACCAGCGAGTCCTCGATCGATCGCCTGACCCAACATCGACCACGGCACCGCGATGTACTGATCGCGCAGATCCATGTGCCCGTTGCGCATCTCGTAGTCCACCGGGATCTCAGCGACGTGCGCTATGTGCTCGCCGCGGCGCACGCGCATCTCCAGGGTCACCCTCATCCCTGCCGCCCCTGGCGCCGGATCTCGTCTTGTAGGTAGGCGAGCTGCTCGCTGAGCCCCAGCACGGCGTCTACGCCTGTCGCCGCGAGATGGAACCACGACAACGGCGAGAGAAAGATCCGACCCACTGGATGTCGCGTTTGCGTTGCCTCCAGTTGGGCAATGAGCGCCTCGCCGCGCAACAGA
Source organism: uncultured Actinomycetes bacterium (assembly GCA_937888775.1). Next base: position 4,442 of record CALAQT010000036.1, on the reverse strand, counting down.
CCCTCCTCAGCCTTCTCTATATCCGTCTCGCGCCTCGCCCGCGCCGCGTTGGTGGCCCTGGTATGGGCCTGCTCCTGAGTCTCGTCGAGCGCGATGATCCTGTCAGCGATCTTCGCCCGTTCCCGATGGTCGAGCGAGACGTGTGCTTCGTCGAGCAGGCGCAGCAGTTGCGTCTTGTCGATCATCACCCCTCCTTATACAAGCGAGCGAGCGCTCGCACGTTGTACTGATCGCGGAAGGCGTCGGCCTCGCGCACGGCGCGATTGACCGCCAGGATGACACGCTCGGCCTGCTCGACCCGTTGCCTGCGCAAGCGATCAATGGCAGCTTGCGCGTCAACGAGCTGCTGCTCGGCCTGTTGCCTGCGCAAGCGATCAACGGCAACTTGCGCGTCGTCAAGCTGCTCGTTGAATGATCGCTTGGCCTGCTCGGGGCCGTCGTCAAGCGCAATGATCGCATCAGCGAGATCCTCCTGCCACTTCGGATCAGGTGGACGGACCACGTAGTCGTTGAGCAGGGCTATCAGGCGGGGCTTGTCAATCAAGGTCGTACCTAACGACGGGTGCGTTCTCGATGACCGCGGACTGCTCGTCGGGCAGCGGTCGATCGTTGATGCGTTTCATTTCCGCCACGGTCGCGGCTACGTTCGCAACGCACTCAGGACACATATCGCCGTAGTTGAATCCTTCGGCGTGCTCCTCCTCAGTGAGCGGAGCCAGCTCGCCGCGCTTCAACTTCAACCTGTTGCCTGAGCCCGCATGCACCTTCGCGCCGCACCACGTCACTCTGCTATTGCCGACGTAGACGTGTCTCATCACTCGCTCTCGGTGAAGTCGACCATGAACTCCAGCGTGTCGACCTCGTCGCTGCACGCTTCCGCACTCGCCAGCGCCCGCTTGATCTCCCCGATCGACACGGCAACCGCGAGCTGCTTCTCCGTGAGGTCCTCGGGAGCATCCACCACCTGCCGAGAGATCGACACGTGCGGCCCTTCCCAGCCCACGAGGCGACCCTGTCTGCGTACCCCGATCTGAATTGTCGCGACTATCGCCATCATTGACCGCCCTTCGGTATCGGGTTCACGTGCGCGCGAGCGCGTTGGCTTGACCGGATCGCCGCGGCTGGACCTGTCGGGCTGATGCGTTTTGCGGGCGCCGCGTCCTCGCGGGCCATAGCCAGCTCGACGGCGTAGACCAGCCAGACGTTGAGCCCGACCTGTCCGCGGGCCTCCTCGATGCGCTCACGCAGCTCAGGGGAGACTCGGAAGGGGATCTGCACACGTGCGTCAGCCATTCACGGAGTGATAGCAGGTGCTACCACCGAAGGCCAGAGTGCTACCACCCGTACCCCGCTATTTGGACGAAGAGCCATCGGGACCTCCCAGCGGCGCCGAGGACGGGTAAGGCGGCCTGGGAGGGGGTGGATCTGGGCGAAGCGGGCTCGCGACCTGCCGACCGTGTGTAAGCGCGGCACTGCCTCCGGGTTCCCGCGTCAACCGGGGAGTGATGTGAATGACTAAAACCCCTGGAAAATTAGGGGTCTGGTGTGAGTGTGGGTGTGGTGTAGCGTTTCCGCGCTTGTGCGGTTCGCTACAAGGTAACGGGGGGGGATGGGCGCAACCTTTTTTTGGGAGGTTATGCGCATCCCACGCGTGGACGATTCAAGCGCGCTAACCGTGGGGTTTCGCGCGCTTGTGCTCGTCCGTTTCTCCCCGCTAATCCGACCATTCTGCGTCGTCATCAGCCGTCCGCGTCAAGAGTAAGCGCATCGCGCGTGCTCGACGCTCTGAGTGCTCGGGCCAGTAGCACCCGTGAGCATGGCCGTCTTGGCTCGCGTGGTCGTAGAGTGCGCCGCAGGCATTACACCGCGTGGTCCTTGTGACTCTCCCAGTCGTGAGCTTGATGTTTAGCTGCTGCTGTCCTTGCATGGCTGTCCTGTCGGTCTCGGGTCGGTTCTCAGTGTCTAGGTTCGGCGCCGCGGGGAGGGCTCGCCTACATAGTCCCGCGCGTGCTCGGCGCGATCGGTGTCCAAACCGCTTCGCGGTAAGTGCGACCGTTGACGGTCACATAGCGATAGGTCCGGGTCATCCCTGCGGCTCGGTCCCGTCGCACTTGAAGTAGTGGACTCCACCCTGCGCGACTTCGGCAAGCGTGCCGATGCGCTGCGCTAGCGCCGTCGCATCAGCATGGGTCCCGTTCCGGGTGAATCCACGCGGCGGGCGGGCGGGGCGAGCGATCCCGCCGCAGGCAATGCAAACCGCTTCGCCCGGGCGGCAAGCGGGGAAATCACAACTACAAGACATCGGCATAAGGTCTGCTCCCTTAGTGGTGGTTCGGTTCATACCCTCTACATCGGCGCCGCGGGCGGGGAGCTTTAGCGCTCTAGCCGTTTGTTCTAGACGGCCAGCGCTGCAATCTCGGCGCGTAGCGCGCGCATCCTGTCGGCATCCGCGCTGCCACTATCAAGGAACCGTGACAGTTGCTCGCGCGCATGCGTGAGCTTTACAAGCTGCTGAGGGTTCATATGCGCCGCTCTGCGCCGCTGCGCTGACAGCGCGCAGTGGTTTAGGTGTCCGTAGCGCTTGACGCGGCTAGAGCGGCTGGTAGCGCGCTGCTCTGCGGCGATCAATCGCGGCGCCGAGGCGGCGATGCGTTCGGCAAGCTCTGACCCATACTGACCGCCATGTCTGCGGATGGCAGCGCGCGCAGCGCTGAGGATCGCACCCTGATCGGTCGACAATCCGGCCGATGCGCCGCGCCAATTAGCTACGGCCAGCTTCGCCGCTTCTAGGTCTCGCGCGTCGCGATACTCGCGATAGTCGAGCAAGGCTAGAAGCGCGTCGCGCTCGGTCTGATCGCGATAGCTGGCCGCTGCGGCGTCGAGCGCAGTCAAGAGGTCGATCGGGTCCGGATAGTTGGCGCGTATCCAAGCGGCGCCGCGGTTTAGAGCGTTATCGGCCGCGGCCCGACTGATGCGCCAGCTAGCGGCTAGTTCAGTGACGTTCGCCGCTGGATACGCTCGCGCGAGAATCGCTCGCGCGGCGTCAAGTGAACAGCGCATATGCGCCGCGATGATCTCGGGCGCTGCGGCGTCCGGGATGCGGATCGCCTCGGCGCTGCTGATCGCCTCGGCTTCGATCATCCGGGAGATATCGAGCCCGTCCGTGGGGATCTCGGCCGCTGGCGCAAGCTCTGCCACGACTTGACGATCGGCCGCAGCTTGCTTTATCGCTGCGCGCATCGCGCGCCGGGCGGCGTCGGACGCATAGCCGGTTGCGGGGTCTATCCAGTCTCGGCGCAGTGGCAGCGACCCATTAGCTAGCAGAATCTCGGCTAGGTCTATCCAGCGCGAGCAACGCAGCGCAGCGGTCGGCGCAGTGTTAGCGATTCGACGCATCCTCGCTTCAAGTCGAGCGGCGCCTAAGTCAAGGGTTCTCCCCGCGGCGCCATGCGACGGCCAGCGGAGGAGGAGTAGCAGGGCCTCGGTCCGGATCGTCTCGCGATCATCGGTGGAGAACTTGCGCGCGGCGTCGTCGACCATCTTGGATAAGTCGACATAGAGGCGGCCGATGGTCACTTCGCGACAATCGCGAATCGTTCCGGCGACTGCTGCGCTGACTTCGGTCTTAGTGGTCGACGGTCGATAGCTGTCAGACCATCCGGCCATGCTGCGCTTGATGACTTCGCTAACGCGATCAGCAGGGATCAAACCGCCATGCTCCGATTCTCTAGCGTCGAGCACGACTTGCCGACTGATGCGATTCTCACGACTTGCAACTTGTGCGGCGATATCCATCCGATGCGCTCCAATGCTTAGGGGTCGAATCCTGCTAACCGTCTTATCGGCCAGCGAGCGACAAACTTTAGCGCATCCGGACATCCGCGCGAGGCTCTACTAGTGACAGGGGCGATTATCGGGCCGGATCTCATCATTAGTAACACTTTGTTACAAGTGATTAGACCGCGGTCGATTCTGCCCCCTGTCATCCCTGATAAGTAAATCGCGGCTCGCGATCCTCGTGCGCTGCGCTACTAGAGGAGTCTTACGCATGGCCACTGCCACTAGCAAGTCTGCCCCCGCCGCCCCCGCGGCGCCGCTCGATATCGCGACCGCGGTCGCAACCGAGGAAATCAGCCGCGCGCAGCGCGTCTACGTTGACGTTCACAAGCGCGTACCGTGCGCCAGCGGCGGATTCGCCGTTGTCCAGCGCGAGAAGCGCATCGATGAAACGCTCGGCGCTTTCCAGCTCGCCCGCGTCAAGATCGCGCGGGACAAAAGCGAGAATGTCGTGCGCTATCCGATTCAGGATGTCCAAGAGGCGCTAAGCGCGCTCACCGCGGGCGGCGTAAAAGTCTTCGCCTAGCGGGACCCGGGCAGGCGAGCGCAAGCTCGCCTGCCCCCGCTGCTTTCCAGCGCTCGGCAGCCCGAACGCGATCGGCGTC
>CALAQT010000035.1 GCA_937888775.1 uncultured Actinomycetes bacterium | reverse complement strand
GCCGGCATCTGGACCGCGTCCTGCCGATCGCCACCGAAGGCCGCGCCGACGGCGGGACCGACTACTTCATGGACCCCGACGTGGCGGCGCTGTTCGCAGTGGCCGCGTCTGCGCCCCAGGAGCGCAACCGCGGCGGCCGTCATCGACGCCGGCTCGAATAAGCGCCAACCACGAACCCTGACCGGCGCTGGCACGGGTGGCTGATGGAGGCACCGGAGAGCCTTGAAGCCGGTGCGCTGCGCGACGCCAAGGCCGCCGTGTTCGCGGACCTGCGCCCGTTCGATCCTCATCAGACGGTGCACGAGCTCGACGAGCACGGCCTGGAGGCTTACGAGCGGCTGCTGCACGACGTGATGCTCGGCGACCAGCTGCTGTTCACGCGCGCCGACGAGGTCGAGCGGCTGTGGGCGTGTGCCGCGCCGGTCCTCGCCGATCCGCCTCAGTCTCTGCCCTACCCGCAGGGCAGCTGGGGCCCCGAGCCAGCCGCCGAGCTGGCGCCCCCCACCGGCTGGGGCTGCCTGACGATGGCTGATCGCTCACCGCCCACTTGATCGCTCACCGCCCACTTGATCGCTCACCGCCCACTTGATCGCTCGCCGCCCACTTGTGCCATGGTTGCCCCGTGAGCACAACCCTGCAGCGCCACGCACTGGGGATCACCTGGACCGAGCGGGGCGGCACGGTCCGCTCGGCGCACGCCGTGGTCAGCGCTGGCCGGGTCTGGCTGATCGATCCGTTCGAGGATGAGGCCGCGCTGAGCGCGGCCGCCGAGCTCGGCGAGCCGGCCGGCGTGCTGCAGCTGCTCGATCGCCACAACCGCGACTGCAAGTCGCTGGCCCAGCGCCTCGGCGTCGCGCTGCTGCGACTGCCCGAGCGAACTCCCGACACCCCGTTTAAGGTGGTCCCGATGATCTCACGCAAGGGCTGGAGAGAGATCGGGCTGTGGTGGTCGGCCGAGAACGCCTTGATCGTGGCCGAGGCGGTGGGCACCGCCCCCGTCTTCACGGCGGGCCGCCGGGCCGGCGTGCACCCGCTGTTGCGCCTGACGCCTCCCCGCCGGCAGCTGTCGGCCCACGCGCCCGAGCGTCTGCTCGTCGGTCACGGCGAAGCGATCGAGGCCGGCGCCTCCGCCGCCCTCAAGGACGCGCTCGATCACGCGCGCTCAGACATCCCGCGCCTGCTGCTCAAGCTGCCCTCGCTGCTGCGCAAGAGTTGAGCGTCGGCGGCGCGATCAATCTGAATGAGTCCGATCAGCAAACTCCTAATTGTCCCGGTGGCGGTCCTGTCCCTCGCCGGCTGCGGCGGGTCTAGCACGAACGGCAACGGCGCCACGTTCGTCTCGCAGGCCAACCGCATCTGCGCCGAGGTCAACAGCAAGCTCGCATCGCTGCCCGCGATCAACACCACAGCCGACCTGCTCAAGACCGGCCCCAAGGAGATCGCCATGACCAACTCGGCGCTCGCCAAGCTCAGGGCGCTGACGCCCCCCTCGGGCAAGAAGGCGACGGCCGACCAGTTGATCTCCGGCCTGACCCAGGAAACGGCGCTGATTCAGCAGGTCGTCGCCGCAGTCCGGGCCGGAGACCTGAAGAAGGCGCAGTCGCTGGCCGCTCAGGGCAGTGCGCTCAACGCATCAGACCATGCCAAGGCGACGAGCCTCGGCCTGACCGAGTGCACCAAGAGCGTTCAGCCCGGAAGCGCGAACGGCTCGAGCACCAGCTCCGGCTGACGGCCGACTTCACCGTCCCGCGCCTCGCTGGCTCGTGGTCAAAGCGACGCGTTAGTGGATCGACATCCGCTCGTCGGAGAGGTACAGCCGGGCCGCCCACGAGATGGGGTCCAAGGCGAAGTAGCGCTGCAGCGCGCCGCCGTTCAGGGCGTCGTCGAGCGCTGCCATGATCATCGACTGATCGAGTACCAGCCGTCGATGGCCGATCGAGCCGGTGCTGGGGCTGACAGCATCGTAGAAACCGCCGTCGGAGGAGTAGATGCCGGGGTAGCGGGCGAGCAGGGCCTCGATGTTCGCGTACGCGTCCTGTGGCAGGACCGGCAGTACGATCACCGAGGCGTGCGGCGTCACCGTGTCCTCGGTCGCACAGGTGGTGCACTGGGCCAGGCCTTCATCCTTTGGGAAGGCGAGCCCCTCCACTCCTTCACCCTTTGGGAAGGCGAGCCCCTCCACTCCGTATCCCGTGTAGTTGCCGGTGTCGTCCGGGGTGCTGGACGGCGACATTCCCCAGACCGAGTAGTGAAGGACCTGCGTCGCGTAGTTCTCCTGTACCTGCGCCCAGCGCAGGTCGTTGAGCCCGAAGCTGTGCGGTCCCCAGGTGGTTTCGGGCACCACGAGGTTGGCCATCAAACCCTCGAACATCCCGCCGGCGTAGGTCGGGACGAATGTGAGCGAGGTCCCAGGGTAGGTGTAGTGGCCCTCCCAGACGTTGAACGTCTTGCCGGACTGCGGGTCGGTGTAGGTCTGCCAGCAGCCCGCGACCGGCCACTGTCCCTGCCAGGAGAAGTCGGGATCGGTGGGGCACTGCCGCGGCGGCAGGGTCCGCCACGTCCGCCACCACACGTCGCCGGGCATCTGGTGCAGACCCATGCCGATGTAGATCGCGATCCTGGGGTCGCTGTAGAGCGCGCCGTTGTGGTAGCCGGCCGGCCCTTGGTCGACGTAGTAGCCGCCGTACATCTGACCGGTCGGCTGGTTGCCCGTCACGGCCGGATTTGTATTGCACGCGGTCTGAGCCCGATTGTCGTAGAAGATCGAGAAGTTCATTGGAGCGAGCAGCTGGTCGGCCAGCCCCCGCAGCTGGGGCAGCGCCTGGCGGACCTCGATCAGCCCTGACGCATACCAGCCGTTGTCGACCGCCGAGACGAACCAGCAGTTGTCCTGGCTTGGCGTCGTCTCGCTGCAGTCGGGCTGCCCCGGGTTGCTGAGCACGTTGCCGTTGGCGGTGTCATACCACTGGTACAGGAAGCCGTCGAAGCGCTTCAGCGTGCTGACCTCCCACAGCGTCGCGGCCGCCATCGATTGGGCCTGGGCTGAGCCGATCAGTCCCAGGTCGCGGGCGGCGACGACCGCCCACAGGTAGACCCCAATATTCGCCGCCGACGTATACGCGCCGCGAATGCCACCTGGCCTGAGGTTGTCAAGCGGCAGGTGGGTGACCGGGTCGACGTCGGCGCCGAAGAACCTCCAGGTGTCACGGGCGATCTGCAGAAGCACCGCGCGCTGGTTGGCGCTCAGGCCGGGGCCGCTCGCGTCGGCTCGCGCCGGGGTAGGCACCGTGGCCGCCGCGATCAGCGCGCATGCGGCGACCGCTACCAACGCGCGTAACGCGGGCCGCCGCGCCATCTGGCGGGCGCCGAGGGCACGGCGATGGATGCGCATGGCTCCCCGCCTACGAGTGGATCTCGAACGTCGACGGCAGACCGCCGACCGAGCTGTCACCGACCCAGACGTCGACGGGCCCGGGCTCCACCGCGAACTGACCCTGCTCGTTGTAGAAGCCGAGGTTCGGGCCGCCCAGGGTGAACGTGACCGTCTGCGTCTGCCCCGGCGCGAGGGTCACCCGCTGGAAGCCCTCGAGTCGGCGCACGGGCTGGAGGATGCTCGTGTCTCCGTCCAGGGACGGTACCCACGTGCCGATTGCCTCAAACCAAGACTTCGGCGCTTGGGTTCGGCCACGGGCAATCAGAGCGCAGCGGGCGCGGCGTTGAAGCGGAGGCGGCGCCGGAGTTAGAGCGGAGCCGGTGGTGGCGTCAGAACTGGGCCAGCGCGTCGTTGAGGGTCGCGCTCGGACGCATCGCCGCCGCGGCCCGTTCGGGATCCGGTCGGTAGTAGCCGCCGATGTCCACCGACGCGCCCTGCACGCCGTTCAGCTCGTCGACGATCGCCGACTCGGCGGCGGCCAGCCGCTGCGCCAACGGCCCTAGGCGGGCGGCGAGGTCCGCGTCGTCGGTCTGCTGCGCCAGTTCCTGTGCCCAGTAGAGCGCCAGATAGAAGTGGCTGCCCCGGTTGTCGAGCTCGCCCGTCTTACGCGAAGGTGATCGGTTTTCCCCCAGAACCCGTCCGGTGGCCCGATCCAGGGCATCGGCCAGGAGCTTGGCGCGCGGATTGTCGGTCCTCTCGGCCAGCATCTCCAGGGATGGGACGAGCGCCAGGAACTCGCCGAGCGAATCCCAGCGCAGATGGTTCTCCTTCAGGAACTGCTGGACGTGCTTGGGCGCCGAGCCCCCGGCGCCGGTCTCGAACAGGCCGCCGCCGTTCATCAACGGCACGACGGAGAGCATCTTGGCGCTCGTGCCGAGCTCGAGGATCGGGAACAGGTCGGTGAGATAGTCGCGCAGCACGTTGCCGGTGACTGAGATCGTGTCCTCGCCGCGCCGGGCGCGCGCCAGTGTGAACCGCGTCGCCGAGGCGAGGTCCATGATCTCGATCTGCAGGCCGCCGGTGTCGAGCTCGGCCAGTGCCGGGCGGACCTTGCGCAGCAGCTGCGCGTCGTGCGGGCGCGACTCGTCGAGCCAGAAGACCGCCGGGTCGCCGGAGGCCCGGGCGCGGGCCACCGCGAGACGCACCCAGTCCTGGATCGCGGCGTCCTTGGCCTGGCACATACGCCAGATATCGCCCGGCTTGACTGCGTGCTCCATCAGCGTCGCGCCACTCTCGTCGATCACGCGAACCGTACCCGCGTCGGTCATCTCGAACGTCTTGTCGTGTGAGCCGTACTCCTCGGCCGCCTGGGCCATCAGGCCGACGTTGGCGGTGGAGCCCATCGTCGCGGGATCAAACGCGCCGTTGCATCGGCAGTCGTCGATCGTCTCGGCGTACAGCGCCGCGTAGGAGTGATCGGGAATCACGAATTTGGTGTCCTGCAGCTCGCCCTTCGCGTCCCACATCTGGCCTGATGAACGGATCGCTGCGGGCATCGACGCGTCGACGATCACGTCGCTGGGCACGTGTAGGTTCGTGATACCGCGGCCGGAGTCGACCATCGCCAGCGCCGGGCCGTCGGCGTAGGCTGCCCTCACCGCCGACTCCACGGCGTTGCGCTCCTCCTCGGGCAACCCCTCGATGGCGCTCAGCAGCGCCGCCAGGCCGTCGTTGGCGTTGAAACCCACGGACGCCAGCGCAGCGCCATGCTCCGCGAACACGGCGCGAAAATAGGTGCGAACAGCATGGCCGAAGATGATCGGGTCAGAGACCTTCATCATCGTCGCCTTCAGGTGCACCGAGAACAGCACGCCCTGCTCCTTGGCCTCGCCCATCTGCGCGGTCAGGAATTCCTGCAGGGCGTCACGGCGCATTACGGCCACGTCGAGCACCTCGCCGGCCAGGACGGCGATCGCGTCCTTGAGCACAGTCACTTCGCCATCCTGCGCAACGTGCTCGACCGTCACCGAACCCTCGTGCTCGACGGTCACCGACTGCTCGGTGGAGCGGAAATCGCCGTCGCTCATCGTCGAGACGTGCGAGCGCGAGTCCGGTGACCAGGCGCCCATCGAATGCGCGTGAGAGCGAGCGTAGGACTTGACCGAGGCCGGCGAACGGCGGTCGGAGTTGCCCTCCCGCAGCACCGGGTTCACGGCGCTCCCCTTGACCTTGTCGTAGCGCGCGCGCGCCTGGCGCTGCGCTTCGTCGGTCGGCTCGTCGGGGTAGTCGGGGATTGCGTAGCCGCTCTTCTGCAGTTCGGCGATCGCCGCCTTCAGCTGCGGCACTGAGGCACTGATGTTGGGTAGCTTGATGATGTTGGCCTCGGGCGTCCTGGCCAGCTCGCCGAGCTCGGTCAGGGCATCGTCGACGCGCTGATCAGAACTGAGCGAGTCAGGGAACTGCGCCAGGATCCGGCCGGCGAGCGAGATGTCTCGGACCTCGACCTCGACGCCCGCCGCTCCGGCGAACGCCCGCAGGATCGGCAACAGCGAGTGGGTGGCCAGCGCGGGCGCCTCATCGGTGATCGTGTAGATGATCTTCATACCGGCGTGCAGCCTACTGCGCCGGCGACGGCATTCGCCTCAGGCTCGGCACGTGGAACACGCACCGTCTGCACGCAGTTGCTCTCCAGGTCGCTGTAGCCACCGGCGTGGCCGAACGTCGACGCGACTGCCCCTCGATTTCAGCGTGTGTGGTGAACCTCCTGCAATCCGTAGACCGGGGTCTCGATTCCCTCGGCGCGAGCCTTGAGCTGCAGGGCCAGATACAGCGAGTAGTAGCGCGACTGATGCAGGTTGCCACCGTGAAACCAGAGCGCCGCCTGCTGAGTCGGCTTCCACATGTTGCGCTCCTCACCCTCCCACGGCCCTGGATCCTTTGGGGTGTCAGACCCAAGTCCCCAAACCTTGCCGACCTTGTCGGCCATGTCACGCGAGATGAGCTCCGCGACCCAGCCGTTCATGGATTCATAGCCGGTCGCGTAGACGACCAGGTCGGCTGGCAGCTCGGTGCCGTCCTGCAGCACGACCGCGTCCTGCGTCAGATGGTCGACCTGGCCCTTGGCGAGTTTGACTCGGCCGTCGGCTACCAGCTCGGCCGAGCCGACGTCGATGTAATAGCCAGAGCCGCGACGTAGGTACTTCATGAACAGGCCCGAACCGTCGGGGCCCCAGTCGAGGTCGAAACCCGCCGTCTGCAGGCGACGATAGAAGTCGGCGTCGCGTTCGCGCATCTGATCGTAGAGCGGGATCTGGAAGTCGGCCATGATCCGGTAGGGCAGCGAAGCAAAGATCGTGTCCGCCTTCTCGGTGGTCACGCCGGCGTCGACGGCCTGCTGTGAGTACAAGGCACCGAGGCCGATCTCCATCAGCGTGTCCGAGCGGACGATGTGGGTGGAAGAGCGCTGCACCATCGTGACGTCGGCGCCGTGCTCCCACAGCGCCCCGCAGATGTCGAACGCCGAGTTGTTGGAGCCGATCACCACCGCTCGCTGGCCGGCGTACGCGTCGGGGCCCGGGTGTCTGGAGGAGTGGTGCTGCTCTCCCTTGAACACGTCCTGGCCAGGCAGGCTGGGCAGGCTGGGCTGGCTGGACATCCCGGTCGCCAGCACCAATTGCCTGGGGCGCAGCGTCAGCGGCTCGCTTTCGCGCAGCACCGACACCTCCCATTCCCCGGCCGGTTCGTCGTAGCGAGCGCACTTGGCCTCGGTGGAGCCCCAGTAGTTGATCTCCATCACCCGCGCGTACATCTCCAGCCAGTCGCCGATCTTGTCCTTGGGCGAGAACACCGGCCAGTTGTCAGGGAATTTGATGTAGGGAAGGTGGTCGTACCAGACCGGATCGTGCAGGCACAGCGACTTGTAGCGCTTGCGCCACGAGTCGCCGGGGCGCGCGTTGCGCTCGAGCACGATCGTCGGCACCTGGAGTTGGCGCAGGCGCGCGGCGAGCGCGATCCCGCCCTGCCCGCCGCCGACGATCACGACCTCAGGCTGCGTCTGGTGGCCGAGCTGGTCAGCTTCTCGCCGGCGCTGCTCGAGCCAGGTCACACGGTCGGGATCGGCCCCGTGGTGAACACCCTTGGGGCGCCGGTCGCGCGCGCGCTCCTCGTAGCCCTTGAGTTCTGTCAGCGTGGTGAGCAGCGTCCACGCCTTCCCCTCCCGCAGCCGCAGATGGCCGGTGCCACGGCCGGTGGCGGTCTCAAACGCGATCCAAGCCTCGGTCACCCCTTCGTCCTCGGTCGGCTCCTCGGTCGTGCGCCAGCCCGACGGCCTGACGTGGGCGAGCGTGTGCTCGAGCACGTCGCGCACTCCGTCTACGCCCTCGACGGTCTTGATGTTCCAGGTGAACGCGACCAGATCGCGCCAGAAGCAGTCGGCTGCGAACAGCTGCGCCGCGGCGCCGGCGTCCGCTTGGGTGAGCGCCTCGTCGAAGCTCGACAGCCACTGGTCGACCGCGGCCGCGGCGGGACGTACTTGCGTGCTCGACATGAATTCCCTCCCTACGAGATCGGAGCGTTGCGGGAATTGTCGCGCCGTCGCCACGCTGAGCTCGGCAGCCCGCGCCACCAGCCCGCGAGTCTTCGATTTGCCAACAGGATTCTCACGACCGGACCGCCGTGGCGCGGTAGATTGCCGCCGTGCCGACTCCGGCGATATCCGTGCGTGGCCTGAAGATGCGATACGGCGACCGCGAGGTCCTCAAGGGCATCGACCTGGAAGTGGCCACCGGCGAGATTCTCGGCTTCCTGGGCCCCAACGGGGCCGGCAAGACGACGACGATCGAAATCCTGGAGGGCTACCGGCAGCGAACCGGTGGTGAGGTCGAAGTGCTGGGCGTCGATCCCTCCCACCCGACCCGCGCGTGGCGCAACAAGATCGGTCTCGTCCTGCAGGAATGCGAGCTCGACCCCCTGCTGACGGTCTCTGAGACGCTGGCGCTGTTCTCGGCGTTCTACCGCAACCCCCGTCGGTTGGATGAGGTGATCTCCCTCGTCGGGCTCACCGGCCGCGAGCAGTCGCGGCTCGGGACGCTGTCCGGCGGCCAGCGGCGCCGGGCGGACGTGGCGGTGGCGCTGATCGGCGATCCCGACCTGATCTTCCTCGACGAGCCGACCACGGGCTTTGATCCCACCGCCCGGCGCGAGGCATGGACGACGATCGAGGGGCTCAGGGAGCTCGGCAAGACGGTGCTGCTGACCACGCATTACATGGAGGAGGCCTCGTACCTGTCAGACCGAGTGGCGATCCTCCGCGCCGGCGAGATCATCGCTCAGGGCCGCCCCGACGAGATCACCGGACAGCAGACCCTGCAGGCGATTATCCGATTCGTGGCTCCCGACGGACTGCATTCCGAGCGGATCGCCGAGGCGATCGCGCACCCGGTCACAAGCGAGAACGGGAATATCACGCTCCACACCGACGACGCTCAAGCCGCGCTCCTGCGCCTGACCGTCTGGGCCGACCGCGAGCAGGTCACGCTCGAGGCGATCGAGGTGCGCCAGCCCAGTCTGGAGGACGTGTTCCTGGAGCTGACAAGAACTGAGTCGAGCAGCGATGAGTAACCTGCGGATCCTCGCCGTGCAGACGCGCTTTGCCCTGGTGGCTTCGATGCGCAGCTCACGTGTGCTGGTGTTCGGGATCGTCTTTCCGCTCTTCCTGCTCGTGCTGTTCGAAGAGGTATTCGTCCGCGGGGGCAATCACAACACTCACATCGGCAGCCAGGTGATCTCCACCGCGGCGTACTACACGGCCGGGCTCGCCGCCTACGCGATCATGCTGCAGACGTTCACCTCCCTGGCGATCACCGTCACCACCCAGCGTGAGACCGGCCAGCTCAAGCGCCTGCGTGGTACGCCGATGCCCGCCTGGTCGTTCATCGGCGCCTATGTGCTGCGCGCCGTCCTGTTCACGGTCGCGATGGTGCTCGCGGTGTTCTTGATCGGCGCGTTCAGCGTTCAGCGTTCACCTGCACCCGGCCGGCGTCCTCGGCCTGGCGGTCTACGTCGCGCTGGGCACGATCGCGCTCAGCGCGCTCGGGCTGGCGGTGACGATCGTATGCAAGTCCGCGGAGACCGCATCGACGGTGGGGCCGTTCGCCGCGGTCATCCTGTCGTTCATCTCCGGGGTATTCATCCCGCTGGCTGCGCTGCCGTCATGGCTGGCCGATGTCGGCAAGGTCTTCCCGCTCGAACATCTAGCCGCGGGCATGCAGCGCGGGCTGGTGCAGGGCGCGACCGGCGCCGGGTTCAACGGGGGCGACCTGGGGATACTCGCCCTCTGGGCGGTGGTTGGGTTCATCATCGCCGCGCGCGGATTCCGCTGGGAACCGCAGGCCAACAGCGGCTAGATCTTTGTAGCCGCGGGCTGGTCCGGGGCGGCGGCGTTGCGTCGCGCAGCTGTGCTCAGTGGCTCGTGGCGACGATGATCACGACCAAGATCACCACGAACACCCCGATCCGGATCGCCCAGAGCTGCTTCTGCTTGGCGGTCATGTGCGTCGGTCTCCTTTTGTGAGCTGGACCTCGTGCGGCTGCTCGATGGCTCATGCGCAAAATCACCCGCGAGGATAATCGGGATCGCAGCGTTTTTGGCGGTCGCGAGTCTGATTCCCCCGGTACGGGCGGATCAGCCCAGTCGTCTGGTCAACGGCCCCGGGTTCAAATACGATCACGAGGTTCGCGGCCGCCGACGGCGTTGTGCCACCGAGAGGGGTGCAGAGACGATGCAGGGACTTCAACGCCGACAGCGCGCCGGGACCTGGCGCAGATATCGCTTGGCCACGCTCGTAGCCCTGGCCCCGCTGGCCGCGGTCGTGCTGACCGTCGCGACGGCGTCGACCACGCACGTCAGCCGGGCCGCTGCGTCCGTGCAGGCGCGCGCGTCCGCGGCAACCGGCATTCACAAGATCAAGCACGTCGTGATCATCATGCAGGAGAACCGCTCGTTCGACAGCTACTTCGGGACCTACCCCGGGGCCGACGGGCTCCCGCGCAACAAGCAGGGCCAGTTCACCGTATGCGTGCCCGACCTTCAGGCGCACACATGCGTGAAGCCCTACTACGACCCGAGCGACACCAACTCGGGCGGACCCCACATGCTGGTCGACGCGGTCACCGACATCGACGGCGGCAAGATGAACGGCTTCATCCGCAGCCGCCAGGCCGTCGGCCACCTCGACACGGACGTGCTGGGCTGCGTCGCCCAGGGCCTGTCGAGCACCTGCGACGACGTGATGGGCTACCACGACGGCCGCCAGCTCAAGCACTACTGGGCCTATGCCCGCAACTTCGTCCTGCAGGACCACATGTTCGAGCCCAACCTGGGCTGGAGCCAGGTCTCACATCTTTACATGGTGTCCGGCTGGTCGGCCAAATGCGTCCCGAACAAGCCCATGACCTGCAAGTCAGACCTGGTCAACCCCGACCCCAACCTCGACAACGGAAGTCCGAACATCGGACTGTCGGCACTGACGACGTTCAACGAGCCCACCAACCACTACAGCTCAAATCCCAAGGATCAGCCCCCGTACGCCTGGACCGACATCACCTATCTGCTGCACAAGTACGGCGTCAGCTGGCGGTACTACCTGTCCCAGGGCACCGAGCCCGACTGCGCCAGCGGAGCGATGACCTGTGCGGCGGTGCCGCAGAACGTCAGGACCCCCGAGATCTGGAACCCGCTGGCCAACTTCACCACCGTCCATCGGGATCATCAGCTCGCCGACATCGTCCCCAGCAGCGACTTCTACCAGGCCGCCCGCTCCGGCACGCTGCCGGCCGTCTCCTGGCTGATCCCCAGCGGTGACGACAGCGAGCACCCGCCGGGGCGGATCAGCTGGGGCCAGAACTACGTCACCGGTGCGATCGACGCGGTCATGCGCAGCAAGGACTGGGACTCGACGGCGATCTTCCTGGCCTGGGATGACTGGGGCGGCTTCTATGACCACGTCAAGCCGCCCAAGGTCGACGGCGAGGGCTACGGCATCCGGGTACCGGCGCTGGTGATCAGCCCGTACGCGCGCAAGGGCTACATCGATCACCAGACGCTGTCGTTCGACGCCTATCTGAAGTTCATCGAGGACGACTTTCTCAGCGGCCAGCGGCTCAACCCCAAGACCGATGGACGGCGCGACCCCCGCCCGGATGTTCGCGAGAACGAGCCGGTCCTCGGCAACCTGATCAAGGACTTCAACTTCGGGCAGAAGCCGCGCAAGCCGTTCCTGCTGCCGGTCTTGCCGCAGAGCAAGCTGCCTCCGCCCACCCTCAACATAAAGAACTAGGAGCTGGGCCCGACGGCTGTCTTTCAAGCGCGTGGGCTGACCAAGCATTTCGGTGCGATCTGCGCGGTCGACCAACTCGACCTGTCCATCGAGGAGGGAGAGGTGCGGGGGCTGCTCGGTCCCAACGGCGCCGGCAAGACGACGTTGCTGCGGCTGCTGCTCGGGCTCGTGCGCCTCGACGCGGGCGAGATCGAGTTCTTCGACCGTCCGCAGCCGGCCTACGACTCGTTGCACCTCGACGGGGTGGCGGGGTTCGTTGAGGACCCGGCCTTCTACTCGTATCTGTCCGGGCGCGCCAATCTGGAGGTGCTGGCCGAGCTGGACGGTCGCGGCGCAACCGGCCGGATCGCCGATGCGCTGGGCAGGGTCGGGTTGACCAAACGAGCCGGCGACCGCGTGAGCGGCTATTCGACCGGGATGCGCCAGCGTCTGGGCATCGCCGCGGCGCTCCTGCGCGCGCCTCGACTGCTGCTGCTCGACGAGCCGACCACCGGACTGGATCCGGCGGGAGTCAGCGACGTCCTGGGGCTGGTTCGGGAGCTATCCGGCGAGGGGGTGGCGGTGCTGCTGAGCAGCCATCAGATCGACGAGGTGGATGCTGTATGCGACAGCTTCACGGTGCTCCGTTCGGGCGCAGCGGTCTGGGACGGAACCGCCGCGCAGCTTCGCCGCGAGGCTCCCGTGCCGACCTACCGGTTGACCACCAGCGATGACCTGCGGGCGCTGGAGATCGCCGGCGCCGATCCTGGCATCGATGCCGACCCGGCGCCGGGCGGCGGCCTGCTCGTCACGGCCAGGGACGGCAGGCTCGATCCCTACGTGCTGACGCTGGCCAAGGCCGGCGTGGCGATCCGTAGCCTGGAGCTGCTGGTCAGCTCGCTCGCATCGATGTTCTTCGCCCTGACTGCCGACCCCGGCCCCCACCCCTACCCCGACGCCAACGCGCTGGCGGTCGGAGACCTGGCTCGGCGCCGGGCGGCGACAAGATGACGGCGACCCGGACACACGCGCGCGTGAGGACCGCGGAGCCGATCGGTGATCAGATCCGCGGCGGCGTTCGCCACGTGTATCGAGCCGAGCGGCGCAAGCTGGCCGTCCAGCTGCCGGTCCGCCTCGTGGCTCTGGTGTGCGTGCTGGGCCCGTTCGCCTTCGCGGCGATCCTGAAGGCGCAGAGCGGCGTTCCGGCGGACACCCTCTTCGGCCTGTGGGTGCACCAATCCGGCTTCGCCATCCCGATGGTCGTGCTGAGCTTTGCCGGCTCGTGGGGGTTCCCGCTGCTGGCGGGAGTCCTGGCCGGCGACATCTTCTCCGCCGAGGATCGCTACGGAACCTGGAAAACGGTCCTGACGAGGTCCTGCAGCCGGCGGGACGTGTTCGCGAGCAAGGTGGCGGCGGCGGCGCTGCTGTCGGTGGCGATGGCGGTGCTGACGGCGCTCTGCAGTCTGGTGGCCGGGCTGCTCCTGGTCGGCCACCAGCCGCTGGTCAGCCTCGGCGGGACGATGCTGTCATCCTGGCGGTGCCTGGAGCTGGTGCTCGCGAGCTGGTTGACCAGCGTGCTTCCGATGCTGGCATTCGTGAGCCTGGCAGTGCTGTTCTCGGTCGCGTCTCGCAACGGGATCATGGGAGTGCTGGGACCGGTCCTCGTCGCCCTCGCGATGCAGTTGCTGGCGCTCGTCGGCACCGGATACTGGGTCCACACCTGGCTGGTCGCCTCGGCGTTCGACGGCTGGCACGGGCTCCTCACCTCGCGTCCCTTCTACCGCCCCCTGCTGCTGGCGAGCGTCGTCAGCGTCGCCTGGGTGGTCGTCTGCCTGAGCGTGTCTTGGGCGATCCTCCGTCACCGGGATTTCGCCGGCCCTCCTGCCGCCAAGCGACGAGGGTGGGCGCTGCCGGTCCGCGCCGTGCTGGCCGGTACGGCGCTGATCGCGTTGCTGGCGGTGGCCTGCAGCTGGGGTCCGGCCGCCGTCACGGCCACCCGGCTCGAGGCGGCCATCAGGCCCACGTTCAACGGTCTCACCCTGCTCCAGCAGCGTGCGCTGGGGCGCCACGTCCCGGCCCGCGCCAAGCTCAACGACTACGCCAGCTGCGTCCGGCGCTCGGGTTCGGACCAGGGACCTGGCGACGACTGGATCTGCACGATGGACATGCTGATCGAGCTAGACGGCGCCAGCCCGTTCTCGTTCACACCGGTCACTTTCGACGTCAGCGTGAAGGCCAACGGGTGCTACAACGCGCAGGGGCCACCAACGTTCATCGGCCAGCCCGAGATCCGTGACGCGCAGGGGCACAACGTGGTCAACCCGCTGTATGCGTTCGACGGCTGCTTTGACCCGACCTGAGCCGGCTCGACCCCAACGGAGGTGAAGCATGATGAGATTCATTGCTCCCGTCGGCAGCTCCATCGCGGCGCTTGGCGCCGTGGCGGCGCTGACCCCGGCGGCTGCGCTCGGACGTCCGACGCCGGCCGTCTCCAGTCACCGCGTCAGCCTCAGCGGCGAGATCGAAACGCTCTCGTCGACCGGCACGATCGGCGTGGCCGGCGTGAAGGACACCGACGCGGGGATTCTCGATGGAACCGTGTCAGGGAGCCCGCGTTGGAGCGGGGCCCTGAGGCAAGTCGTCACGTGGGGGCCTGAGCTCTCGATCAGAGCGAGGGGCACGGCGTTTGACGCCGGAGGGACGCTGCGCTTCACCCTGGTGGGAAAGTTCGCCGCCCGGTCCACCGGCGGGCTCGCGCTGACGGGCACGCTCACCGTGACCGGAGGTACCGGGAGCTACCGCCACGCTCACGGGAGCCTGCGGGTGACCGGAGTCGCCTCGCTCGCGGCGGGCAGCACGAAATCGACGTTTGACCTGAGCGGTGCCCTGCGCTACCCAAAATCACACGGCTGACCTGCTCGTCCGGACCTGCCCGGCGGTGGCGTCCGGGGGCGCCGGCAGGCGACCCCGGACGCTGGTGCCGGCGGCTACTGCTGAAACAGCTTGGTGGTGACGTTCTTGGCGAACGTGTTGGCCGCCGTGGACATCGTGGGCAGATCCTCGGTCCAGATCCCGTAGTACTCATCGCTGAGCCGGTTGCCGCGCACGACGGTTCCCGCCAGCTTGGTCACCGCGCTGAAGATGATGATGCCCGCGGTGTGGGTGACGCCGGCTTGCACGTCGCCCGGACCACCGTTCGGATATCCGCCGTGCAGCCCGTCGTGGCTGAACGAGTTGTCGATGATCTGGTTGTCGTTGAGGTCCTGGCCAGGCGCGTGACTATGCAGGGTCAACCCGCCTAGCCCGTTGCCGTTGGCGACGTTGCCCTGGATCAGGTTTCCGTACACGCCCGCGCCCGGTTCGCCGGCCGCCAGCAGGATGCCCCCACCCAAGCCCTTGGTGCCGTTGCCGTCGGCGACGTTGTCGATGATCTTGTTCTCGTAGACCCCCGCCGTACCCGGCTCGGGTTTCCCAGCCGAGAAAGCGCCCGGGTTGTGACCGGCCAGGGTGATGCCGCAATCGCCGACGTTGTTCAGGACCCGGTTGTGGGAAACCAGGTTCCCGTCCGTCGGACCGAATTCGTCGGTGATCAGGATGCCACCGAGATTGTCAGCCACGGTGTTGCCGGTCACCCGGGCGTCAGTGACCGTCATCAGGTGCAGACCCTCGCCGCAGTCGCCCGGAATCGCGCCCGCTGGCGCACACTCACGCTTGGGGTGGGAGGCCGGCGCGCCCTTGTCGTTGAAGCGCACGAGGTTGGCGGCAATCGTCACACTGGACGTTCGCGTCGCCAGGATGCCTTCCTGGAGCGCGTTCTCAACCACGAAGCCGTCGACCCGAGCACCTGCAGCCTTCGAGCCGGAGATCAGGACTCCGTTGATCAGGTGGCTCGCATCGATCACCGGCCGGTTGACGCCGACGAGCTTGACGTCCTTGGTGATCGTCACCGACCCCTTGTAGGTGCCCTTGGCGACCCGCACGGTATCGCCCTTATGGGCCCTGGCCACGGCGAAGCTGATCGTCTTGCACGGCTTGAGAATCGCGCACGCGGCGGTGTTGTGACCCCCCGGCTTGACGTACAGCGTCTTGGCCGACGCCGAGGTCACGCCGACCATGGCCAGCGAAGCGATCGCGATCAACCCGACCGACAGACGGGCCCGGCCAGCCAAACGATTTACCATAAAGCCTCCTTTTGTCATTTTGAGCTGCAGGGCTTGATGATCCGCGATCAGCCGGCAACAGACGATGTAGATCGAGTTAGGGGCCGGCTAGCTCCGCGAGACGGTTGATCATCGCGAGGCCGGCTAGCGCTAGGGCTGCGCCATCTCGGACCTGACCTCCAGCCGATCCAGCACGTGGTCTCGCCGTGGCATGTCCGCCTCCCTCCGGCGTTCGGTGCGCTGCGCGGGCTTCGGGGCTGGCCCGAGCGTCCGCACGACGAGCAGGAAGACAATCGGCGCCAGCGGAGCGAGAGCGACCGCTCGCAGCCATGGCCTGGCACCGTCTGAGCCCGCGCCCAGCGCGTGAACGACGGACATCAGCCACACGATCACGGTCATGCGATGGAGTCTTCGCCACCTGCGCGCGCCGATTCGCCGGCGCAGGTAGAAGCTGGGCCCGAGCAGCACGGCGAGGTAGCCGGCAAGGATGCCGATGCCGGTGAATCCCGGCTTGTAGCTGAGCGCAAACGGGACCGTGATCCCGCGCCAGCCGGGCTTGAGCCAGTGGTCACCCAGCAGCGCGAGTCCGTGTACGGCAATCGCCACAAGCGCTGTCAGCGCCAGGTGCTCGTGCAGGCGCGCGCCGCCGCGCTTGAGGTTTGGCCGCCGGAGCAGCTTCGCGGCCATCGCCAACCCGATCACGACCGACAGCGAGATCAGCACGAGCGCGACGATGCCCGAAGCGCGGCTCACGAGCCACCAGACATACTGCAGAGGCTGGGCGCTTCTCATCGCACGGACAGCTCTCGCACCCGCGTCCCGGCGATCCGCCCGGCGACGCGGCCGATCGCCTCCACCTCGCCGCTGTCGTGCACGATCAGGCCGCCGTGCTCAGCGAGCACGCGGCGCGCACCGTCCGGGCCCAGCAGCAGCGCCATCTTCGACAGCGTCTCTGCCTCCAGCGCGCTGTCTCCGAGTGCCGTCGCGCCGATCAGCCCGGTCCACGCCGGCGATCCCGTGCTCGGATCGAGCAGATGATGGGCGAAGGCACGGCCCCTCCGGCGCCAGATGCGGACGTTGAGGCCCGAGGTGGCTATGCCACCTCGGGCGACCTCGATCGAGCCGATCGAGTTTCCGGTCAGGGGGTGCTCGACCTCGATCGCGTATGGCTCGAGCTGGGCGGCGACTCCTCCGACGGCGATGTCCCCGCCGCAGTCGACGACATACCGGGTGTAGCCCGCGAGGCGAAACGCAACAGCGTCGGCGCACAGGCCCTTGCCGGTTCCGCCCGTGTCGAACATCACGCCCGGCGGCCGGGCGATCGTGCCCGCCTGATCATCGACGATCACCCGCCGCCAGCGTGCGGACGGATCGGGCCGAGCCGCCCGCCGTGCCGGCGCCTGCGCGAGGGCATCTCGCAGCGAGGCTGGTTGCACTTCTTTGAACGAATGGTCATACCCGCTTCGCTCCAGCGCGCGCACGAGCGTAGGGTCGACGAGGCCGCCGCTGCGCTCGGCAGCCCACAATCCGGCGCTCACCGCTGCGCGGAGCAATGGCGGCGTGCAGACCACCTTGCCAGGGTTGCGGTTGAGAGCCGATAGGTCGCTGTCGGCGCGGAACCTGGATAGGCGGTCGCTGAACTCCCATATGAATGCGCGCTCACGATCGGCAGCCTCCAGCGGCGCCGCCACACTGGCCGTCAGCCGATCGCCGATCAGCAGCCGCACGTCGCTGCCCATCGCCTTGAATGTGTAGTCGAGCTCGGCGCTCATCGAAAGCCGCCGTCCTACGAGGTGCGAGTCGTGGGGGCCGCGGGCGCCGCGCCAACCGCACCGGAGCTCGACACCGACTGCGTGACCGAGGTTGCACCCGGCCCGCTGCCGCCGGGAACCGTCTCGATCACCGTGGTGCGATAGACCTTGCGCAGCACCAGCACCGGACGCGCGGCGGAGTGAGTCGAGGCGGCTCGCAACTGGCTCGCGAGCAGCGCGAGCACGACCAGGAAGGCGACCAGGCTGAAGAGCACGACCGTCAGCCGGTCAGGGCCGGACGAGCCGCGACGGCGGCCCGCGCGGTGCGGGCTCGTCGTCGCGCGTGGATTCGTTAGGTCGAGCGCCTCAGTCGCCATTGTTGCCACCGTCACCACCGCTCTTGCCACCGCTCGTGCGAGTCGTGACGGGCGCGCCAGCGGGCGTGGAAGCGCCCGACGACGATCCCGAGGATTTGCTGGTGCGCGTCGTTACCGGTTTGCTGGCCGGCGTTGAAGTGCCCGCGGATGACCCCGACGAGGTCGTGTGCGAAGCGCTCGTGCGCGTAGTCACCGGTGCGCTCGACGGCGCTGAGCTGCCCGCGGATGACCCGGACGTTGTCGCGTGCGAACCGCTCGCGCGCGTCGTAACGGCGGCAGTGCTGCCGGCGTACACGCCGCCGGCCGATCCCGCGGCGTGCGAGCGGCTCGCGCCGGTTCGCACAGCATGCGCGGAACTCAAGCCCGGGGCGCCCGGCGCGCTCGCGCCGTGGTGCGGCGTCGGCGAGAGCCCAGGACGTTGATGGCGAACAATATGGATCGTGCGACGAATCACCTGCGTCCTGACCTCCGCCGCCGGATTGCGCGCCGCGAGCGTCGCCACCGCCGGCTGCGAGGATCGCAGCGAAAACCCGGCCAGGCCGGCGGCGAGGACCGCCGCCACAACTCCGACCGTTTGGATCTGTGTCTTGCGCATGTTCTGGGCCTCCGGTTGGGGTCGCCGCCCACTGTGGCCGCTCTAGCGTCAGCGGCCAACCAACCGCCGGCAAAGACTTGGCAAAGCTGACCAGGCTCTTAGGCTCAGCCAGCGATTTCTTTACTCGCCGCGGCCAAGCTTGAGTGCCATGGCTACACAAACGAAGGCAAGCCGGGCCTGCAGCGACGGCATCGTGATCGCCGGCGGTGGGCTCGCCGGTCAGCGATGTGCCGAAGCGCTCCGGCGCGGAGGCTATGAAGGCGCGATCAGGGTCCTGTGCTCAGAACCGCACCGTCCCTATGACCGCCCGCCGCTGTCGAAGGAACTGTTGATCGACGCTGCTCACGATGCCGGGCTCCCGTATCGCTCCGCGGAGTGGTACAGCGAGCAGTCGATCGACCTGCTGCTCGGCGTCAGCGCAGCAGCGCTCGATGCGGCCGAGCGACGGCTCCATCTCTCGGACGGGGCGGGGCTGCGCTACGAGCAGTTGCTGATCTCGACTGGCGGCCGTCCGCGGACGCTGCCGTTGCTCGCCGGCTACGACAACGTGTCGGTGCTGCGCACGCTCGACGATGCGCGCGCACTGCGCGAGGTGCTCGCGACGCGCTCGCGGCTGGCGGTGATCGGCGCTGGCTTCATCGGTCTGGAAATCGCTGCGACCGCCCGCAAACTAGGCGTAGAGGTGACGGTCGTCGAAGCGGGCAGCTGCCCGCTCGAGGCCGTACTCGGTCCGAAGCTCGGGGGTTGGTTCGCGCGCCTGCACGTGGCTGAAGGCGTCGACATGCGCACCGGATTGACCGTCGACCGGGTCGACGCGAACGGCGCGGTCCGTGCATTGCGGCTATCGGATGGCTCAGTGCTCGCCGTAGATCACATGGTCGTCGGGGTCGGAATTGAGCCGGACGTCGCATGGCTGGCCGGCAGCGGCCTCGACGTGTCGGCCGGAGTACCGATCGACGCCAACGGCCGCACCGCGATCGAGCACGTGTTTGCCGCCGGCGACGCGGCGGCGACGTTCGACCAGAGCTGCGGCCGTCATGTCCCGGGATCGCACTGGGAGGCTGCGGGTCGCCAGGGCGCGCGCGTCGCTCGCGTGATGCTGGGACTCGATCCCGGTGCTGCGCCGGTGACTAGCTTCTGGACCGATCAGTACGGCCTGAGGATCCAGTACGTCGGCCAGGGGCGGCACGCGGACTCGATCGAGATCGACGGGGATCTCGACAGCCGCAACTTCACCGCGATCTTCTCCCACGCCGGACGGGCAGTCGCCGCGCTGCTCGTTGACCGGCCTCGCTCCCTCCCAGCGGTTCGCAAGTTGATCGAGAAAGGAAGACCATGACCTATTCTGTCCAAGTCGACGACAGCGCCTGCGCGGCGCACGGGGATTGCGTGGACGTCGCACCTGAAGTGTTCGAACTCGACGACGTCGCGCGGGTGATCGGCACCGGTCCGGACGAGTTGCTGGTGACGGCCGCGGAAGCGTGCCCGAGTGCCGCGATCCGAATCGTCGATCAGCGCACCAACGAACAGGTCTACCCGTAAACGACAAGGGGCCGTCATGACGACGGCCCCTTCAGTCGTCCCGTTGCGAGCCCGGGTTGCCAGGCTGTCCGCTTGAGTCGTCGTGACGATCGCCCCCGGTCGAGGAGCGCGTTCCGCCACCTGACGAGGACTGCCCGCCTGCACCGGCTCCGGTGCCCGAGTTGGATGGGGTCGTGGTCGCGACCGTGAGAGCGCGAGCCGCCGAGGTTGGGCTCGAGCCAGCCGGCGCACTAGCCGTTGGGGTAGCGGGGAGCACGATGGCCGGCCCGGAGGGGCTGCCCGGGCGGCTGGTCTTTGGGGCGTGGGTCGCCCGTGGCGGCGCAAGCCCGTGGATCACCGACAGCGGTGCAGACGAGAGGCCAATCCGCTGCGCCGCCAGCTGGCTGATCGACCACGTGAGCGCCGCGGTGACCGCGATCCCGAGGAGCGCCGCAACCGCCCACAGGAAACCTCGAGTAGTCACGGTCATGACCTTCCGCACCGTAGCCGCCGGACGGTTAAGCGCGAGCAAAGCGCCGATCCCGGTTTGGCTCCGAGCCGCCATCAGGCTCGAGCGCGATGATCGCCGTCGTGCCGCCGCCGGCGCGGTCCTCGAGCGTGAGCTCGCCGCCCCATTCACGCACCAGCTCGCGCGCGATCGGTAGCCCCAACCCGTGGCCGGGAGGCCCGGCGGTCCCCGCGCGGCCGCGATGAAAGCGCTCGAACACGAGCTCGCTCTCGTCCGCCGGCACGCCGGGGCCACGATCGCGCACCTCGATCCGCCCGGGCGCGCCCGCGATCGTCACGGTCGAGCCAGACGGCGAGTAGCGCAAGGCGTTCTCCACCAGTGCGTCGAGCGCGCGCTCGAGGTCGGCGCGCGCGGCCCACACCGTGCCCGGATCGCCTTCGCGCCGGTGCGCGAGCGTGGTCCCGCGCTCGGTCGCTTGCGGCCTCCAGCGGCGTAGCGCGTCCGCCACGACGTCACCGAGGTGGACCGGCGCGCCGGCGAGCTGTCGCTCGCCCGCGCGGCTCAGGAGCAGCAACTCCTCGACCGTGTGCGACAGGCGGTCGACCTCGTGGATGGCCTCGGCAAGCTCGTGGGCGGCGGCGGGACCTCCGGCGAGCGCCTTTGCCTCCTCCAGGCGCAGGCGCAGCCCCGTGAGCGGCGTCCGTAGCTGGTGCGACGCGTCCGCGACGAAGTCCTGTTGCGCGTTCAGGAGGCGAGCGATCCGATCTGTCATTTCATTGAACGAACTCGACAACGAACGCTGCTCAAGGCTCCCCTCGACCTTCGCGCGGGCACGCAGGTCGCCCTGCGCCACACGGCGGGCCACCCCCTCGAGCCGACGCAGCGGTCGTGCGATCTGCGCCGCGAGTAACCCTCCAGCCAGCAGCCCGAGCCCGAGCACGATCAGCCCGATCAGGGCGAGCGCAAGTTCGACGTGCAGCACCGCCTGATGGACCGCCGCGACGCTCTGCGTGACCCGCACCGCCCCTGCGGTGCGGCCGTTGTGGATGATCGGGACCGCCGTCGCAAGAATCTCCTCGCCGAGCGTCTTGGAAGCCCGCTGGACCTGGACCTGCCGACCGTCAAGCGCCTGCTCGATCTCGGGCCGACTCTCATAGCTGGTCCCCACCTGAGCCGGTCCTGCGCTGTCAACGAGCACCTTGCCGCTCGCGTTCACGATCAGGACCCGACCCCGCAGCGATGCGGCTGCGGTGCGCGCGAGCGTTGCGAGCTCCTTATGGCTGGCGGGGGCCAGCAGGTCGCCCGCCGTTGCCGCTACGAGGTCGGCCTGCGCCTGTGCCTGGGTGCGGACTTCCGCGTTCACGCGCGCGCTGAGGGTTAGGGCGAGCGGCACTCCAAACGCAACGATCGCCAGCAGCAGCACATACGCCAGCGCGCCCAGCAGCCGGCCCCTCAGGGTCATGGCGCCGGCTGTCGCGCATCGGCGAGGCGGAAACCGACGCCGCGCACGGTGCGGATGTAGACCGGGTTGGCGGGGTCATCCCCGAGCTTGCGCCGCAGCCAGCCGATGTGGACGTCGAGCGTCTTGGTCGATCCAAACCAGTTCATGTCCCAGACGTCGGACATCAACGACTCCCGCGTGACTACTCGGCCGGCATCTCGGGCGAGCCGCATGAGCAGGTCGAACTCCTTGCGCGTCAGCTCAAGCTCGTCCGTGCCGCGCCACGCGCGCCGCGATCTCGCATCGATGCGCAGGTCCTGCACCGCCAGTTCGTCGCCGTCCAGGGAGTTCGCCCGCCCGCGCCTCAGGACGGCGCGGATCCTGGCGATCACCTCACCGGTCGCGAACGGCTTGACGACATAGTCGTCGGCCCCGAGCTCCAGTCCGACTACGCGGTCAGTGACGGTGCCGCTGGCCGTGACCATGATGATCGGCACGCTCGAATTGCGGCGGATCCGCCGGCACACATCGCGTCCGTCCCCGTCGGGGAGCGCGAGGTCCAGCAGGATTACATCCGGACCGGAGGCCGCCGCCAGCGAGATCGCCTCGGCGCCCGTCTGCGCGACCGTTGTGCGGAAGCCGGCGCGCTGCAGCGCGTGTGCGAACGGTTCGGCGATCGAGCGCTCGTCTTCGACGAGCAGCACCAGCGGACCGGCCGCGATGGCCGCCGGCCGGTCATTAGAGGGGTTCTGGTACATGCGCGCGTCCGCGTCCCGTTTGCCGCGACCTGGCCGTCGCCGATGCCGCTCGGCTCTGTCCCTGCGACGACCTGGCCGGTCGCTTGACCGCCTGGCGGGCGGACGGTGCGGACGGCAGCATGCGGTAGGTGAAGGCGAAGATGATCGGCGTGGTGAGGCCGGTCAGTAGCGCGATCATCCACGGGCTGCGGGCGTCGGTTCCCGCGCCAACCGCGTGGCCGAGCGCCAGGAAATAGGCCAGGATCGTGAAGCGGTGCATGAACCGCCAGGTCTTGGTTCCGATCCACTTGCGGGCGTAGAAGCTGAGCCCGAGGATCGCGGTCAGCCAGCCGGCGATGATCCCGATGCCGGTGAACGCCGGGCGGTAGCCCAGCGCGAACGGAACGGTGATCCCGACCAGGCCCGGACGCAGGTAGGCATCAAACAGCAACAGTCCGGCGTGAACGACGATCAGCGCCAGCGTCACCAGCGTGAGGGACTCGTGGGCATGCTTGAGCTTGGCGGGCAGACCGGGGCGGCGCACGAGCCGCCCCGACATCGCCAGGCCCAGCGCGACCGATACCGCGAGCCCGATCATCGCGGTGATCCCAAACGCGCGGCTGGCGAACCAGAACACCTGTTGCGTCGGGTCGCCCATTGTCATGCGGTCCGGCGGTCAGAAGCGGCAAATTCGGCGACGCCTTGTAGGTTCCCGACGAGGATCAGCTGGCCGCTGTCGAGGATCAGCGCACCGCCGTAACGCTCAAGCGTGGCGCGGCCCGCCAGCGGCCCGCGCAGCAGTGCGATTTTGGCCAGCGTCTCGGCCTGCAGCGTGCTGGGTGCCAGGGCGGTGGCCTGGATCACGCCGGTCCACGCCGGCTCTCCGCGGGCCGGATCGATCAGATGATGAGCAAACCCGTCCTCGGTAGCCCATACCCGAGTCCGCAATCCGCTGGTGGCCACAGCACCGGCGGTCACTGAGAAGCGCTGGACGGGCCGATCGTGCAGCGGGTGGGTGATCTCGACCGTCCGCGGCGTGCCCTGCATGCCGCCGATACGGATGTCGCCGCCGGCATCGATCGCGAACGCCGGATTGGTGGCCAGCAGTCCTGCGGCCATGTCCACGGCCATCCCCTTCGCGCTGCCGCCGAGGTCCAGGCGCACACCCCGCGGCAGGCGGACCGCCGGCCGGTTCTCATCAATCTGGATGCGTTTCCAGCTTGCGGCGGGGTGGGGTGCGGCCGCGACTCGGGCCGGAGCGCGCGCGAGTGCCGTGGCCAGCGGCGCGGGGGCAATCCCAACCCGGGAGCCGGCATAGCCCGCCCGTTGCAGGCCGCGCAGCAGCGTCGGATCGACCAGGCCGTCACTGAGCCGAGCCGCGTACACGGCTGCCTGAATGCCCTGCAGCAGCGTCTCAGAGACGCGGACCCACTCCCCACCATGGCCGTTGAGCAGGCTGAGCTCGCTGTTGGCCTCAAAGCGAGTCAGCGCCCGGTGGATCGCCTCCAGGCAGCTCTGGACCCGGCCCGTGATCAGCGCCTGGGCCAGCGCGGACGCCATCGTGGAGCTGACCAGCAGCCGCACGGTCGTGCCGAACAACTGGAAGCTGTGTTCGTGTTCGGTGGCGGGCATTGTCATGAGGTCCGGGTCGTGACGGTCGCCAGCGTCGTGGCCTGAGGCACGGCGCCAGCGCTCGCGGTATGGAGCGTCCGGGTGGCGGTCACGGTCGTGGCGCGCTTGCTCAGGGCGTTGATGTAAAGGAACGAGAACGGCAGCCACGTGGCGGCGATCGCCGCGATCCCGAGGCTCAGCACGGTGCGATACAACGAGGGTCGCCGCCGTGCGGCTGGCCTCGCAGTCGTTGATGAGCTGTGTTCAGTCATAGCTTTCGTGTTCAGTGTTTGAGTGGTGGTTCGCACCCGGCCCCGGCTGCGCCGGCGTGGCTGATTGAACCGAACGGACGGCTGTCGCCGTGACGCGGTGAGGGGGCGTCAGCGTCGCCGCCGAGACAGCCCCCCAAAGGACAGCGCCGTCACCAGGGCTGCGATCTTGATCCGGGCTTCCTCGGTCATGGTGAAGATCTTGCTGCGTGCGGTTGAGACGCCGGTAAGACGCCGGTCAACGCTCTCTTGCCTTCTCGATCGCGATCAGTCGCGCCACGCCGCCGGGCGCGCGGACTTTGCGCGCCATGGTGCGCCACGGGCGTCGCCAGCGCGACCGGCGGGGCGGCATAGGACAGTCCGACGAACGAGCCGACGATCGCGATCTTGCGTGATCTCATGGTTTCTCCAGGGAGTGGTGCTGCGCTTGAAGGGTGCGCAGCCGATTGACACTGATCAGCCTCGATGTCCCGGTCAAGAGCGCGGTAAGTGACCGTTCAGAAGCGCCTTACCAACCCGATCTGTCCCGCTGCGGACGCATAGAGTGATGGCTGAAATGCGAATCCTGGTCGTCGAAGACGAGCGCACCCTGGCGAGCTTCATTGAGCAGAGCCTGCACGCAGAGGGTCATGCGGTCACCGTCTGCCACGATGGCCCGAGCGGCGAGGCGGCAGCTCTGACCGGCGATTACGCGCTCGTGCTGCTGGACCTGACGCTCCCAGGCAAGGACGGGCTGCACGTGCTCAGGGCGATAAGGGCCAGGCTGGCGGAGCTGCCGGTCATCGTGCTTACGGCGCGGACCGCGATCGAGCAGAAGGTGGAGGGACTCGACCGCGGCGCCAACGACTACATGACCAAGCCGTTCTCCTTCGAGGAGCTGCTCGCGCGGGTGCGCGCCCAGCTGCGCTCACCGTCCCAGCGCGAGTCCTCGGTGCTGGAGGTCGCGGGCGTTCGCATGGATCTTCGCACCCGACGTGTGCAGCGCGATGGACGTGATGTGCAGCTGACCGCGCGTGAGTTCGAGGTGCTCGAGTATCTGATGCGCCACCCCGACCAGGTCCTCTCCCGCGAGCAGCTCCTCAACGCGGTCTGGGGCTTTGACTTCGACCCGGGCACCAAAGTGCTGGAGGTCTACATCGGCTACCTGCGACGCAAGCTCGGCGACGAAGGCGAGGCGGACCCGATCGAGACAGTACGCAACGTCGGCTACCGGCTGCGCGTGCCGCGTGGCTAGACGGCTGCTGCCCGGCGGGCTACGCGCGCAACTGGCGCTCGCGATCGCGCTGGTCAGCATGCTCGGAGTCGCGGCCAGCTTCCTGGCGCTCTACAACGGCACCAGCTCGCGACTGCGGGCACAACTCGACGCGCAGCTTCATACGCAGGCCGCCGAGTGGCAACAGTTCAGCGCCGGCGCCGGCTTCTCCACCCCCTCGGCGCTCGAGCGCAAAGCTGTCGAGTTCATCGCCGCTCAGCGCTACCACGCTGAATCGCTGATCCTCGTCGTGCAGGTCACCGGAGGTCGCACGGTCAGCAACGACTCCGAGCTGGTTGCCCTTGAGCAAGGTCGAGAGCAGAGCGCACACTCCGCGACCGGCCTGCTCAACTCGCCCACTGGTCTCGCCACCGCATCCGTCGCCGAGGCCGGGAACATGCGCGTGCTGGCGCAACCGATCGACTATGACCACCGGCGCGTCGGCACGCTTCGCGTCGCCGACCCGATGACCCCCGTGAGTCAGGCGCAGTCGAGCCTGCTGCGCACCTTTGCGCTCGTCGGGACGCTCGCTCTGGTGCTAGCGATCGCGGCGGGCGTCGGCTTGGCCACCCTGATCGCCGCGCCCCTGCGGCGGATCGCCCGCGTTGCCGTGGCCGTCGACGCCGGCGATCTCTCTCTGCGAGCCGGGCCGCTCGCCGCGCGCGGCGAGGTCAGTGTCCTCTCGGACGCATTTGACCACATGCTCGAGCGGCTCGAGAGGGCGTTCAAGCGCCAGCGCGACTTCATCTCCGACGCATCCCACGAGCTGCGCACGCCCCTCGCCGTCCTACGCGCTCAGGTGGAGCTGCTCGACCGGGAGACTGACGAGCACGGCCGACACGAGGCCACGGCGACGTTGCTGCGCCGCCTCGACGAGCTCGATCGACTAGTCGCCGACATGCTCACCCTCGCCGGTGCCGAGGCCGGGCAGCTGGTCGAGCCCCGGCCAATCGACCTGGGTGAGTTCTTCCAGGACCTGCGTCGCGATCTTCCGCTGTTCGGCGAGCGCGAATTTCGGCTGGAGGCCGTCGATGGCACCCTGCAAGCAGATCCCGACCGCCTGACGCAGGTGCTCCGCAACCTCATCCGCAACGCGGTCGCCCACACCGACCCCGGCGGCCAGGTCGCCGTGGCGGCGCGCGCACGGGGCGACCGTCTTCAGATCTCTGTCACCGACAGCGGGGCCGGGATCCCACCTGATCAGCTCGAGCAGATCTTCGAACGCTTCCACCGGATCGATACCGGCCGCTCGCGTGACCGCGGGGGCAGCGGTCTCGGCCTCGCCATCGCTCGGGCGATCACTGAGGCCCACGGCGGGACCATCCGCGCTGAATCCGCTCCCAGCGAGGGCGCCACGTTCCGCATCGAGTTACCCGGCTACCGGCCGTAGCCGTTCGCTGCGACGACGCACGGCTCAAGCGTGAAGGCGAGCGACCTGGAAGCCGTTGTCTGTGCCATCAGGAGCAACGAGCAGCTCGGACATGTAGCTATCGTTAGACTCCGTGCGTAGAGGGCGTTTGCCGTTAGCGCATCGTCAGCACACCGCCCAGCAGCGGTAGCGAACGAAGCCGGATCCCGCGGCGGCGAAGATCGCGTTGGCCAGCGCAGGGGCGACGGCGACGATCGGCGTCTCGCCGGCGCCGGCGGAGGGGATCTCCGGACGGTCGAGCAGCACAACGTCGATGGGCGGCACATCGCTGAAGCGCGGCACGCGGTAAGAGCGCATCGACGCGTTGATGATCCGACCGGCGTCGAAGTGGACGGCTTCGAACAGCGCCCCTCCAAGCCCCATCACGGTCGCGCTTTCGATTTGGCTGCGGACGTTGTCAGGGTTGACGATCGCGCCGCACTCGTACGCGCTCACGATCCTCAAGACCTCCAGCTCGCCGTCCTCGACGCGAACCTGCACACAGGTCGCTATCCGACCGCCCTTTTCCACACCGCCGGCGATCCCGACGCCGATGCCGTCGCCAGCGTCCTGGCGCTGTTCGGTCCATCCGGCTCTGTCCGCCGCGGCCAGCAACACGGCGGCGAGTCGCTTGTCCGTGAGGTTCTGCAGACGCACCCCAAGCGGATCGAGGCCTAGCGCGTGCGCGAGCTCGTCGATCTGGGACTCGCGCGCAAACTGATTGGCGGTAGCCGCCAGCGCGCGGTAGGGACCCTGCGGCAAGGGCGAGTCCGCGGGCTGAAAGGAGTTGCGCTGATTGGCGACCTCATAGGGAGGCTGGAGGCCGGCGGCCCCGGAATTGAGGTTGTGAAAGTCCCAAGCGGTGAGCGTGCCGTCCTTGCGAGCGCCTGCGCGCACATCGATCACCGCCGCCGGACGCACGTAGCTGAAGCGAAACTCCTCCTCGCGGGTGAGGGCCATCTTCACCGGCGCTCCAGCCACCCGCGCGAGCTTCGCGGCGGCGATTGCCACGTCCTCGGTGTGCTTGGAGCCAAAGCCGCCGCCGGTGTCGGGCACTATCACCCGCACCTGCTCCTCGGAGACCCCGAGCGCCACGGCGAGCTCGTAGCGAACGTAGAACGGCTGCTGGGTCCCGGTCCACACGGTCAACCGCCCGTCCTCCCAAACCGCCAGCGCGACGCGCGTCTCGAGCGAGACATGGGCGATGTGTGCAGTCCTGTAGGTCGCGTCGAGGCGCACCTCGGCGGCCGCCAGCGCGCGCTCCACGTCCCCCACCTCATCGTGGACCGCGCCTCCCCAGCCCAGCACGTCGACGGGGTGCGAGCGCAGATGCTCGACGAGATCTTGTTCTCCGGGCTGCAGACTGAGAGTCCAATGCGCGTCGATCGACTGGAGCGCGCGCTCGGCGGTGAGGAGATCCGCCGCCGCTAGGGCGATCAAGTCCTGCTCATGGACCACCACGACGCCGGTGATCGCCCGGGCCGGGCCCGTGTCGACCGAGCGCAGCGTGGCACCATAGGCTGGGGCTCTCAGGACGCGTCCGTGCAGCATCCCCGGAGGCGCGAGATCAGACGGGAAGCGGTGCGATCCGGTGACGAGCTCGCGAACGCCGGCGCGAGTGGCTGGGCGTCCACGGTAACGCCAATGTGACGGTGCGAGCAGGGGCACGAGTACGGAGGCGTGCTCGATCTGACACGAGCCCCTTACCGGGCGACCATTGGCCGCCAGCCACTCCCGCGCGGACGCCGCACAGACACGTAGATCCTCCCCGGCGTCTGGAAGCGAACGGCTGCCAAACGTGCCCGGATCAGACGGACACAGATCGGTGTCACCCATGGCCAGCCCCACGGCAGCAGTACTCACGCGTAGCTCGTCGGCGACGATCAGCGATAGCGCGGTTCGGTTGTCCTGACCGACATCGACCTTGCCTGTGAACGCAGTGACCACACCGTCGATGCCGACGTGGAGCCACGCCCCACCCCCCTCGACCGACAATGCCCCCCTTTGCGGCCGTGGGCGCTGACCAGGGGCTAGGACCACCACCAGCCCGTCGCCGAGGAGCTCGAAATACTCTCGCTGCTCAACTGCCAACAGGTCCCAGGGCGCCCGCGGCCGAAACTCCCAGAACGCCGCGATCCGCGACGGCTCGGCACGATCTGGCTCCGGGCTTGGTCTAGCCTCCCGGGTTGCCCTCGCCGCGCGCTTGATGGCCCGCTCGATCCGCGCGTAGCCGCAGCACCGGCAAACGTTGCCGGCGAGGGCCGAGCGGATCTCAGACGCGTCGGGGTCGGAGTTGTCGGCGAGCAGCGCGGCGCCGGCCAGCACCATCCCCGGTGCGCAATACCCACACTGGATCGCGCCCTCAGCCAGCAGCGCCTCCTGCACCGGATGCAACCCACCGGCCATGGCAAGCCCTTCGATCGTGGTCAGCGACCGGCCGGCCGCAGCCGCAGCGGGCGT
The DNA here is from genome assembly GCA_937888775.1 of uncultured Actinomycetes bacterium. The sequence goes on along the minus strand of CALAQT010000035.1, from coordinate 55,256 downwards.
AACGCACGCCCGGACCGGATCGCCGTCCAGCAGGACCGTGCAAGCCCCGCAGGCGCCCTCGCCGCAGCCCGGCTTCGCGCCGGTGAGCTGCCAGTCGTCGCGCAGCACCTCGAGCAGCGAACGCTGCGCGGGCAACGCCTCCCGCGCCCCGCCGTTGACCACGAAGTTGGCGCGCTCACTCACCGCGAAGCGTCCGAATTGATCCGCTCCGGCAGAGACGGGCTAGCCGAGACGGCTGCGGCGCCATAGCAACCGGGGATCATGCAGTCACGGTAAAGACGCTCACGCCGGGTGCACATCGTGGCTTATACGGTCCACACTCAGGGCAATGCCGACGTGATCGCCAACCACCAGCCTCGTGAAACGCACCCCATATAACCGTCATCCACTCGCGCCCGTGTTTGCCGGCGCGCTAGCGCTGCTCGCGGCGCTGCTGGTGGCGCTGTTCGTCCTCGGCGCGATCGAGTACGCCTACCGGCGGGTCGGAATCAGTGAAGGAGCCCTGTTCTCGCTGGCCTGGCTTTCGCTGCTCGGTGGGTTCGTGGGATCTTCCTGAGCGGGATCATGGCGGTCGCGCTCGTCGGACTCGCCTGAGTTTGCGGCAACTACTACGGAGTTTCGATCGTGTCGCACCCCGATGCGCAGCGCACCCTGCCGGGCTACGGTGCTTGGGTCACCAGTGGTCTAGAAAGGAGGTGAGTCATGCCTGGAACACTGACGCGTTGGAGTCCGTTCGCGGAGCTCGGCGAGCTGCGATCCGTCTTTGATCGCATGTTCGACGAGCCAACCGACGGCCGCCTGCACGCATGGACGCCGGCGATTGACGTCGTGCGTGAGAACGGCAGCCTGGTCGTGCGCGCCGACATTCCCGGGATCAAGCCCGAGGAGGTCAAGATCGAGGTCGAGGACGACATCCTCACGGTCTCTGGTGAGCACGAGGAGCACAAGGAAGAGAAGGACAAGCATTACGTGCGGCGCGAGCGCCGCTATGGGTCCTTCCACCGCACGATGACGCTGCCCAGCGGGGTCGATGCCAAGAAGATCAAGGCAACGACACACGACGGCATCGTTGAAGTGACGATTCCGCTCCCCAAGGAGGCGGGTAAGGAGACGGTCAAGATCACACCGACCGCCGCCTGAGCGCGCCTGACGGATGGGGCCGGCTCAGCCGCGTGGGGCGGCGGGGCCGGCCTCTCCGCGTCGGCTGACGCCGAGATCCGCTTTCACTACTTTGCCCGCCTCGTTTAGGGGCAGATCGGTGACGAACTCGATCTCGCGAGGAACCTTGAATGGAGCGAGCTTCGTGCGCACCAGCTGCTTGAGCTCGCCCTCAGAGACCATCGCGCCGACGGCCGGCACGACGAATGCCTTCAGTCGCTGGCCGAAGCGCTCGTCCTCCACACCGATCACCGTGACCTCGGCGACGCCTGGCTGGGCCGCCAGCACGTCCTCTATCTCAGAAGGGAAGATGTTCTCGCCACCGGAGACGATCATGTCGTCCTCGCGTCCGTCGATGAACAGCCGCCCGGCGTCGTCGATGTGGCCGATGTCGCCGGTGCTCAGCAGGCCGTCGATGCGCTCCTTGCCGCGACCATCGGTGTAGCCGTCGAAGCTGGTCGCGTTGCCCGCGAAGATCCGGCCCCGCGATCCGGCAGGCAGCGAACGGCCCAGCTGGTCATAGATCACGACACGAGTGCCGTGCGGAGGGCGTCCGACCGTTCCCGGCGCAGCACGGAGATCCGCCGGGGTCGCGATCGCCACCCACGACGCTTCGGTCGACCCGTACAGGTTATAGAGAACATCTCCGAACTCGTCCATGAAGCGCGTGGCGAGTTCGCCCGGAAGGGCCGACCCGCTCACGCCCACAATCCGCAGCGACGAAGTCTCATATCGGAGGCGAACCGCTGGGTCGAGTTCCAGGATCCGCGCGAGCATCGTCGGCACGACGGCTAGGGTGTCAACGCGATGGTGGGCCACCGCCGCCAGCGTCGCCTCGGCATCAAAGTGGCGCCGGAGCACGAGCGTCGCGGAGACCGCGATTCCCAAGCCGAACTGCAGATAGCCCCAGGAATGGAACAGCGGCGATGCGACGTGCGTGACCTGCCGTGCGCGAAGGGGAATGCGATCGAGCAACGCCAGCGGCACCCCGAGACGATCGGACTCGTGTCGCGCGGCCGCCTTCGGTGCGCCCGTCGTGCCCGATGTCATCATGACCAGACGGCCGTGTCGCGATGGCGGCGACAGGTCTCCTGGGTCGCCGGCCGAGATCAGAGCCTCGAGCGTCCCGTCCGACGCCCGTGGATTATCCTGCCAGGCGACGAACCGGACCAGCGCACGGAGCTTGACAGCGTCTGTGAACTCTTCGTCGTGGATCAGGGCCGCTGGCCGCTCGCGGCGGAGCAGCTCACGCAGCTGTGGTGGTGCAAGACCCGGATTGAGAAGCAAAGCGTCTGCGCCGAGCTTGGACAGCGCCAACAGGCCCTCGGCGAAGCCGGCGTGATTTCGACACAGGATCGCAACGCGGTCCCCGGGCGCGACGCCCGCCTTCTGCAATCCGCGGGCGAGCGCGTTGGTGCGCCGGTGGACCTCGCCGAACGTCCATACTCCCCGCTCGTCCACGAGCGCGCGATCATCTGGATGCAGGGTCGCGGCGATCGCGCAGCCGGCAGCGAGCGTGGCGTCCCACTGCGCCAGCTGCCACGCCGCCCGCACGAGCCGGTCCGGTCGCGTCGGCGCCAGCACCCCGGTCTTTGCGAGCACCTCGGCGTCATAGATCGCCTCGCGCGTAAAGCCCGCGACCCTCGCCATTAACCCCCGCGCACGAGTGCGTCCCTCGACCTCGGCCCTCAAGCGCGCGAGCGACTCCTGCACTCCCTGGCGCAGAAGCGGAAGCGCCACGCCTTCGGCGACTGTGCCGAGCACGCCTCCGGGCGCGTGATAGTTGAGCTCGAGCGCGACCCTGCAGCGACCGTTGTCGTGCTCGGTGACGCGCCACCGGCCCTGGTGCTCGATGCCGCTCACGCTCTCCCAGCGCAGCTCGTGGGGCGCCGCAACGTGGGTGATCTCGACGATCGAGCCCAGCTCCACAGCGCCCAGGCGAACCTCGATCCGGTAGCGCGGGTGACGGTCGTCACCGCCTGCGACCAACTCCCACCGAGTGATGTCGCGCAGATAGCGCGGGTACAACGACGGCTCGCCGATCAGCTCCCATACTGCCGGGGCAGTCCCATCGATCGTGATTTGGTGTGAGACCCGCATGGTCACCCGACGATCGGAAGCTGGCGCTCTGCCGCCAGGTCGGCCAGAGCTCGCTGCATCACTTCGGTTACGTGGTCGTAGGCGTCCTCGAGGCTGGGGCGCGAGCCCAAGCGCTCGCACAAGTCAATCGGGGGGAGAACCTGAACCGTGATCTTCGCCGGCAACGGGATGTGGCCGAGCAGATCACCGATGTTCAGCCCCCATGGCAACGCCAGCGAGATTGGCAGCACGTGCAGGTGAAAGGTCTTATCGAGCCGCAGTGCACGCGCCAGCCGCTCCCCCCGCCAGAGAAACAGGGCCGTCTCCTGACCACCGATCGACACCACCGGAACGATCGGGAGATCGCGTTCCAGCGCGAACGCGATGAACCCCTTACGATGATCGAAGTCGACTCGACTCGACTCCCACGATGGACGATGCGTCTCATAGTCGCCGCCCGGGTAAACGAGCACCGCCGCGCCGGCGTCAAGCGCCCGCGCCGCGTTCACGTGCGTTGCTGCGACCGTCCCGTAGCGGCGCAGAAAGCCGAGCCCGGGCCACGCCATCACGAGGTTGTGCGCGAGCTGGTAAAACGGCCGATCCGCGCCGAAGTAAGCGCTGAACGCGAGCGTGAAGACAAACGTGTCAGCGGGCACGTTTCCCCCGGAATGGTTTCCGACCAGCAGCACTGGGCCGTGCTCGGGAATGTGGTGCAGACCACGTGTGTCAGCCCGAAAGTAATAGGAGGCCAACAGCCAGAGTCCCGGCAGCGAACGACGGATGTAGTCCGGGTCGCGGTCGCTGAGATCGGCGACTGGGATTCGCCGCTGCACGCCGCGCGCGAGCGCCCCGGCAAGCCCGCCCGGCAGCCGGGGCGCATGACCTAATGACGGCTGAACGGCCGTCTGCGATGCCTTTCTACCGACGGTCAGTAGCGGGAGCCACAGCAACTCGAGCACCGCCGTTCACTGCTTGTCGGGCGCCGTTGCTGGCCTTGTCCAAGCGGCTCTCCAGCTCGAGAATGCTCTGGGTCGTCTTGATCACGGTGTCCGGGTTGAGGCTGATCGAGTCGATCCCGAGTTCCACCAGGTACTCCGCCATGTCGGGATAGTCAGAGGGCGCCTGTCCGCACAGGCCCGAATGGATGCCGTTGCGCGCGCACCCCTCGACCGCCAGACGGATCATCTGCTTGACGCCCTCGTCGCGCTCGTCGTAGTCAAAGGCAACGATCTCCGAGTCGCGATCGACGCCCAGCGTGAGCTGGGTGAGATCGTTTGACCCGATCGAGAAGCCGTCGACCGTGTTGGCGAACTGGTCGATCAGCAGGACGTTGTTGGGGATCTCGCACATCGCGTAGACCTTGAGTCCGTTCTCTCCGCGCCGCAGGCCGAACTCCGCCATCTGGGCGATGACCTTCTCGGCCTCTTGCACCCGGCGCACGAATGGGATCATCAGGATGACGTTGGTGAACCCCATCTCTTCGCGCACGCGCTTCATCGCGCGGCACTCCAGAGTGAAGCCCTCCACGTAGGCCGGATGGGCGTAGCGGGAGGCGCCGCGGAAACCGATCATCGGATTCTCCTCGTGCGGCTCGAAGTCAGCGCCGCCCAGGAGACTCGCATATTCGTTGGTCTTGAAGTCCGACATCCGCACCACGACCGGCTTGGGCCAGAAAGCGGCGGCGATCGTGCCGATCCCCTCCGACAGACGCTCGACGAAGAATGTCTCGCCGTCGGGATAGAGGCGGGTCAGTTGGTCGATCGTCTCGCGCGCCTGGGTGTCCTTGACTCGGTCAGGGTGCACTAATGCAAGCGGATGGGCCTTGATCGACTCACTGATGATGAACTCCATTCGCGCCAGCCCAACGCCGTCGTTGGGCAGGAACGAGGTCTTGAACGCTAGGTCCGGGTTGCCGAGGTTGAGCATGATCTTCGTATTCGGGCGCGCGATCTCAGACACCTCGGTGCGCTCGACGTGGAACGGCACCTCACCGCTGTAGATTCGCCCCGTGTCGCCCTCGGAGCACGACACGGTCACCAGCTGGCCGCCGGGCACGGACGTCGTTCCGTTTCCGGTACCGACGACCGCAGGCACGCCGAGCTCGCGGGCGATGATCGCCGCGTGACACGTGCGCCCGCCACGATTGGTGACGATCGCTGCGGCGGTCTTCATCACCGGCTCCCAGTCCGGCGTCGTAGTATCGGCGACCAGCACCTCGCCGGGCCTGAACTCGCCCAGGTGAGCAACGTCGGAAATCAGGTGAGCCTTGCCCGACGCGATCTTCTCGCCCACCGCACGGCCCTCCACAAGAACCTCGCCGCGGCCGTCGCCGAGGACGTAGCTCTCCAGGGTGGTCGCCTTTCGCTGGGACGCGACCGTCTCAGGCCGGGCCTGGACGACGTAGATCTTGCCGTCGGCCCCGTCCTTGGCCCACTCCATGTCCATTGGCCGGCCGTAATGGCGCTCGATCTTGATCGCGTAGTCGGCGAGCTCCAGGACGTCCTCGTCACTGATGCAGTACCGCTCGCGGTCGGCCTTGGGGGTCGGGATGTTGCGGACCGTCTGCTTGCTCCCTCCCTCGACCAACACCATCTTGATCGCCTTATCGCCCAGCAACCGGCGCAGGACCGCACGGTGGCCCTCGGCGAAGGTCGGCTTGTGGACATAGAACTCATCCGGGTCAACGGCACCTTGGACGACGTTCTCGCCCAGCCCGTACGCGCCCGTGACGAACACCACGTCAGGGAATCCCGATTCGGTGTCGAGCGAGAAGAACACCCCTGACGCGGAGATGTCAGCCCGCACCATCTTCATCACCCCGATCGACAATCCGATGGCGAAGTGGTCGAACCCCTGATCGATGCGGTAATGAATCGCGCGATCGGTGAACAGGCTCGCAAAGCATCGGCGGCACGCGTCGAGCAGGTTTTCCGTGCCCTGGACATTGAGGTATGACTCCTGCTGGCCGGCAAAACTCGCCGTCGGCAGATCCTCCGCGGTAGCCGAGCTACGTACAGCGAGGCTGACGTCCTCACCGTACTGCTCCTGAAGACGCCCATAGCCGGCGACGATCTCGTCGACGAGATCCTCAGGCAGGCCCGCGCCGTACACGATCTCCCGGGCGCGCCTGGCACGACGCGCCAAATCGGCCACATCGGTCTCGTCCAGACCGCCCAGCGCGCTCCGCAGAGGTTCCCATGCACCCGCGGCGTCGAGCATATAACGGTAGGCGTCCGCCGTGATCGCGAAGCCGTTAGGAATGAGCACACCATCGTCGGAGAGCTCCCGGTACATCTCGCCGAGCGAGGCGTTCTTGCCGCCCACCAACGGGACGTCGCCGATGCCGATTTCCTCGAAGAAACGGAGATATTTCAACTCAGTCATGGCTGCTCTCTCTTTAGTTCGTCGGGCGCAGGAGCTTGCTGCGCTGGGAGGTTTACGTTGGGACTTACGGCCCGCCGGCCGCGACCGGTCGTTCCGCCGTCGCGTTTAGGCGATCCGGAGGGGCGTGTCAGCTTCGGATCGAACTCCTGTCTGCAACAAGGCATCACGGCCGGCATGGCAAGGTAAGCCTGACATCAGTGGCCGCATAGTCATCGGTACAGACCCGAACACTCTTTGCGGCCTTCCAACAAACACGGTGCTGCCGGCGATCTTCGCCAACTGTGTTCGGTAGCTCATACGGACCGGAAGTGAGGGGGGTAATCCCGATGCGCGCGGATCGCTGCACACTTATCCTCAAAGGGCTACATACGTGCGCTGGCGGTACGTGCGCTGGCGGCCCGAGTTCCTGCCGACCCGAGTCGATCACGATCAGGAAGAAGGCTCACATGGGCGCAAAGTCGACCACCACTGGGGAGCCCGTGCGCGCGGTGAGCAGCATCGACGACAAGGAGGCCCGGGGACTCGAGAGCGGGGACACGAAGCTGGTGGACCTCGTCACAGCGGTGCTCGTGGACCCAAACTTGCATACTGATCTGCGCATGCGCCTCAGCAGAGAGATCACGGAACTGCTGCGGGACACCCATGGGACCGCATATGGCGCTGCAGTACAGGAAGTCGGTGGCGCCGGGACACGAGAAGTGCATGGCGATGCGACGCCCGAGCCGTCGCTGATCGATGACGACCCGCACCTGGCGAGGCTGCTCAAGGCGATGCTCGTGGACCCAGACCTGCACACCGACATGCGGATGCGCCTTTACGATCAGATCCCTAAATTGGTACATGCGGCCCAAAGTCATGCTGCCCCACGCGCGGAGCGACTCGATTGAGCCTGACGGGACCCAGGCTCTGAGCACGAGCGGAACGGAGTTGCACTGAGTTCTGTGGGGGCGTTCCACGGATGTGACCATGACCGTTAGCGAGGACGCTGTCGGAGGTGGGACTCACAAGCTCCGAGGAGAATTCGTCATGTTTGCCAAGGTAATCGTAGGAATCGATGGACTCTCGGGCGGACGCGACGCGCTCGCACTGGCGCGAGAGCTCGCGGGCGATGCGAGCGAGATCGGGCTGGCCCACGTCTTCATCGAGAGTCTGCTTCCCGCGCGTGGATCGCCCGGGGTGTTCCAGGCGGGCGAGCGTGAGCACTCGCGCGAGCTGCTGGAAGCCGCGCGCTCAGAATCAGGGCTCGACGCGAAGCTCCACCTTGTTGCGTCGTATTTCGTCGGCCGCGGGCTGCACGAACTCGCTGAACGGCTGGGCGCCGATCTGATCATTGTCGGTTCCTCGCGCCGCGGGCTGCTCGGGCGTGTGTTTCAGGGCGACGATATGCGCGCCGCGCTGAACGCGGCGCCCTGCGCGGTGGCGATCGCCCCGAGCGGCTACGCCGAGCGTGCCTCGATCTTGGCCGAGATTGGCGTCGGTTACGACGGCTCTCCTGAGAGCCAACACGCTCTCACGGTCGCCAGAGGGCTCGCCGCCCAGCACGGTGCGCGGGTTTCCGCGTTCCAGGCCGTGTCGCTCCCGCCCCCCGCTTTCGCCGATGCGCGTCACCCCAGCCAGCAGACGCTCGAAGCCGAGGTCGAGAAGGCCCGCGAGCGCCTCGCCGCGCTTGGCGATGTCGAGCCTCACGCGGCCTACGGCGACCCGGCCGAGGAGTTGGCGCTGTACGGAGCCTCAGTCGACCTACTGATCGTCGGCTCACGCGGCTACGGTCCGCTCGACCGAATGATTCACGGCAGCACATCGCAACGACTCGCTCATTCCGCGCGCTGTCCACTGCTGGTGCTCCCGCGAGCCGCGGCTGCCGACCAGTCAGTGGAGCCCGACAGCGAGCACGAAGCCGCTGTCCCGACCTCAACGTAGGGCGGCCGAATCGCTGCTAGTGCGACCTCGCTAGGAGGCAATGGCCTAGTGAGCGGCTGAGCTCTTGCGAGCGGGCCAGTGCTGGCGCCGCACCGAGCGACGTCAGCGTCGTGGTTGCCTCGTCAAGCCGCTCCGCGGCATCGCTGCCTCGCTCCTCGCTCCTCGCGGGCGTCTTCCGGCTGGCCCCGTAGGACGTGCAGAATCACCATCGGGTAGTTGGCATACGCGGCGCCGGCACGCGTCTCGTTGTCGTCGAGCAGTTCGGCGGCCAACCGCTCCGCTTCCTGCCAGCGCCCGGCGAGCAAGTGGACCGTCATCAGATTGCCCGCCCCTACGCTCTCCGTATAGCCGATAGCGTTTCAAAGACATGACGCCGGCCGCGACCCCGTTTCACTACGAAGGTGATGGCGTCCGACTGGCCGGAGAGCTTTGGGGCGCGGACGGCCACGGAGACGTCGTCGTGCTACTGCACGGCGGAGGCCAGACTCGCCATCCATGGCGGCGTACCGCGGAGCGGCTGGCCGCGAACGGAAGGATCGCCGTCGCGCTCGACGCGCGCGGGCACGGCGACAGCGGATGGCACCCGGCGCAGGATTACACGCTTGATGGCTTCGTCGCCGACCTGGTCGGCTATGTGTCCACGCTGGATCGGCCACCGGTTCTGGTCGGCGCCTCGCTGGGCGGAATCACCTCCCTGATCGCGGCCGGTGAGCATCCGGGCCTGGCCCGGGGTCTGGTGCTCGTCGATGTCGTTGTTCGCGTGGAGCGCGAGGGCGTGGTCCGCATCCGGGAGTTCATGACTGCGCATTCCGAGGGCTTCTCTTCGCTGGAGGAGGTTGCCGACGCGATCGCGGCCTACAACCCCGTCCGTCGGCGTACTCGCAACCTCGCGGGCTTGCGCAAGAACGTGCGGCGCCGTTCCGACGGCCGCTGGTATTGGCACTGGGATCCGGCGTTCATGCGCATCGACGACGAGCCTCAACGGCGCATCAACCCCGAGCGCCTGCGCCTCGCCGCTTCGCATCTGACCATCCCGACGCTGATCGTGCGCGGATCTCAGTCCGACATCGTGAGCGACGCGGGTCTGGCCGACATGCTGCGGTTGATCCCGCACACCGAAAGCGTCGACGTCAAGGCCGCGGGCCACATGGTCGCCGGCGACGACAACGACGTGTTCGCCGCTGCGCTCGAAGCGTTCCTCTCCCGCCTCGACAGCTAGTAGAACCTATTCGAGCGCGAGCTCGACACCCGCGAACGAGCGCTCTCCCACGAGGCGCTCGTCCTGCTGAGCCACATCGCGGACACCTGAAGGGCAGTCGTGGCGATGCTAGTGTCTCGGCGTGCTCAAGCTTCCTGAGTCCGCTCGCGCCGTGCTCGAAGGTCGCGGGCTGGCGCACTTGGTCACGCTCGAGCCTGATGGTCGCCCACAGGTATCGATCGTGTGGGTTGGCCTCGACGGCGACGAGATCGTCGCTGCCCACCTACCTGAGCACCGCAAGATCCGCAACATGCGCAGAGATCCCAGGGTTGCCCTGTCGGTTGAAGCTGGCACCCGCAACGAGATCGGCCTGGACGAGTACCTCGTCGTCCATGGTCGCGCTCGCATCACCGAAGGAGGGGCCCCTGAGCTGCTGGCACAGTTGGCCCGCATCTATCTCGGGCCGGAGGTCAAGTTCCCGCCGATGGACAACCCGCCGCCGGGCTATATAACCCACATCACCGTAGGGCGCGTGGGCGGCGTTGGCCCGTGGGCCAGCTGAGAGCGGGGACACTTAAGGTCCTCACGCTGACGACTGGCGAGCAGGTCGGGGGCGCGCTCAGCCACCCTCGACGCGCCGCTTGAGCTCGCCGGGGCGACCGTTGACAAAGATCGCTCGTGTCGCCGCCTCCACCGGCCCTCGAATGACCAGTCCCAGCACGCGTCCGGGATCCGCGTCGAGCCGGTAGGTGGCGCGCGTGCGCCCGTCGCTGAGATCCTCAAGCTCCCAGGCACCGTCGACCGACTTCATGTCGCCTTTCTCCTGTGTCCAGGCAAGAAGCGTCGGCCCCTCGTAGCTGAAGCGGACGCGCGCCTTGACCCGCCTGACCTTGATGTCATTCTCGGTCTCGACCAGCGTCGGGCGACCGTCTGCGTCGCGCTCGAGCGAGGTCATCTTGTCAAGGCCCCCCTGCCACTCCGGTGCTGCCAACACGTCCTGGACCACCGCCCACACGTCCTCAAGCGGGGCGTCGATCTCCACGCTGGCGCTGCCGCCCAAATGTCCCATTCGCGATCCTCCAAGCTGCGTTGAACGAGCTAGTTGCACAGACCCTAACTCCTCCGGCCCGCTTGCGCTCGAAGCTGCTTCATAGGTCTCGGTCATGTAGCGGTGATCCGGAGAGTTGACGCTGGACTCAAGCCGTGCGAAGGCTACAGCCACCGGAAACCTGACCCCGAACACGGTGGGCTGGCCGGCGTATGCGGCAGTAGGAACCACGTGGCCGGGGTGCGTGGCCGCCCGGACGTGTGACGCGAACATTCCCGGGTCGATGCAGTGCTAACCGCTCTGGTCGGCTGCTCGCCACCTCTATAGAAGTTCTGAGATGATTCGCTCCCCGTCCGCAGCAGCGATTCGCTCCGGCTCGGCGGGATGCCCGGTCGAGTCGCGCGTGGTCGTCGTGGAGTCTTTGCGGCTCAGTGATGGGCGCATGCTGTGCACTCGACGCTGGCCGGGCACCGGTCACGAGACGCTGGTGCTGCTGCACGGCCTACTGGATTGCTCTGAGGGCTGGACCCGGTTGTGCGATGAAATGTCATGCACTCGGATCGCCTTTGATCTGCCCGGCTTCGGCCACTCCGATCTCCCGCATCTTGGGTCGATCGCGGGCTATGCACGTGATGTCGCGGAGGGTCTTGCGATGCTCGGTGTGGAGCGTTTCACGCTTGTTGGGCATTCTCTGGGAGGGGCGGTCGCGACGGCGTTGGCCGAGTTGATGCCCGCACAGGTCGCTGCGCTCGTGCTGCTCGCGCCCGCCGGCTTTGGTCGCCTCCATCTCGCCGAGGCGGTGTCTGTCCGGGCGTTCGAGATCTCGTTCGGGCGGCGCTACCGATCGCCCTCTCAAGCCGGCTCGCGGTTACCGCGGGCTACCTGACGATGGTCACCAATGGCGCAGCACCCGAGCCCGAGCTCGTCGAGCGCATAACAGCGCGCGCCGCCGGGCTGGCGGCCGGCGCGCGCGAGGGCACGCGAGCGGTGGTAGCCGCAGGTCGCTGCCGTGAGGCGTTTCATCGCCGGCGCGTCGGCTACGGCGGGCCCGTGTTCGCGGTCTGGGGCGATCGCGATCGACTTGTCCCGGTATCTCATCGCGCAGGGGTCCGCGCGGCGCTGCCGCAGGCACGCATCCTGGTGTGGCCGGGCATGGGACACCACCCGCTGCGTGAGCGCTTGGATGACCTGATCGACCTGATCGGGCATGCGGTCGCCGCCGCCCGCCCACAAACCGCACACCTCGCGCAGCCCTCGGCTGGCGCGGCCTGACGATTGCGAGAGGAGCACGACATGCCAGCCACACGCGAGCTCGTACACGAGGCCTGGTCTGAGTACCTCGAGGCCGTGAGCAAGGAGCTTTTCAACGCGCAGGTCTCGATCAAGATCAATTCGGCGCTTGGACCGCCCGCAATCCAGGCCGACAGCCTGGCGCTACAGGCGCTGACCTACGATCACCGCGACGATGTGTTCGAGGTGGCGGCCGCACGCGGCGGGCCGCGCCCGCCGAGCGTTCTGCGCCACCTCGTCGACCACCCCGCAAGGATCGAGGTCGACAGTTACACGCTGCTGGCGCCGATGACGATCGCGGTCGACGGCCAGGACGGCGGGCGCACCGTGATCTCGATCGAGCGCGAACCCGAGCCCGCGAGCTGAGAACGTCACGCCGACCTTGCGATTCTCGTTTCGCCTCCGTGTAACCTGGGCAACCGCGTCCTGGCGTTACCAGCGCGAGAACTGGCGGTCTGATTGATCGGCCTGGATTTGGACGCTATCCTTCCCGCCGGCGGTGGTGCGCTCCTTGGGGGTGGCGTCTACGTCACCTCTAGACGATGGGGGCGCGCCGGATCCAAGGGACTCGGGCGACTCGTCTGACTGAGCCACACAAGGAGGGCCCGATGGTCGCACGAGCCCGAATCCGCTGCCCCGTCTGCCGAACCGCCATGCCGCTAACCGAGCTGTGGGCGGCGGGCAAGTCCTGCTCGAGCCGCCGGCGGCTGCTGCACACCGCCCGCCGACGCCCGCCGAATCCTGCGCGAGGTCGACGCTGACGTGCTAGAGCACCGCCAACCGATTACGCCGGCCTACACCAAGAAGTCATCAATCAAGCCCAAGGAGATCAAGATCGAGGGAGAGGATGACGGCCCCGTCGTCTGGGGCGAGCACTCGGACAGCACAGAGGAAGAGGACGAGGACGATGTGCGACGCGAGCGCCGATACGGCTTCTTCTCGCGCTCGATGTTGCTGCCGGCCGGTGTGTCCACGGCCAGGATCGACGCCAAGGCCCACGACGACACCGACGTCTCACGTCGATACTCAATGGCGTGTACATCTGTCCAGTCGGTGTTGACGTGGTTGGGAGAAGCGCTACAGTCCGGTCGGTGCTGGTGTGCCCCGGGAGGGGTGGCGGTGGCGGCTTCTTACTGATGATGGGTGCGCGCTGGGTCGATTAGATCCGGGTCGGCTCGTCGGACTGAACTAACCTCTGTGGAGAGGTGGATGGTCACGCGAGCCCAATCGCGCTGCACCCGCTGTGGATGTCGTCTGCCAGCTGTCGTTGTCTGGGCCGGTCCTGATACGTGTGGATGGTGCCTGGAACGGCTGTCTCGCGCGCGCAGCCGACCGACCGTCGGTGGCGTCCTCGTGAGAGCCATGGCGTTGTTGCATACCGAGTCGCCGGCGCGGCTCGCTCATCGCGATCGAGCGAAACGGTGAGCGAGCGGCCCGCTCGGCTGGGAGGCGCCCGTCGACCCGAATGGAGCTCGTCCAGACGATCGCAGGTGGCGAACGCGAGCCGGTCGGCAAGCCGCGAGGGGGACCTCGTTTACCTGACCGCGTGTTGAGCCAGGTCAGGAACTGGAACAGCCACGCGTCCGGCCGCTTCCTGCACGCAGCTTGGCGAGGACGCCGCGATAACGTGCGGTGTCCGGTGTGTCGCTCAGCCCGGGATCTCGCCGGATCCTCGCTGGATGAGCGCCGTGGGAAGGACCACGCGTCGCGGCTTGCGATGGTCTCCGTCGATGCGGCCGAAGGCGAGCTCTGCGCCGACCCGTCCGATCTGGTACGGATCCGTGCGGACGACCGTGACCGCGAGCAGATCCGCAAGCTCGAAGTCGTCGAAGCCGACTAGGGCGATCCGCCTGCGGCGGTCTCCAAGCGCGTGGAGCGCGCCGACGGTGCAACGGTTGTTTGCGGTGAAGATTGCCGTCGGGCGCTGTTCGCGCGGGAGCGCCGTCAGTTCGGCCACGGCAAGCCTGGCCGAGCCCGACGTGCTGCTGCCCACCGAGATGAGCTCTGGATTCGCCGCGAGGCCGGCCCCGTTGAGGGCACGCCGGTAGCCCGCGAGCCGCTCGCGGGCGGTGTAGAGGCGCAGGTCGTCGCCGACAAACGCGATCCGGGTGTGGCCTTGAGCGAGCAGGTGCGCGACGGCGCGCTTTGCGCCGGCCGCGTTGTCGACCAGAACCGTGTCTGCCTTGGTCTTGGCGGGCGGGCGGTCGAGGAACACAGTCCTGGTGTCGAAGCCGGCATCGGCGATGTAGCGATGGTCCAGACCGGCTGGTACGACCAAGAGCGCATCCACGCGGCGGCGCATTAGCGCGGTTACAAGCTTGCGCTCGCGGCCAGGATCCTCTCGCGCAGATCCCGTGATCAGGAGGCTCGCTCGCTCGCGGGCGCTCTCCTCGACGGCTTGCGCGATCACCGAGTAGAACGGGTTGGCGACGTCCTCGATCACAAGGCCGAGGGTGTAAGACCTGAGGCCGTGGCGGAGGCTGGCGGCGAGATCATTGCGCTCGTAGCGCAATGTGGTCGAGGCTTTCAGCACCTTCTCGATGGTCGCTGGCTTGACCCCCGGCTCGCCGTTGACCACGCGCGAGACGGTCTTGAGGCTCACGCCCGCGTCGCGCGCCACGTCGACCATTGTCGCGCGCGACAGCCTAGCTTGGTTGCTTGTGCTGGACATGATGATCTCGTGCCTGGCGCGCAGGATACTGGCCGCCGGATCTGTTAGAACAACGTTGCCATCGTGCTGATGCTTGACAGTTGACAACGTTGTCAACTAGGGTGCTTGGCAAGGGAGTCGAACTGCCCGGTGACCGAGGGAGAGACGCAACCAATGTCGGAAGGCGCCGACGCTCGCTTGGCCGCAGCTGCGGCGCCGCGGAACGACACGGCTGCCGTGCATTCGGTGGTTCTGCAGCCCAATCGGCGCGAGCGTTTCTACGCGGGCGGTCGGCGCATCGACGAGCTCCGCGGCCATCTGGGCAACGCATCCAGCGGGCCCAAGGATTGGGTCGGCTCGACCACCACTTCGTTCGGGGATCACAGTGAGAGTCTCAGCCGGCTGGCCGATGGGCAGGTCCTCCGTCAGGTGATCGAGTCCGATCCGGTCGGATTCCTCGGTGCCGAGATCCTGTTGGTCGAGCTGCAGGAGCCGACCGATCTCTCGGTGTTGCTCGAGTGGCGGCGCTTCGGCGTGAGCTCCGGCGTCGAGCACCTCGAGCTCGGCTGGGAGCGAGCCCTGGCCGCCCTGGACTTGAGCGCGACGCGACCGGAGCAGCCGTTGGTCCGAGACTGCGTGGCTACGACACTCGAGGGGCCCGCGACCGTGCTCCGCTGCCTTCCGCCCGCCCCTGAGGCGGAGATGGGCCAGTGGTGAGCGGGAACGGTCAGCCGATTCTCGAGGCTCGCGAGATCGTCAAGACATTCGGTCACGTGCAGGCGTTGCGGGGCGCGAACTTCAGCGCCTATGCAGGCGAGGTCGTGGCGTTGATCGGTGATAACGGGGCGGGTAAGAGCACGCTGATCAAGGCGATCTCGGGCGTTGCCAGGCCGGACGGCGGGGAGATCCTGTTCGAGGGTCGTGTCGTCGACATCCCATCGCCCTCAGCGGCGCAGAACCTCGGGATCGAGACGGTCTACCAGGACCTGTCTCTGGCTCCCGACTTGGACGGGGCCGCGAACATCTACCTGGGAAGGGAGGTCGTCCGGCCGGGGTTACTCGGGAGGATGGGCGTCCTCGACAAGCATGCGATGCGCGACGGAGCTGTGAAGGCATTCTCCGAGCTTGGCGTGGCGATCGAGGATCCCGACGCCGCGGTGGCCTATCTATCCGGTGGACAGCGCCAGGGTGTGGCAGTGGCGCGATCCGCCTCGTGGGCGAGCAAGGTCATCATCATGGATGAGCCGACCGCTGCCCTGGGCGTGGTTCAGAGCGCTCGTGTGCTCGACGTCATCCGCCAGGTGCGCGAGCGCGGGCTGGCGGTGATCCTGATCAGCCACAACATGCCCGAAGTGCTCCAGGTCGCCGACCGCATCGAGGTGCTTCGGCTGGGGCGCCGCGTCGCGACGATCGCGCGCGCCGACGCGACCCTCGAGTCGCTCGTCGGGGCGATGACCGGTGCGCTCGAGCTGGAGGAGCAGACGTGAGTCTGGCGCCGGGTGCCCGGCCCGACCGTCCGGACGCGCCCGGCGCGCGCCCCCCGGACGGCGCCGGCACCGGGGTGCAGGCCGGATTGAGCCGCCTGCGGGCGCAGGTGTTCACCTCCACCAGTCCGGTTTGGATCTTCCTCGCGCTGGTCCTGATCGTCGCCGTGTTCGGCGTGATGAGACCGAGTCAGTTCCTGTCGAGCTTCGACATCAAGACGATCTTCATCAACGCTTCGGTCGCGTTGATGCTGTCCGTCGGTATGACGTTCGTGATCATCACTGCGGGAATCGATCTGTCGGTCGGCTCGGTGCTGGTCATCTCGGGGGTGCTGGCGGCCAAGGTGATGATCGCCGTGGGCGGAGGCGCCGCGCACGCGACGACGGCAGGATGGGGGCCGATCCTCGCTGGCCTGGCCGTGGGCCTCGTCGTCGGGGTCGGGTGGGGCGCGTTCAACGGTGTGTTGGTCGCGCTGCTGGAGATCCCGCCGCTGATCGTCACGCTCGGCAGCTTCGGGATGGCGCTCGGCCTGGCCGACGTGATCACTGGCGGCGTCGATGTCGCCGGCATCCCGGCGAAGCTGAACACGACGATCGGCAGTGGGCAGATCGGACCGTTCCCGTGGTTGGTGGTGATCGCTGCGGTGGTGACGGCCGTGCTGGGGTTGGTGCTGCACCTCACCCGCTTTGGACGTTACACATACGCGATCGGCTCCAACGCCGAGGCCGCCCGGCGGGCCGGGATCAACGTCAACTGGCATCTGATCAAGGTGTACTCGCTCGCGGGCCTGCTGTCGGGGCTCGGCGGCATCCTCAGCCTTGCCTACTTCACCACGACCACGATCTCCGGCCATGTCACCGACAACCTGACGGCGATCTCCGCGGTGGTGATCGGCGGGACGAGCTTGTTTGGCGGCAGCGGCACGATGTTCGGCACAGTCGTGGGCGTGTTCATCCCCGTCGTGCTGGCCAGCGGCCTGGTGATCGTAGGCGTGCAGTCGTTCTGGCAGCAGGTGGTGATCGGAGCGATTCTGATCCTGGCCGTGTACTTCGACCAGCTCCGGCGACGCACGAGGTCCCGGCGGTGATCTGGACAAGACAAACACGCCGCCATCGGCGGCGGCAGACAAAGGAGGAGTGATGCATCGAAAGATTCCCACCGTCACGCTGGGCGTGGCGGTTGCCGGGGCGATCGCGATCGCCGGCTGCGGCTCGAGCTCGAGCTCGAGCTCCGGGGCCGCGTCTGGCTCCAGTTCCAGCTCCAGTTCCAGCTCCAGCTCCAGCAGTAAGTCACTGGCGCTGATCCAGGGCACCAAGGCAGACAACTTCTACGTGACGATGGGGTGCGGCGCCAAGGCAGAAGCCGCCAAGCTCGGCTACGCGATCAACGTGCAAGGACCGGCCGATTTCGCTGCGCCCGAGCAGATCCCGATCGTCAACGCGGTCACCGCCCAGCATCCGGGTGCGGTGCTGATCGCGCCGACCGACACGCAGGCGCTGATCGCCCCGATGCAGCAGATGAAGAGCGCCGGCATCAAGGTAGTACAGGTCGATACGACGGTCAGCGACAAATCGATCGCGGTCGCATCGATCTCCTCCAACAACCTCGAGGGCGGCGCGAAGGCCGCCGACACGCTCGCCAAGCTGATCGGGAAGGGGTCAGTCGTGGTGATGAACGAGCAGCCCGGCGTGTCCACCACCGAGCAGCGGATCCAGGGCTTCCTCAAGGAGATCAAGAAGTACCCGAACATCAAGCCGCTCGCGACGCAGTACGTCGGCGACAACCCGGCTAAGGCGGCCCAGGCGATCACGGCGCTATACGCCGCGCATTCCGACCTGGCGGGTGTATTCGCGACCAATGTGCTCGTCGCCGAAGGGGTGGACACCGGCCTGAAGACCTCCGGCGCTGCGAGCAAGGTCAAGATCGTCGGCTACGACGCCGACCCCACGCAGATCGCCGACCTCAAGAGCGGCGTCGTCGAAGCGCTGATCGCGCAGGAGCCCTACCAGGAGGGCGCCGACGGCGTCGAGCAGGCGGTCAACGCGCTCACAGGCAAGCCGACCCAGTCGATCCTCACCGGGCTTGCGGTTCTGACCAAGGCGAACCTCGCCCAAATGAGCCAGTACATCTACAAAAGCAGCTGCTGATCTCAAATCGGCATCGGCGTGACCGGGGCGCGGCAACGACCGCGCTCCGGCTGCCGTAGCAGCCGCTTCGCTGCTACAGGAGCTCACGCTCGACGGCTCTCAGCAGGTCGCGCGAGGTACCCGCGGCGACGACGCGTGCCCCGGAGAACGCGTGAAACCAGCTCTCGAAGGCCGAACACGACACCTCCCATCCCTGGCGCGCGTAGACCACATTCGTTCCTCCGAAGTAGCTGGCTAAGTAGCAGCCGCCGCCGAGCACTGAAACGAACTTGTCGCAGTTCGAGAGCACGCTGAGCTGCAGTTGGTTAAAGCTGAGACACGCGTTGTCAGCGTGGAGTTCCTGCATCGTTAGGACATCCGGATATCTGAGCTTGACCGCGTCGATGTCCCCTACCTCGCGGATCTCTTGGTGGTCGTTGATGATGTCCGCGGCGCGCGGGCGGTTATAGATCACCTGGTAGCGAGTTCGCAGTTTGCCGATCACCGCGAGCAGCAGCGCTTCGTCCAGAGAATTGATCGCGACGTCGTGTCCGAGGTAACTCTCGGTGCTTGTCTTGTTAAAGACGACACATGTCTCCTTGGCAAAGCGGAAACGGTCGTTTCGGTAGAGCTGCTTGTACGGGGGCGGCAGCCACTGGCGGGTGTCCAGCGAGGCGGGGAATGCCAGCCGGTCGTATCGGAGCTTCCCCGCCTGTCCGGCCGGATACTCGGTGATCGGGACGTACCGGCGCGGGACGGGGCGCTCCTCATGATTGGGCGAGAAGCAGTACAGGCAGCGGGTGTCGGCGGTCGAGATCGTGAACTCCAGCAGCCCTTGCCGATGTAGCCAATAGGCATAAGGGATAACCGCCTGGAGCTCAAAGGCGAACTCGCCGAAGTACTTGGTCCCGCGCGCGATGGTCTCGTGCGCAGCGGCATGCGTCTGGTCGGCGAGCAGCGTAGCGAGAGGGAATCCTCTCGCTGAGAAGAGCGCTAACCGATCGATTTCTCCGGCGCGAACGCGGTGCCACAAGTCAGGTCCCTGGGCCAGGGCGCCGAGTCGCGCTCCGCGGGTGTTAAGGCATGCGCACAGCAGCGTCCATCGCTCACCGAGCGCCATCGGGCACGTCAGCCACGCGGGGGTGCGCTCGAGCAGATACCGAACACGGTTGGGGGGCAAGGCGAGATCCCAGGTAATCACCTCGTCCTCGGCGTCGGCGATCCTGCGCGGTTCGCATCGCCGGGAGGGCTCGGAGAAGCGTTCGAGCGTTGCGATCTTCATCGCTCTCGGGCCGTTAGGTCAGCTCGAACGTCGACATCTAGTTGCGATCGCAGGCTGCGGGCCAGACGGCGCGATCTCCAGGGCGGCACGAGGAAGGGCGCGTGCTCTCTCGCGGGCTGCGGCCCAGGGTTCCTGGAAAGGTGCATCAATCGCCCGCCGGTCCTCGGCAGGAATCGGGTGCGCTCGGAGTGCGGCCGGGCGAAGTAGCTCTCGCGGACGTGCTCGAGGGCGCCGAGCAGGGGCTCGATCGTTGCGTCGAAGGAGTAGGCGTGCCGTCGCTCTCGAGCGTTCTGCTGCTTCTCTCGCGTTCTGATCTCCGTCTCCAGGCGACCTCGAAGACCGTCGTAGTCCGAGTCGGCCAGCTCGATCTCGACACCGAGCCGCCGCACCTGTTCGTATCGGTAGTATCCGTCTCGGCGATCGGTGATGACCGGGAGGCCTGCGAGGAGGTATGTCCCCAACCGATTGGGGATCGCGGCGCGGTCATCGAGCGTCGCCCAGCGGAATGGCGTTCCGATGTACGACCAAGCCGCGTCGTAGCGGGAGAACTCCTCGACCCACTGTGACTTCGTCCGTCGTACCTCGGGCCAGCCGAAGCCGATCGTCTGGCGGGGCACGCGCACGTGCAGATACCGCCTCAGTAGGCTGAGGCTCCGCCGGCCCTCGCTGTCGGATAGTTGTGAAGCGATCGCGCTGTACACGTCGTCGACGCTGTTGCAGTACACGTGGACATGAATTCCACGCCGCGCGGCGGCCAGGAAGTCGATGCCGAACGGCCTGCCGACGCACACCGTGTGAATATCTCCATGGCGTTCGGACAGCGGGGCGGCAAACCTGTCGTTCATGAACTCGAGCTTGGGGCGATCACTGTCCAGGAGCCGCGGGCTCGTGTCGTCGCCGAGGAAATCAAGGCCGCAGCCTCCTTGTGCGGTCGGCGTCGAGAAGTAGTCGAACTTCTCCCGGTTGCAGAACAGATGGCCATCCATTGCCCGCGCGACCTCCGCATCGAGGGCATGAACGTCAAACCCCCAATGCCGCACGATCGGCGCGTCAAAGACGCCATCCGCGCGCTCGCGAAGCAGCCCGAGCAGCAGTGTCCACACGTCGTGTTCCACGCCCGTCGCCTTGGGCCCCCAGAGCTTCGAGCGGTACGCCTGGAATAGCGAGTAGACGCAGTCGATCCTCTGTGTGCGAATAGTTGCTCCGGCGTCCCGGAACGTCACCGGTGAGACGCAGTCATCGGTCGCGCCGTAGGGCCCCTGATCCCACGCCATGCTGCGCGCCCACAGCCCCCATAGAGTGTGGCCCTGCTCGCAAAGGCTCCTGACCCGCTCCGGGTTCCAGGAGAGCGCCCCAACCAAGAGGATCCTCATGTCCGTACTCGAACCAGACTCCGGTCGGCGGGCCTCGTGTAGCGGGGAGGGATGATGAAGATCATCGTCGTCGGAGCGGGATTCACCGGCGCGTGCGCCGCATTGACGCTCCACGAGAGCTTGGACTGCGAGATCACGATCCTCGAGCAGAGCGCCAAGCCCGGTGGGATGCTACGGACGCTCCACACCAGAGACGGCTTGCCGTACGAGTACGGGCCTCGCGTAGTCAGCGTCTTCCGTGGCACGCCAGACATTATTCCTTTCCTAGAGCGGTTCGTCGGCCTCGAGGAGCGTCAGGTCTACCAGGGAACGCGACTGCTCCCCGACTACCCGGTGATTCCCTTCCCCGTTGATCTCGAGAGCGTCCGCGCGCTGCGCTGCGGCCAACAGATTGAGCGCGAAATGACCGCGATCCGTGAGGCGCGAACGCCACCGCGCGAGGCTAACCTCAGGGAGTACCTCGAGTCTTCGGTCGGGCCGACCCTGACGGAGCTGGCGTTCGAGGGATTCAACCGAAAGTTTTGGGGGCGCCGGCTGGAGAACATGCCGGCCACGTGGGGAAAGCTCCGCCATCTCGAACGGTTGTCGGAAAAGGGTCAGTTCCGGCTACCGAGCCGCTCTCCTCACTACTACCCCTCCGGCGGGTTCAATCCGCTCTTTGAGCGGATGCTCGCCGGCGTCGACCTCCGCACCTGCATGCGGGTCGCGGGTGTAAAGCCGGATGGTCACGGAGTCAAGGTCTTCACCGATGCGGGTGCGATCTTGGCGGACCTCATGATCGCCACCGCTCCCATAGACGCCCTGCTGGAGTACCGATTCGGCCCGCTGGAGTGGCGGGGATATCGGATCGAGGCCGATGTGGTCGAGGGTGGTGCGGGTCCCGGACTAGGCAGGGCTCCGGACGGCGTCCCGTTCGCATGGCTCTACACACCATGGCCGGAGACGCCGGTCTGCCGGACGACAGACTTCGGCGTCATCCACCAGGGGTCAGATCGATGTGGGCCGGCGGTGATCCTCAGGGAGATCGTCGATGACACGGTGCCGATGTATCCGGTGTGGTGGGAGGACCACAGGTTCTACAAGTACCTGGAGGAAGCCGCTCGCATTCCTGGCATGGTGCCGCTGGGCCGGCTCGGGCTCTACAAGTACGTGACGATGGACAGCACGCTCGCCATGGTTCAGCGGCTCGCGGAGTCTCTGGAGAGCTACCTTGAAGGCGATACCGGGCAGCGCTTCGAGATTCTGCGGGCCATCCGCGGGGATTGGCAGAACTAAGCGCTCGCGAACGCGGTGCCGCCGGGGCACGCTGCCGGTCCTGGAGGAGATCCGAAACGTGTTCTAGGCGGCGGCGCCGCTGCTCCTGACCTGTCCCCCCGGGCGGGGTGGGTCCAGGCCGACAACCCTTCAAGCGCGGCGAGCGGACCGGCAACGTCCGCCAGGTTGAGCTGGCAGACCGATGGGCTGCCGGGGTTGAGCAGACTCACCGCGAGATTCGCGAGGTCCCAGTTATCGGCGCTCCAGTCAGGGTTGTTCTGAACCAGGTTGATCCGCACTCCCACTATTCCCTTCGTCTCGGTAAGCGGCGGATTCACGGTCGCCGGGATCGGAAAATCAACCTCATGGGTCGAGTCGTTGTCCCACTTCGGGTCGCTCGCATTTCGCAGCGTCACCGTGAAGCTGCCGCCTCCATTCAGCAGAACATCCGCGGTTGCGCTGCTCCCGTGCAGCCCTCCGCCTAGGTCATCCCCAGATCGTAATCGGAAACTCCGCGCTCGCCGCGCAGCTCGCCAAGCTTTGAGGCCGCGATAAGAGCTGATCGTTCACCGGTCGTGGGCTGGCCCGATGTTGATGCCAGGCGTGACCCACCTCAACGGCCGCAGGAGGCACCCCGCCGTCATGGGCGGTCGATCCGAATGGTGACGGATGACCGCTCCTACAGTCCCGTTCGTCGTCGTCGCCTCGATCGCGCAGGTGCACGCGGCGACGCTCGCCTCCGTTGAGCGGATTGTCGTGACGGTTCGCCCAGAGCTAAGCCGAGGTCTGGCCGTTGACCAGGTCGCCAACGACGAAGCCCACCGAAGGGAGATCACCAGGACAGGGGGAGGTTGAGAATGGCGGGCGGCCGCGCGCCCTCTACGCTGAGGGAACGGCCATGTCTGCTGAACTTCCGCACATGAGTGCCATCGAGCGGCCCAGGGTGGGCTTGGTGCTCGGCGCCGGTGGCGTGCTCGGCGGCGCGTGGCTCGTCGGGGCGCTGCACGCGATCGCGTCCGAGACCGGCTGGGACCCGGGCAGCGCCGACTACATCGTTGGCACGTCGGCCGGTTCGATGGTCGGCGCGCTGATGGCTTGCGGTGTGCCGCCGTGGCTGATGGTCGCTCGCTCCGTCGGAGAGGAGCTCGACGGGTCCGATACCCGAGGCGCGGCGGCCGGTGGGGCCGGCGGCTCGGCGGTCGCGACGTTTCGCCTTGATCGCGGCGGGTTGGCGCTGGGACCGGGATCGTGGCGACTCGCGGTTGCGTCGCTTGCGCGACCCTATCGCTATTCCCCGATGGCGGTGATTTCGGGTTGGCTTCCGCGGGGAGTGGTCTCGACCGAGCCGCTGAAGAACACCGTCCGGCGCGCGTGCAGTGGCGACTGGGCGCCGCACCCGAACTTCTGGGCGATGGCCGTCGACTACTCGAGCGGACAGCGAGTGGCGTTCGGTCGTGGTGGCTCGCCGCGGGCCGAGCTGCCCGACGCGGTCGCTGCCTCGTGCGCGATCCCGGGCTTCTATCGCGCCGTTGAGATCGACAGTGTCCTCTATGTCGACGGTGGCGTGTACTCCACGTCCAATCTCGACGTTCTGCGCGACGAACGGCTTGACATCGTGCTGGCGCTCAACCCGATGTCGTCGCTGCACGTCGGTTCGCCGCGGACGGTCGGCGAGCGTCTTGCGTTTCGGATGCGTCAGACCGCCGGCCGGCGTCTCGGCTCAGAAGCCAAGCGGCTGCGCGCCGCTGGCGTCGAGGTCGTGCTGATTCAGCCGAGCGTGAGCGACTTGGATGTGATGGGCGCCAACCTCATGAGCAGCCGACGGCGGCCCGAGGTGATCGAGACAGCAGTGCGCACGGTGACCGAACGTCTGCGTGAGTCGCCGCTCGGCGCGCGGCTGGCCGGGCTGCCTACTGGCGACCCCCGGCTCGTCCATCGGCCGGACGGTCCGCCGTCGACATGGCCCGACTTCCAAGCGGCCGCTCGCGACCGCCTAGCGGACCTTCAGGCCGTGTAGGGCGCAGCTGGATCGTCTTCATTCGCCAGAGCGCACCATCGCCCCGCGACCATCTGCCGAAGCAGAACCTCTACCTCGTCAAGCCCTCGGGGGCGGGGCTGCACCGCCTGACCCACTTGGCGATCGGCGACCACATGTTCGGCTTTGCGGAAACGCGGAGACGTTCTGTTCCTGGATCCAAGCAGCGGGCAGATGCCTGCTCCAAACGGATCAACGGCGCGCCGTGCCGGCAGCTGTATCGTCCCCGCGATGCCCGAGCCGCAAGAAGTCGAGGCACCGTGAAGGACTCGAGAGCAACCGCTGACGTTCGCGGCGGTGCGTTGGTCACGGGCGCGGGTCGTGGCCTGGGCTTCGAAATCGCGCGAGAGCTCGTCGCGCGCGGCTACTCGGTGCACGTGACCGACATCGACGAGGAGTCCGCGCGCGGCGCCGCCGAACGCCTCGGGCTCTCCGCGTTTGCGTCGGGCCTCGACGTTGCCGATGCCTCCGCCTGTGCCGCGGCCGCCAGCGCTACCCGTGAGCGGGCCGGCTCCCTCCGAGTGTGGGTCAACTGCGCCGGCATCCTCCCGACCGGACACGGCTGGGACAACGCCGAGACGCAACGACGTCTCGCATTCGACGTCAACACCCACGGCACGATCAATGGGACGCTCGCAGCGCTCGAGTTGATGCGTCCGGCCGGCACCGGCCATGTCATCAACGTCGTGTCGCTGGCCGGTCTGGTGGCCGCGCCGGGTGAGACACTGTACGCGGCTACCAAGCATGCAGCGCTTGCATTCTCTGTCGGGACGATGCTAGATCTCCGGCGAGAGGGGATCCGCGACGTTCACATCAGCGCCCTGTGTCCCGACGGGATCTGGACGCCAATGCTGTATGAGAAGGTTCATGATCCTGAGGCCGCGCTCTCCTGGTCCGGAGTCCTGCTGAAGCCCGAGGACGTAGCCCGGAGTGCGGTCGCGCTGCTTGACCACCCGCGTGCGGTGCTCAGCATACCGCGCTGGCGCGGTGGTTTGGTGCGCGTTCTGGCCGCCTTTCCCGGCGCAGCGACCAGGCTGCTGCCGTTGATCTTCGCTGACGCGCGGCGCAAGCAGCGGGCTTGGGCGGGCAAGCAAGCCCGCTGAGCATGTCCGAAGCAGAAGCGGGCGCTGGGTGGCGCGGACATGGTTTGAGGAACGGGTTGGTTTCGACGATCGGCCCGGTCGTCCGGTGACTTGACGCAACGCGCTCGGCGGACCCAAGCGACTGTTTTTCGGCTGACAGGAGGGCGTTCGTCCGCTTGACGTGCCGAGTAACGTAGGCGTTGGAGGGCAACCGATGTGAAGTCGGCCCAAAGCGGGCGGGCAGCGCAACCTGACTTCCGAGGTTCCCCCAACTCGGAGGTCTACATGTCCCAGTCGCTGGTTCTCCCTGACGCCGTCGCGAGCCGCTCGGCTATACCGCGCCAGGCGCTTCTCCGCTCGTGGAAAGACTGCGGGCGCGACGTGGCGTGGGTGCAAATCGCTGGTGAGCTGGACATCGCCACCGCGCCCGCGCTCGAGCAGACGTTACGCGATGCCGAGCTCCGTGCACGGATGGTGGTGCTCGATCTCCGTGAGCTCACCTTCACTGACTCATGCGGTGTGCACGTGATCATGAAGGCCAGCATGCGCGCCGATCGGGCGGGCCGCCGGCTCGTTCTCGTGCGCGGCCCCTCACAAGCCGATCGCATGTTCACGCTTATCAACTCGGATGTCCTGGAGATCGTCGACCTCGACCCGGGCGAACCGGTGGTTAGCGCTCTATCGCAACTCGCCCAGCAGGACCGCGCCGCGTGACCGCGACCGGCGCGCCGACCCAGGGAGCAGAGGTGACGGTGCGAAGGTGGTCACCGCGGTCTGCTTGTCGGGATGGATGCGAACCAGTGAACCAGACGCTCCGGAGCTTTACCGAGGACGAGCATCGGAAGCCCCTGGTGGCGGAGAGACCGTGGGCGGGGCAGCGATGAGGCCTTTTGTCGTCAACAGCCACGGTCGTCTGGTCTTTCCTTCCAATTTCAGCGCCGAGTTGGACTTCTCGGTTCTCGAGACCTTGGAGCAGTTGGAGGCTGTGATCCGGCGCGACTTCGAGGCCAAGGCGCCGACCGGCACCGAGATCCTGGAGCGAGTCGATTCGAATGTCTATCGTTCTCGCTACGAGCTCCTGCGCGACGTCGCGATGAACCTGGTTTGGGGCAACCGTTATGCGCTGACGATGTACGAGAAGCGTCCGACGCGGTGGCGCGACCTTCCGCGCCGCCGCGATGATGTGTTCCTGCCGCTGCTGACTCCCTGGGAGCAGGGCGAGCGTAAGGTCGCTGCGGTAGCCGCAGCGTGGACCGAACTCCCCCCCACGTGGGACGCCGACGCCGAGGACCGGATCTTCACGCTCCTGTTCGACATCTTCCGTCACAAGCGACATCACGCGGCGGAGCTTTCGCCGGTCAAGGAGACCGTGGCGGAGATCGCCAGCAATCCGGAGAACCTCACCCTCTGCTTCCCGGCCCACGACCCGGACTTTCCGACCCGTAGCTACCAGGAGATCCTCGACTGCACCGAGACGGTGCCTGAGCTTGAGCCGATTCACCGTTTGGCGATGGTTCTCCACAACCAGCACCCGTGGGACCTGGCCCGGACGCGACTGGTCGAGGTCGGGAGGATCGGCGACGACGATTTCGTCGTGGCGCTCGTCCCGCGAAACCACGAGGTGCTGGAGTTCATCCGCCGCGTGAAGGCTGGGCATCCCGCGCGCCCGCGCCCCGCGGCCGCCGCCGAGGCACGGGAGCCGGTCAATCCGTTCCCGCCGATCGTGGTCCGCGAGCAGTTCGCGCTCATGCCCCGGCTCGAGTCGCTGACGGTCGTCAAGGGCGAGCACGTCTGCACGAACGAAGACGTGATTCGCAACGCTGCGTACAGCTGGTCGCCGATGACCGCGGCGGAGATCGCGGAAAAGACCGGGATCGAGCAGCGGTTCTACACGGAGCGCCGCCTCGAGCACATCTCTCTGCAGGCGGCACGGGCGGCGCTCGAGGGCGCCGGGCGCGCGCCGGAGGAGATCGGCGCGGTCATCTTCTGCTCGTGCACCAGCACGAGGCTGATCCCGTCCGTCGCGACATGGCTTTCCGGGCAGCTCGGGATCTTCCAGACGCACGGCTCGTTTGACCTTGTCGCCGCGTGTGCGGGCTTCCCGTACGGCCTGGGCGAGGCTGTACGCCTGCTCCAGGAGGTGAACCGCCCCGTGCTCGTGGTCTGCGCCGAGAAGTTCTCGGACAAGATCGGCAGCGTCCGCCCGTCCCGGATGATCTTCGGCGACGGAGCGTCCGCGCTTGTCGTCGGGCCCGCCATGCCGGGCGCGCCGCCCGACATCGAGGTCGTGCAGATCTATGCCAGCGGCCCGGTCAGCCAGGTGAACTCGATCATCTGGCCCAACCCTGAATTTGACAACAACATCACGGTCTACGGGCCGGAGGTGAAAGCGCTCGTCCAGCGCTATCTGGTCCAGATGATGGGCGAGCTGCGTGCGCTTGCGGCCCCCGACGGCGCCCGCGGCTCGCTGCTCGACGGCATCGACATCGTTGTTCCCCATCAAGCTAATAAGACGATGGTCGCCGACATGGCGGTCGCGGCCGGACTCTCGGCCGATCACCTCTACTTCAATATCGAGAAGGTGGGGAACGTCTCGGCCGCCAGCATCCCGATCGCCATCTACGACGCCGTCCGCGAGGGCGTGATCGACCGGCCGATGCGCGTGTTCACGCCGGCGTTCGGGGCTGGTGCGGTGGGCGGCTACACGGTCATCCGCGTCGACCCCGCGATCGTCGTTCCCGAACGAGCCGAGCAGGCCGACCTGACGACCGTTCCGGAAGAGAACGTGGCCACCTCATTGGAAGATGTCCGAGCGGCGTTCGGAGGGTGACCCCGGATTCAGACGCGTAGCGATCGTCAACCGTGGCGAGGCCGCAGTACGCCTGATCCGCGCGGTACGAGAGCTCAACCTCGAGCACGGCTGGGGGGTGCGGACGATCGCGTTGCATGCCGAGGTCGAGCGGGGGGCGATGTTCGTGCGCGAGGCCGACGAGGCGATGATCATCGGCGGGCAGCGCCCATACGTTGACCACGGCGAGCTCGAACGGGCGCTCCGCGCCAGCGCGGCTGACGCGGCCTGGGTCGGCTGGGGCTTCGTCGCCGAGGATCCAGCCTTCGCCGAGATGTGCGCTCGCATCGGGGTGGTCTTCATCGGTCCGCCGCCCGCGGTCATGCGACGCCTGGGCAACAAGATCGCCGCCAAGCTGTTCGCGGAGCAGATGGGCATGCCGGTCGCCACACCCCAACTCACCGGCGCGCACCACCTCGGGGTTCAGATCATCGCCGACCACCACGGTGCCGTCTGGGCACCGGGCGTGCGCGACTGCTCGACCCAGCGCCGCAACCAGAAGCTGATCGAGGAGTCGAGCTCCCCGGCGCTAAGCGCTGAGCAAGAGCGCGAGCTGCGGGCTGCGGCGGTTGATCTGGCCCTGTCGGTCGGGTATCGCAACGCCGGCACGGTCGAGTTTCTCTACCAACCCGAACACCAGGCCTTCGCGTTCCTCGGGTTCAACACGGGCCTGCAGGTCGAGCACTCTGTTACGGAAGTGGCGACGGGGCTCGACCTAGTGAAGCTCCAGCTGCACGTCGCTGGGGGCGGGCACCTGGAGGGGGAGCCGCCACGTCCGTCCGGCCATGCCATCGAGGCCCGGCTCAACGCCGAAGACCCCGAACGGGGCTTTGCCCCCGCGCCTGGGACAGTCGAGCTCCTGATGCTGCCGTCCGGGCCGGGGGTGCGGGTCGAGACCGGCGTCGCCGAGGGCGACCGAATCCCCGCTGAGTACGACTCGATGGTCGCCAAGGTCATCGGCTGGGGGCGGGACCGCCCGGAGGCCAGGGCGCGGTTGCGCCGCGCGCTGGCAGAGACGACTGTAGTCGTGCGCGGGGGTACGACGAACAAGGCATTCCTGCTCGATCTGCTCGCCCGCCCCGAGATGATCGCCGGCAACGCTCACACCGGCTGGCTGGACCGCCTCGTCGCTTCGGACGGCCACATCCTGACCCGCCACGCCGACATCGCCCTGCTCGCAGCCGCGATTGACATTTACGACTTCGAGCAGGAGCTCGAGCGCCGCGGCTTCTACGCCGGCGCCAGTCGCGGCCGGCCCCAGGCGAGCCACGAGATCGGCCGGACGCTCGACCTCCGCCACCGAGGGCAGACCTACCGTCTCGCTGCCACGCAGACGGGGCCCCGTCGTTACATGATCGAGGCCGACGGCGGGAGCGTCCAGGTGCAGGTCGAGCCCCTCCGCCGGTTCGCGCGCCGGCTTGCCATCGGCGAGGGGACATTCAAAGTCGAGTCGGTCACCGACGGTCGGGATCACCTGGTGGAGGTCGAGGGGGTCGCCCATCGCGTGTCGCGAGGTGAGGGAGGGGTCGTGCGGGCTCCCTCGCCGGCGCTCGTCGTGACCGTGAACGTGGCCCCGGGCGATGAGGTGAATGCAGGGTCGCCGGTCGCAGTGCTGGAGGCGATGAAGATGGAGATGACCGTCGTGGCCACACATGCCGGCCGGGTCCGGGAGGTGTTCGTAACCGGCAGCACCCACGTCGAAGCGGGGGCGCCGCTTGTGAGCGTCGAGGCGGTGACGATCGGAGGCGTGGCAGCGCCCGACGCCCCGCGGATCGGCTTCGGCACGTCGGCCGCCGCATCGGACTCCGGCGCCCGCCCACGCGCACGCCAGCACCTCGACGCCCTGCGCGGTCTGATCATGGGCTTTGACGTGAGCGTGAAGGACGCCCGCCGGCTCGTCGGCGAGTTCCAGCGGGCACGGAACCAGCTACCCCCCGATGATCCCGAGCTGCTTCACGGCGAGCTGGAGATCCTCACGATCTTCGCCGACCTGGCTGAGCTCTCCCGTAACTGGGCGGCGGCAGAGCGAGAGGACCTCGACGAGGAGGAAGGCGAACGCGTCCGCAGCCCCCGTGAGCATTTTCGGTCCTACCTGCACTCGCTCGATGTCGAGCGCGAGGGCCTGCCGGAGACGTTCGTCGCCAGGCTCGCGCGCGCGCTGGCCCATTACGGCGTGCACGGGCTGGAGCGCGGGCCCGAGCTTGACGAGGCGGTGTACAGGATCTTCCTCGCCCACCAGCGCGCGCAATCACAGGTTCCCGCCGTGATGGCGCTCCTGGATCAACGGCTCCAGCATGCCGAGGCGCTGCCCGAGCCACTGGGTGACGAGTTCCACGAGACGCTGGACCGGCTGATCGCGGCGGCGCAGCTGCGCTATCCGGTGGTCGGCGAGCTCGCCCGCAGCGTGCGTTTCCGGGTCTTCGATCGACCCGTCATCGAGGCTGCCCGGGCGCGGGTCCTCGCCGCCGCGCGGGAGCAGCTGCGCTACCTCGCCGCCCACCCCGATGTTCCCGACCACGCTGAGCGCATTGAGGCTCTCGTCGACAGCCCGGAGCCGCTGATCCGACTCCTGGCGGAGCGCATCGGCGGGCGGGAGGGCCACGGGCCGTTGCTTGAACTCCTCACGCGCCGCTACTACAAGGTCGTTGCACTCGAGGAAGTGAGTTCGTTACGCCTCGACGGACGGCAGTTCGTTACCGTCGCGTACTCGCTCGACGGCCGTCGCGTGCAGCTGATCGCCACGCTTGCCACGGCCTCGGAGTTGGCGGCGGCTGCCACGGCCGCCGCCTCGCTGGCATCCGACTGCACCGCGTCCGAGTCCGTCCTCGAGTTTTACCTTCACTGGAGCGAGCCGGCGCCTGACGCCGACACCATGGCTGCCGAGCTCACCGCAGCGCTCAACGGGACACAGCTGCCTCGGTCGGTGCGGAGGGTGACAGTGGCCGTGGGCAGTCGGGCTGATGCCGACGTGCATCACTTCACGTTCCGCCCAGCCGTCGGTGGTTTTCAAGAGGAGCGCGTAACCCGCGAGCTGCACCCGATGATCGCGCGGCGCCTGCATCTCTGGCGGCTCGCTAACTTCGAGCTCACGCGCCTGCCGGCGGTCGAGGACGTCCACCTATTTCACTGCGCCGCCCGCGAGAACCCAGACGACGAGCGCCTCGTGGCGCTGGCCGAGGTGCGCGATCTAACGCCGGTACGTGACGCGACCGGCCGGCTCACCGCGCTCCCCGAGCCTGAGCGCGTGCTGGCGGCATGCCTCGACGGCATCCGCCGCGTGCAGGCTCAGCGTCCGCCCAACCGGCGGCTGCACGGAAACCGCGTGCTGCTCTACGTCTGGCCGTCGATAGAGGTTCCGCTCGACGAGCTGGTCGCGGTGACGCGAACGCTCGCCCCGATCACCGCCGGGTTGGGCCTAGAGGAGGTGCTGATCGAGGCGCGCGTACCTGCTCCGCCGGACGGTGAGCTGCGCAACATGGCCTTCGGCTTCTCCTATCAGCCCGGCGTTGGGGTCACGCTGTCCGTTGCAGAGCCGCCGACCGAACCTTTACCGACGCTCGACGAATACGCCCACAAGGCGCTGCTGGCGAGGCGTCGCGGGACGGTGTACCCGTACGAGCTCTTGCCCGCGCTGACTCGCGCGGGCGGGACGTTCACCGAGTACGACCTCAACGAGGACGCCCGCCTGGTGCCAGTCGAGCGTCCCTACGGCAGCCACAGCGCAGGGATCGTCGTCGGAGTTGTATGCACGATCACCGACCGCTATCCCGAGGGCATGGTGCGCGTGGCGATCTTCGGCGACCCGACCAAGGCACTCGGCGCGATCGCCGAGCCCGAGGCCGTTCGGATCATGCGGGCACTTGACCTCGCCGAGGACATGGCCGTGCCGGTCGAGTGGCTCGCGGTGTCGGCCGGGGCGAAGATCTCGATGGAGAGCGGCACCGAGAACATGGACTGGATCTCACGCGTGCTACGTCGCCTGATCACGTTCACACAGGCCCACGGCGAAGTCAACGTGATCGTCGCCGGGATCAACGTCGGCGCTCAGCCGTACTGGAACGCGGAGGCCACGATGCTGTTGCACACCCGCGGCATCCTCGTGATGACGCCAGACAGCGCGATGGTGCTCACCGGCAAGCAGGCCCTCGACTATTCGGGCGGCGTCTCGGCCGAGGACAACTTCGGGATCGGCGGCTACGACCGGATCATGGGACCCAACGGCCAAGCCCAGTACTGGGCGGCCGACCTGGCGGCCGCCTGCGAGATCCTGTTCGCTCACTACGAGCACACGTACGTAGCGCCCGGCGAGCGCTTCCCCCGTCGCGCACAGAGCACCGACCCGAAAGACCGCGACGTCTGCGGCTATCCGCACTACAGTCCGAACAGCGACTTCCTGACCGTGGGCGACATCTTCTCGACTGAGCTGAACCCGGAGCGCAAGAAGCCGTTTGACATCCGCGCGGTGATGCGAGGCGTCGCCGACCAGGACCACCGGCCACTCGAGCGCTGGGCGGCGATGGCGGGCGCCGAGAACGCCGTCGTTTTCGACGCCCACCTGGGTGGCTACCCCGTGACGATGCTCGGCATCGAATCCCGCCCGCTGCGCCGCAACGGCTTCTTGCCCGCCGACGGACCTGATCAGTGGACGGCGGGGACGCTCTTCCCGCAGTCCTCCAAGAAGACGGCCCGGGCGATCAACGCCGCCAGCGGCAACCGTCCCGTGGTAGTGCTGGCCAACCTTTCGGGCTTCGACGGCTCACCCGAGTCTCTGCGCAAGCTGCAGCTCGAGTACGGCGCCGAGATCGGCCGCGCGGTCGTTAACTTCGACGGCCCGATCGTCTTCTGCGTCGTCTCCCGCTACCACGGAGGAGCCTTCGTGGTCTTCTCGGGCACGCTCAACGACAACATGGAGGTGATCGCCGTCGAGGGCTCGTACGCGTCGGTCATCGGCGGTGCGCCGGCGGCCGCGACGGTTTTCGCCCGCGATGTCAACGCCCGCACCTACGCAGACCCACGGGTGGTCAAACTCGAGGCCCGCTTGGACGGCGCGGAGGACGACGAGCGAGCCTCGCTGCGGGTCGCGGTGGCCGATCTGAGGGCTTCGGTGCGCTCGGACAAGCTCGGCGAGGTGGCGGCCGAGTTCGATCGCGTCCACACCGTCGAGCGGGCGCTCCGGGTCGGTTCAATCGATGCCATCATCCCCGCCGCTCGTCTCCGACCTCATCTCGTCGAGGCGCTCGAGCGGGGGATGCGCCGAACGCTCGAGCAACGACTACAGGAGGCGGACCGTGGTTGACGTGCGCTCGAGGGAACCGGTCCCGGACGAAACGGCGGCGTCCGCCGAGGTTGCTCGCTCGGCGGCAAGCGCGCTAGCTCCGGAGGCGGGTGCGTTGGTCGACGTTGACCCGGCGCTGTTCGGGCGGGCCCTGGCGAGGGCCGCGGTGGGCGCGGCGCGGCGCCCTGCAGCGGTGGCCGAGGCTGGCATCAAGTGCGCCGTCGACCTGACCCGCGCGACGCTTTCAACCGCGTTGCGCGCCCTTGGACAGAGCGCGCCGGCGCCGCTGCCCCCGGACGGCGCGGATCGTCGATTTGCCGACCCGGCGTGGGAGGACAATCCGGCCTTCTTCTGGCTCTGCCAGTCGTATCTCGTGTTCCGACGGCTCGCCGAGGATCTTGTCGCCGCGGGCGAGCTTGACGAACCTACGCGCGCGAAGGCGACATTCGCGGTGAGCCTGCTGGCCGATGCGCTGGCGCCGACGAACCTTCTCTTGACCAACCCGACGGCACTCAAGCGAGCCTTTGACACTGGCGGGCAGAGCGTGCTCCTCGGCGCTCGCAACTGCCTCGACGACCTCCGCCACAACGGCGGGCGCCCGCGGCAGGTCGACGCGAGCCCATTTCAGCTCGGCGAGAACATGGCGGCCACGACCAGCAAGGTCGTGTTTCGCAATGAACTGATCGAGTTGCTGCAGTACCTGCCCCAGACCGACGAGGTTCACGCTGTCCCGCTGCTGGCCAGCCCGCCGTGGATTAATAAGTACTACATCATGGACCTCGCACCGGGCCGCAGCCTGATCGAATGGTCGGTACGACAGGGTCGCACCGTGTTCGCGATCAGCTACCGCAACCCGGACGCCTCTATGTCCGGGATCACGATGGACGACTACTCCACAGACGGTATGCGAGCGGCGCTTGATGCGGTCAGTGAGATCACGGGCTCAGAAACCGTCGACATCCTCGGCGTCTGCCTCGGGGGCGCGCTGGCTGCCATGACGGCGGCGCAGCTCGCCGGTAGCGGCGAAGATCGGATCGGCACGCTGACGCTGATCAACACACTGCTCGACTACAGCGAGCCGGGCGTACTGGGCTGCTTCCTCGACGAGGGCACGATCGCCAAGCTCGAGCGCCGCATGGCGCGCAAGGGCTACCTCGATGGCGCCGACATGGCGGGGACGTTCAATGCCCTGCGCGCTAACGACCTCATCTTCAACTACGTGACATCCAGATGGCTGATGGGTAAGCAGCCGCCGGCGTTCGACCTCTTGGCCTGGAACGAGGACGCGACGCGCCTGCCGGCCGCCATGCACTCCTGGTACCTGCGCTCGTGCTACGTCGAAAACCAGCTGGCTGAGGGGACCATGGAGCTCGGTGGGCAAAGGCTTGACCTCAGCACGGTCAAGCCAGACACCTACGTCGTCGCGGCCGAGCGCGACCACATCGTGCCGTGGCGCTCGTCCTACCGGACCACCGGGCTGCTGGGCGGCGACGTACGCTACGTCCTCGCGAGCGGGGGCCACATTGCCGGCATCGTCAGCCCACCCGAACCCAAGGCTTGGGTGATGACCTCCGACGAGAACCCTCCAAACGCAGAGGAATGGCGCAGAGCGGCGACTCGTAAGGGTGAATCCTGGTGGGAGGATTGGGCACGCTGGATGGCGGACCGCGCCGGCCCCCTCGAAAAACCCCCGAGGGTTGGCTGCCGCCGTCATCCGGTCCTGGCGGATGGACCCGGCGAGTACGTGCTTGGCTAGGAACACAGAGGCGTGGGGAATCCACACAGTCATTGATCCATAGGCTGGCGAGGGGCGCATCGGCGCAACCACCCTCGGGCGGGGCGGCTCGCTCGGTGGAAACGCGCCCGCAAACTCGGGCGACACAGCCGCTGAGTACCGTGCTATCTGGGAGAAGCGTTTGCGGCCGGGGCACTATGACGTCCTGATCGCCCGTGCATGGCAGCGAAACTTAGGAAGTCACGTCTCGTGCTCGTCGACGAGGTCGCTGGGACCGAGGATGAACACTTCGCACATCATGTCGGGGTGCTGCTGGTTGCCGCTCATGAAGCCGATCACCGGTCGGCCGGTCGCGTCTGTGATGACCCCGGCGAAGCGATCGCGCATGACCTCTTGGAACTCCATCCGTTGCCGGATCACCGCGGGGCCGCGCCCACCGTCGAGCAGGGTCTGCTCTACGCGCGAGAAGCCGCCGCGCAGCACGCAGACCACCAGGTCGTCCTCGTAGTAGGACTTCGTCCGGGTCGGCCCGTGGCCGTAGAACTCCTTCAGCAAAGCGACCATCCCGTCCGAGATCGCCGTCAGCACGTCGCCATGCGCCTTCGGCTTTTCCTGGACTTTTCTTGGGGTCATGGCGGCACGCCGTGCGCTATCAGGCCGAGACCATCCAATCGTAACGCGGTTGACGCCATGGCGGTAGTGCAACGCTAGTAGAGTCCTCGCCATCCTGCCTCGCGCGCCCGGCCAGCGCTGGGGACAAGAGAGAAGGCCGCCACGCCGGCTCCCGACGCTGTCTCTGACCGGCAGCGAGCGACTCCCCGGGACCACCAGCGGGACGTGGGGATACCCGCAAGCACAGCGTTTTCGGCTTCCGGGATCGCTCACAAGTTGCCGTTGTTTGCCACGAGTGCTTGCTCCCTGTGCGCTTGATGCTGATCGAGCCGACGCGGCGGACCCCGGGCATCTGCGGGAGCTGTGCTCCGATTGGCCGATGTCGATGCGGGCGCGGCTCTCAGTTAGAGCTGGAGGGAATCAGGTTGGCCAGCTCGCGGACTGCGACCAAGAGGGTCGTGAAGTCGTTTCCATTCGCTGCCCGGATGTCTCCGAGCATCCCGAGATAACGCCCGACTGTTGCGGCCCTGGCTTCGACCCATGCGTCAATCGCCACGTCGAGGTCGATAGAGGCGAAAGACGCCTCGAGGACCGCCGCGTTGAGCGCCCGATGGGTCTTGTAGAGATCGTCGCGCAGGGCGGCACGGGCGAGCGTCTGCCAGCGGTCGGCGCGGGGTAGCTCGAGGATGCGATCGTGGAGCCAAGCCAACGCCAGGCGGCGGTCGAGCCCGAAGTGGATGCTGGCCGCGCGACGGACGGGTTCTTCGCGTCCACGGACGCTCTCGACGACATCGAAGACGAAGAACAGGGCATCCATGGCGGCGGCGCGCGATACGAGCGAGCTTGGGACGCCGGGATCGGCGAATTCCGCAACGCGCGCCTTCCATGCGTCGCCGTCAAGACTGCTCAGCAGTTCCGGCAGTGCCTCCGACAGCGTGGCTGCCCCGGGGGCGTAGTCAAAGACCACCGCGGCGATGTCGAGCGGAGGGCGCCGGTTGCGAACCAGCCAGCGTGCCGCGCGGGTGACTAGCCTGCGTCCCTGTAGCAAAATCTTGAACTGCGCCTGCTCGTCGACGACGTCGTCGAGCGCTTCGACCTCGCGCCAGAATCCGCGCATCTCGAAGACAGCGACCGCAACGGCGTAGGCGCGCGCGATGTGCGCGGTGTCGGCGCCGGTTTCCTCGGCCAACCGGGATACGAATGTCGTCCCCGCGCGGTCGATGATGCTGTTGGCGAGGTCGGTGGCGATGATCTCTCGACGCAGACGGTGGCGTCGCATGTGGGGCCGGAAGCGCTCGCGCAGCGATGCCGGCAGGGAGTCCACGAGCTCACTACGTAGATACGCGTCTTCGGGGACGTCGGAGTCGAGCAGGTCGGTGTACAGGGTGATCTTTGAGTAGGCGAGGAGGACCGAGAGCTCAGGACCGGTCAAGCCCTCGTTCGCAGCCTTCCGCTCCCGAATGCGTTCTTCGGGCGGGAGCTCCTCGAGCTCGCGATCGAGGATGCCTCTCCGGTCGAGGTCGTCGATGAGGCGGGCATGGAGGTCGAGCAGGTCAGAAGCCTGCGCGCCCTCGAGGCTCAGCGCCAGGGCCTGCGCGTAGCTCTCGCCGAGGACGCGCTTGGCGACGACGCCCGTCAGTGCGGCTAGTAGGGCGTTGCGCTGAGAGGTGGTGATCTCGCCGTCGGACACCGGCGCATCCAGCAGGATCCTCAGATTCACCTCGTGGTCGGAGCAGTTGACGCCGGCCACGTTGTCGATGGCATCGGCGTTGATCCGCCCGCCGGAGAGTGCGTACTCGATCCGGCCTTTCTGGGTGAAGCCGCGGCTGCCCCCCTCGCCGACCACCCGGCAGCGAAGCTGGGCTCCGTCGATCCTCACGCCGTCATTGGCCTTGTCGCCGACGTCGGCGTGGCTCTCGGACCGCGCCTTGACGAAGGTACCGACGCCCCCATTCCAAAGGAGGTCGACGGGCGCACGCAGGAGCACCTGAATCAGCTCATCCGGCGTGAGCGCCTCGGCCTCGACATCGAGCGCCTCGCGCACCTGTGCCGACAGCGGGATCTGCTTGGCGGACCGGGCAAAGACACCGCCGCCCTGGGAGATGGCCACCGGATCGTAGTCACGCCAGGAAGAGGCTGGCAAATCAAAGAGCCGGCGCCGCTCGGCGAGGCTCGCCTCCGGATCGGGGCGGGGATCGAGGAAGACATGATCGCGGTTGAACGCGCCCACGAGCTTGATTTGTGGCGATAGCAGCATCCCGGTGCCGAACACATCTCCCGACATGTCGCCGATACCAACGACGGTGAAACCGTCGAACTGGACTGCTACTCCGAGATTGCGGAAATGGCGCCTGACCGATTCCCAAGCCCCGCGAGCGGTGATGCCCATCTTCTTGTCGTCGTCGCCATGCGATCCGCCCGCTGCGAAGGAGTCTCCGAGCCAGAAGCCATACTCAGCCGCGACGCCGTTTGCGAGATCCGACAGCGAGGCGGTTCCGTCGTCAGCGGCAATCACGAGGTAAACGTCGTCCCCGTCGTGGCGGATGACCGCAGGTGGAGGAACGACCTTCCCACCGACGATGTTGTCCGTCAGATCGAGCAGGCCCGACACGAATAGCCGGTAGCAGTCAGCAGCCCCCTCGAGCAGCGCCTTGCGTCCGCCCGTGGACGGCGGGCGCTTGGTCACGAATCCTCCCTTCGCACCGACCGGAACGATGACCGCGTTCTTGACCATTTCTGCGTTCATCAACCCTAGGACCTCCGTGCGGAAGTCCTCGCGCCGGTCCGTCCAGCGGATCCCGCCGCGCGCAACCTTCCCGCCGCGCAGGTGCACGCCCTCCATCCGCGGCGAGTAGACGAAGATCTCGAACCGGGGGCGAGGAAACGGGAGGAAGGGCATCAGCGAGGGATCGAGCTTGAGCGATAGCTGGGCCTTCGGCTGCCCTTCTGGAGAACGCTGGTAGTAGTTAGTTCGGACGGTGGCGCCGACGATCGCGAGACAATCGCGCAGGATGCGGGCCTGATCGAGGCTGGCGATCTCGACGATCGCTCGATCGATCTCGGCTCTGAGCCGGTCGGCTGCTACGAGGTCGTAGCGGTCGGGGTCAAGCCTCGCACCGAAAAGCCCGACGAGCAGCCGAGCCACAGCCGGATTGCCGGTCAGCGCCTGCTGCAGGTAGCGGTCGCTGAACGTTACGCCGGCCTGGCGCAGGTATTTCAGGAGCGCACGCAGCAGCGAGACTTCGCGACCGGTCAAACCAGCTCCGAGGAGCAGCGCACCGAGTCCGTCGTTCTCGAACTCACCGCTGTAGACCCTCGTGAAGGCGTCCTGGAAGGCAGTGCGCGTCGCTTCGGTCCGCAGGTCGACGTCGAAGTCGCAAACGACGCCGATGTCGTAGATCCAAGCGGCACGCCGACCCTCTGGCTTGATCTCGTACGGACGCTCGTCGTCGACCTGCAAGCCCATGTTCTCGAAAATCGGCAAGACATCCGAGAGCGCGATCCGCTCACCCGGGCTGAACAGCTTGCATCGAAATGATGTCCGGCCGGCTTCGGTCAGATAGACGCTCATGACGAGCCCGTTGCCGGCGGCGAGAGCCTCGGCACGGTCGATGTC
The DNA here is from genome assembly GCA_937888775.1 of uncultured Actinomycetes bacterium. The sequence goes on along the minus strand of CALAQT010000035.1, from coordinate 15,806 downwards.
GGCGACCGCCGCACGAGCTCGCCAGTCGGCGCGATAGGCGATCGGGAACGCCGCCCTGTAGCGGCGAAACAGGGCGTTGCCCCGCTCCTCGCCATGCACGTCTTTCAAGGCATCCGCGAGATCGCCGGTCCAGGGCCGCGTCACCTCGGCGATCCGGCGCTCGATCTCAGCGACGTCGCGGTCCGCCTCGGCCGCGCTGCAGCGCACGACGTAGTGGATCCGCGCGAGCATCGAGTCGGACAGGCGCAGCGCCCAGTCGATTTCGGTGGCGTCAAACGCGTCGCTCAGGACCGAGGCGATCCGCTCGCGGTTGTCGGTGTTGAAGCGATCGCGGGGTACGAAGACCAGGCAGGACACAAACCGCTTGTAAGGATCGCTCCGCACAAACAGGCGCACACGCTGGCGTCCGCCGAGCGCGACGATTCCCATCGAGATCGCGAACAGCTCTTCGTCCGTGATCTGGAACAGCTCGTCCCGCGGGTAGGTCTCGAGCGTCCTTGCCAGCGCCTTCGCGTTATGGCTCTCAGCGGTGAACACCGCCCGGCGTATCACGCGCTCAACTTTGTCCCGCAAGATCGGGATCTCGCGCGGGCTCGCCTTCTCGGCGGCGGTGGTGTACAAGCCGAGGAAACGCCGCTCGCCACAGACCTCGCCCGCCTCGAAGCGCTTCACACCGATGTAGTCGAGGTACGCCGGCCGGCGTACCGTCGAGCGCGAGTTCGCCTTTGTCAGGATGAGCGGCTGACGCACTCGGGCCATGGCCCGGACTACGGCGGGGAGCCTTGCGAAGCTCATAGAGGCGATGGCGCTCCCGTGTCTAAGCACGCCGAGACCCGATCCGTCGACAGCGCAAAGAGAGTCTTCCCCAGCCTCCCTGACGAGGTCGTACTCGCGGTACCCGAGGAAGATGAAGTTCCCGCCACCGACCCACTCAAGAAATGCATTGACCTCCTCGACCTCGCTTCGATCGAGCGGGGGAGCAACCGACACGACCCCACCTCTGATCTCCTGCATCCGCTGGCGCATCATCGGCCAGTCCTCCACCGCCGCCCTGACGTCGCTGAGAACCCGGCGGATGTCATCGACGAGCACCTCGAGCCGCTCGGGCTCGGTCTCGCGATCGACTTCGAACTGCATCAGCGACTCGGTCACCGCGCCGGTCATCCCTGCGCCTGCTGGGAACACCTCGGCGAGGAGACCTTCCGCGTCCCGGAGCACATCGATGACCGGCACGATCGAGAGCTGGATCCCGTATCCGTGACGGGAGAGCTCCATGCCGACCGAGTCAACCAAGAACGGCATGTCATCGGTGACGACCTCCACGATCGTGTTCGTCGACTGCCAGCCGTTCTCCCCAACCCGGGGGTTATACGCTCGCACGCTGGCGGAACTGGGCGTGCGGTCGCGAGCGAAGTCCCAGACTGCCATCGCGGCGCCGCAAAGATCACGGATGCTGCGCCCGGCCAGATCCTCCGGCGGCACCCAATGGTAGAAATGCCGGACGAACGCCGCGCACCGGTCTACCAACCCGGGCGCAACGTGATCGGGCAAGCAGCTGCAGACGGAATCAATCAGCGCTGCCTCGGCCTCCTCCGCCCTCAACGCCATTGCTGCAAGCCCTTCGATCGACCCGGCATCGCCCGCGGCGTGCGGAACGTCTGGCGCCACGGTCCACTTGCCAGCCTACCCGAAGGAAACCGCCCCGGACATAGATGGTCGACGCCTCATGCATTTGCCATGCGGGAACGCGTGCGGTTCACGACGGCTCTGGAGACGCTGGATCGCGCTGATCGTCGTGGTCTGGCGCGCCGGGGTTCGGATCCAGGAGGCGCTTGCGCCGTGCATCGCCGAGCGAACCTACCAGCCGGGTCGGGCCGCTGTTGCACTCGGCCCCTCTAGCGGGGGCACGTACCTTCGGGGGATTGACTCCTAGGAGATCATCTCCGCGATTCACGCACGGCGGACCCCGATGACGCCGCCAGCGCAGGGCTCGAGCTCTGAGCTCGAACCGGATTGCAACGAGCGACTCTTGTGTGTCGCGGCGAGTTGCGGCCTTACCGCAGCGTCTCCAGCACCTCGATCACGCGCGCGGGCTGCGTGTCTGGGTTCACGAAGGCCAGGCGTAGCACCGTGCGGCCATGCCACTTGGTCGGCACGCACAGGATCACGCCCTTCTTCGCCAGTGCGTTCGACCAAACCGCGTACGCGTCCTCGTCCCAGCCGGGCCGCTCGAACAGGAGCACGGAGAGCTGTGGCTCGCAGACGAGGCCCAGGTGATCGCAGGCCCGGATCGCCTCGGCCACCGTGCGCGTTGTCTCGAGCGTCCGCTCGATAGCCGCGACGTAGCGGTCTGTGCCGTGGGTCGCAAGGCTGAACCAGAACGGCAACCCCCGCGCGCGCCGGGACAGGTGGATGGCGAGGTCCGACGGGTTCCCGGCCTCGCGGTCGATCTGGTCCAGGTAGCCCGCGGTCTGCGAGTGCGCGGCGCGCGCAGGCTCGGGATCGCTGTAGAGCAGCGCACAACAGTCGTAGGGGGCGAACAGCCACTTGTGCGGGTCGACGATGAAGCTGTCCGCGAGCTCGGCGCCGTCGAAGAGGCAACGGACGCTGGGGGCAGCGAGCGCCGCGCCGCCGTAGGCGCCGTCCACGTGCAACCACACCCCGTGGTCGGCGCATGTGGCGGCCACGCCCGCCAAGTCGTCTACAAGTCCTGCATTCGTCGTGCCGGCGGAGGCCACCACGGCAAAGATGTCGTCGGGCTCGTCCGCCAGTGCGGCGGCCAGCGCTTCGCCGGTGAGGTGGCCGTGCGCGTTCTCAGGCACCTCGACGATCCCGACATCGAGCACGCGCGCCGCGACCCGGATGGAGGAGTGCACGTCAGCCGTGCAGGCCAGCCGCCAACCGCCGGGTGGCCGCTCTCCGCGGCGGGCCAGAGCCGCATGCCGCGCCGCGGTGAGGGCGGAGAGGTTCCCGCCGGTGCCCCCGGCGACGAAGCAGCCTGCGGCGCTCGGTGGCCACGCCAGCAGCTCGATGATCCACCCCAGCGCCTCGTTTTCGGCGTAGATAGCGCCCGCTCCCGCCTCCCAGACCCCGGCGAACACGTTCGCCGCGCTGGTAACGAGGTCGAAGGCCACGGCGGCGCGCGTCGGCGCGGACGGGATGTAGGCGAGATTCATCGGATCGTCCTGCGAGCGCGTCGCCGGGAGGAGGATGTCGCGAAAGACGCGCAGCGCCTCGGTGCCCCCGATCCCCCCCCCGCGTCACGGTGCGCCCGGCCGCGGCGGCAAGCTCCGAGGCCGGGCGCGCCGTCGTCTTCGAGTCGGTTGGCCGCACGACTCGTTGCGCCGCCCACTCCACCGCGGCCCGCACGAGCTCGGCCTCGTCGCCCCACACCTCGTGAATCACGGCATCCATCATGCCAGCGCGGTGCTGCCCTTAACCCCAACCATTCCTCCCGGGTCGGGTGCGCACCGAACGGCGGCTCGGCCAGCACGCCCACGTCGTTGAGTGTGCGGGCGGGCTGCTCGACGCCGTGACGCCGCGCGTTGTTCTGCTCCCGGGAGCGCAAGGCGACCAGCAGCTCGGGGCGTTGCGCGAGGTCTTCGAATCGGGGGCTGATCGCGACGACGTTTCCGCCGCGATGGCCGGGGCGCCCCCGCAGATCACCACATGGCGCGCGATGTCCGCCCGCGAAGCGGACACCACATCAACGTCGGCGCGAGCGTAGAGATCAAGAGGAGGACACATTCCAAATAATTGAGATCACGGGACGTCTAACGCGCGATCCCGAATTGCGCTCGCTGCCTGCCGGAACCCGGGAACTGTGGCCATGCGACTGGCCGGACGCGCGACCGCGCGCGCCGCGCTGGTGGCTGCGGTGGCGGTGTGCGGGCTGGCAGCGTGCGGAAGCAGTAGCAAGAGCCACAGCTCGGCCGCGAACACCAACTCGGTCGCCTCGACACCGGCCAACCCCGGCGCCGCGAGCACGTCCACGCCGGCGGGCAGCATCACGCCGGCCGCCACATCAACCGCGGCCAGCCGCTCGACGGCCGCGGGCGCCTCGTCCACGGCCAGCCCTCCGCTCGGGGCGACGGCGAAGCTCACTGCGCCGGGCACGATGCTGAAGCCCGGCCAGACCGCGATCGTCGACTACGACACGACACTGGCGAACGGCAACAGTGGTCCCAGCTACAAGCTGCAGCTCACGATCGAGTCGATCACCGCGGGGTCCATGGCCGACTTCAAGGGGATCTCGCTGACTGGTGTCCCCAAGTGCAGCACGCCGACGTACGTCAAGCTCCTGATGACGAATCTGAGCGGACATGCGATCAACACCAGCAGCAACGATCCGGCCGACGCCGTGCAGGCGATCGAGCACAACAGGCAGATGGACAACAACCTGATCCTGACGGGCTATTTCCCGCCTTGCCCGGACGCCGACACACCGAGTCCGTTTGCCGCCGGACAGGGGTTTACCACGTGCGAGACGTTCATGGAGCACGGCGAGGCCACCCAGATCGGCTACAACGGCTCCAGCAGCACGCTCGACTCACCCGTTATCTGGTCTCCGTGATCGGCTGTCGAGGGCGTCGAGCCGTTCGCGGAAGCCTGTCGCTCAACCGGGGTGGGAATCCGCTTCGGCGGCATCAGCGTGGGGCAACGCCCAGTGGCGGTCAAGGAAGTCACGGGGCACTCGAAGATCTCACGATGACGCCCGACAGGCTCTGGAGCGCAAGGTCGTTTCGTCTCACGAGCGCCCGATGAGCGATCGATCAGCGAACGCCGTGGGCGTGGTCGGCGACGTCGCGCTGAAGGTGCCTGCAGAGCTCGTCGGGGAGGGTGGATGCAATCGACGGCGCGGGAACAGCGCCGATCTGCACCAGGAGGCCGAGCATGTCGGTGTGATGGCCGGTCATGGTGAGCGGATCGCGCACTCGCCGCCCTCCCAAAGGACCTCGTGGAACTCGAGTGTCGGCGAGTCAAACGCGGCGAAGATGGCCTCGTAGAACGCGCGCGCACCTCGGTCTTGTCCATCGGTTCGGGCGAGTAGCCGTGCAGTCGGATCTGCTCGTGGTCGAGCGCGAGGTAGCCATCGAGATCGCCGTCGTTCCAGCGCTCAAGCGCGCTCGACAGGGCTTGGCTGGGCTTGGGCATGGTACCTCGGCTGGTCAGTGGCTGACGTGGTCAGGTGGTCAGTAGTGCCGGTGGTCCGTCGGGAGCCATCGCGGTGGACGCGGTCGGGCAATCCATGACCTCGGCACCACCGATCCTCGAGTTCTCATACGCGCGTCCGGGGGTGGCGCCGACGATCAGCACGCGAGCGCCTTCCGGGCCGCTTCGCAGCCGGCGCCGGGTTTCGGGCGCGACGCGCACCAGTGTCTCTTTCCCGCTCCCGCGGATCAAGAACGAGCGCACCTGCGGCTGCTCGCGGGCGACATGATCGATGATGTCACGATCGTCGAGAGCTTCCCCGCTATGCGCCCCGAGCTGCGCCGAACCGCAGCCGAACCCAAACGACTGGCTCGCCTCGGCTGCCTTTACGCGTTAACTCGCACGAATCTCGGGCGGGCTCGGCGTTGCGCGAGACCGCGGCTGGTGGACTGCGAGGCCACGAGATTTGCGACTGCCGCCGGCTATCGCTGCGGGTCGATGAGCGCGAGCCACAACGTCAACACCGTCAAAGCGATCTACGACGCGTTCGGCCGCGCCGACCTCGCGACAATCCTCGACGCCGTCACCGACAACGTCGACTGGGCCACCGAGGGCGACACGGGCGCCGCGCCCTGGTACGGGCAGCGGACCGGCAAAGATCAAGTCGCGAGCTTCTTCTCCGACATCGGCAGTACCGTCGAGGTCTCCGAGTTCACACCGTTGAGCTTCGCCGCCAACGACGACAACGAGGTCCACCCGCTGGTGCGTTTCGGGATCAGATCACGCCACGCCGGACGCGGGGCGACGATGAACCTGCATCACTACTGGCGCTTCCGCGACGGCAAAGTCGAGTACTACCGCGGATCAGAAGACACCGCCCAAACCGCCGCCATCCTCAGCCGGTCTGCAGTGGAGGCGCTGTAGACGGTTTCAGCCCCGGCCCTGCCGCGAGAGCGCAGGTCTAGAGCCGATGGACTGCTGCCAGTAAACCGGCGTAGGAGCGCACCAGCGCGGTGCGCACCTCGCCAATCAACGGGCTGGCGAGATCACACTCCTCCTCCCGAACCCACCTGTCCGAGAAGCGCATCGCCAGCGCCCGCTGCTCTGCAGCGACGCGGACTCCCGCCTCCGGCACCCCATAGACGTATGAATACAGAGCGCTCAGGGCGTCGATCAACGGGCGCGCATCGCAGTCGGAATCCGCGTGCTGGTGCTCTCGGTGCACTCGCCACCACTCGACCTCGAGCATGGCCGCCCTGGCGGGATCAAACGACTCGCCATATCGCCGGGCAATCAGCCGGTAGAAACGCTCCATCGCGCGTCGCGCACCATCCGGATCGTTGTCCGAAAACGGCGCCCAGAGCTGGTTTGCGCGCAACACCAGCCACGCCCCGCGGATCGTCGATCGCCACGACAGTCCGAACGTGTGACGAGTCAGCGCGACCGCCGAACGCATGAACACCAGCCAATCGTGACGGTAATACGCCACCCAAGCGGCGCACTCCAAGCCCCCGACACGCCGCGGGTCAAACGCCCGGTGCGGTGCTACGCGCCGGTCGCGTGCGCCGCGCGCGGAAGGATCTCCGCTCCGTCCTGCTCTGAGGCGCATCTCGCACAGCAACCTAACTCAATCGGTAGCGCGCGTGTTCCTCGAATCGCCGGCGGTGTTCGTCTGCCTAAGCAAGGTCGCGGTGCAGCGGGCACTGCGACCGACACGCGCTTCTCGTCCGGACCAGCAGGGCGCTCGACGTCGATCTGGACTCCCGCTTCGATGAGTCCGGCATTTGCTCGCAGCCTGTCGCATTCGGACGGGCAGCGCCTTCCTGGTTTCAGCGATGGCGCGGGCTGCGGTGCCGTTTGGTACCTGTTACGTTTGGCCTCGAACATTGCCGCGTCGGCGACACGAAGTAGGCTCTCGGCGCTGTCGGCGTCTGTCGGGAATACGGCACGGCCGATGCTCGCTCCGAGCGTGAGGTGGTTTTCTTCGATCGCGAACGGGTGTGCGAACGCTCGCGCGAGTCGTTCCGCCAGGAGATCCGTCTCCTGCGGGGCGGTGTGGGCGTCGATCAGCACGGCGAACTCGTCGCCGCCGAGTCGCGCGACGGTGTCGGTTGACCGGGTGCTTGAGGTGAGGCGCTTGCCGACGGCGGTCAGGATCTTGTCGCCGGCGTCGTGGCCGAACTCGTCGTTGACCGGCTTGAAGCTGTCGAGGTCAAGGTAGAACAGTGTGATCTGGTCGCCGTGCTGCCGGGCTTGGTGGATGGCCGCGCGCAGATCGTCGGTGAACTGCAAGCGGTTGGCGAGGCCGGTCAGCTCGTCGTGGAGCGCCTGGTGCGTGATCTGGTCGACTAGGCGCCCGTTCTGAAGTGCGGTTGTCGCTTGCGCCGCGACGCCGGACAGACGATCGAACAGGTCGGGACTCGGGGTTAGTCGATCTGGCAGATCCATCACTGAGACGGCGAGCAGCCCAAGTAATTGGTCGGGAGTGGCAAGGGGTACGAGGATCGAGGCGACCGCCCCGATCGTTGCCGACAGATCTCGCAGAAGCGGATCTCCAGACTCGGCGTCGACGAAGATCGGCTCGGACCGTGGATCGTTTAGCAGCTTCTGAAGCGGTCCACCCGGGCTGGGGGCGCGGCTCCACTCCTCGGCTTCCTCCGCCGTGTGGTCGAGGCCGGGGTGGGTGCTGGCTCGCCGGACCAGTTCACCACGGTCCACCTCCCAGAGGTAGACGCCAACTCTGTCGCAATCAACCACCAGCGGCACAGCGTCCGCGAGTCGCCGAGCGACCTCGCCGCTGGTGCCGGCGGCCGCGAGCGCCCGCGCGAGCTGGAGCAGAGCGCTCGACTGGCGATAGAGCTGCTTTGATTCGATCAGCGTCGTCGCGCTGTCCAGTGCGCTGGCCGCGTAACGCGCGTAGACCTCCAACAGCTCGCGCTCCTCCGCAAAGAAGCGCCGCCCGGCGTCGTAGAGCGCGAGCAAACGGCCGTAGTCGCGACGGCTGGAGCGAACCGGCACGACAAGCCAGGACTCAGGCAGCGTCGCCGGGTGATTCTCGAGGATTCGCTCCGCATACTCGCCGGCCTCCTGCTCATCGAAACCCCGGTGGTGACAATGAACCTTACTTCCGGGCTCCGTGCGGATCGCCAGCAAGTAGCGAGGCGCGCGGATTTCAACGGCGGCTCGGTCAGTGATCCGCGCCAGAACATCGGCGATCTCACCCGCCCCGATCAGATCAGAGGCCGTCTCGAACATGCTGTGCAAGCGCTCCTTCATCGCCTCTAGCTGACCCTGCAGCGCACTGTTGCGCTCCGACTCGGCGCCCGCCTCGGCGACTTCATCGGCAGCCCACGTAACGCGATAGCGGCAATGAGGCGCGCCCAACGCAGCGCACTCCTCGTGCTCAACATCGGCTGGTGGCAGCCCGAACAGGATTGTCGGCTGGGTGAGCATCCCGCACGTCCACGCGCAGTGATCAGCGTCGCGCGGAAAGCCGTCGACCGCCACGGCGATGATCTCAGCGAAATCGGAGCCGACATCGACAGTCTCAAGCTTGGTCACGACGCTGTATTTCGTCGAGCTGGTAGCGATCTGTCGGTAAACATTCTCCGGGGAACCCAACGAGCGGAACAGGGCGGCGATCGGTGAGCCGTTGAGCCGGCGCGCGGCGTCCTCACCCACCATGCGCGCGAACTGCGGATGACGCGTGACGCGCGCTCCCGCCCGCCAGAGCGCGACAGCCTCGTCATACGAAACCCAATTTACGATGTCCAGCAGGTAACCGGGAGACCGCTTACTCCCCGCCAGATGCAGCAGCTCCGCCACAGCGTCTTGCCCGCCGCATGCTTGCACACGCGCGAGGAGCACCGCAGTCATCGAGCACGAGAAATGATTGCCGGCCGCCGTCGGACTCGACTTAAGCTCAGGTGCAGACGCCATGCACCAACTATCGGCGGAAAGCACCTGCGCCTGAAGTCTCGCCGGTAAACATATGCGACCCGGCGATCCCAGCGCATACCGGGCTACCCGCAAACGCCGGACTCGTCGAAGCGGAAGTCCAGATCGACGTCGAGCGCGCTGCCGGCCCGGACACAAGCGGGTGTCGGTCGCGTTTGCCCGCTGTGCGACCGCTGGCGGAGACGAAGCAGGAGCGACGGGCATTTCCGCTTGGCGCGTGCGCGCGTTTGACGATCCACCGCCGTGCGGTCAGCACGTCCTATGAGGGCGTCCGGCGCCGGTGGCGTGGTCGTCACAATATGGAACGCCCATCGAACGCCGGGGATCCGCCGGGGCGCCGCTTGAGAGGACTCAGACCCCTCCGTTCGAGGCCTGCGTCAGAGCCAGATCAGCTGAGTTTCTCGCTCGCGAAGCGCGACGGTTGCGCGCGAGTCGCGGCTGTGCGGGCCATTGGGGGACTTGGCTGGCTGCTCGCGGAGTCGCCGTCCGGGTGTGCGGCGCTCGACTGTGGCGGTGCGTGCGCTCAGGCTTGGCTTGGGGCGCCGGTGTGGGCTTGGGTTGTGACCGAGATCCGGTATCCGATGCCTGGGATGGTGTGGATGATTTGTGGGTCTCCGAGCTTGCGTCTCAGCCGGCCGATGGTGACCTGCACGGTCTTGGTGAACGGATCGGCGTTTTCCGTCCCACGCCTGTTGGAGCAGCTTCTCTGCGCTCAGCACCCCGGGACTGGCTTTGAGGAGGGCTTCGAGCACGGCGAATTCCTTGGCCGAGAGTTCGAGCTGTCGTGCGTCGCGGCTGACGGTGCGGGTGCGGGGATCGAGCTCGATTCCTGCCGCACGCAGTGTGCGGCGGTGTGCGGTGGGCTGGCGGCGGGCGAGCGCGCGGACGCGGAGGACGAGCTCGGGGAAGTGAAACGGCTTGGGTAGGTAGTCATCGGCGCCGAGCGCGAGTCCCGTGACGCGTTCCCCCGGCGAGCCCGCGGCGCGCGTCACGTCGGCGACGAAATCGGCAAACGGGCCCGTCAACACGCTCCGGTCGACATCCGACAGCAGGCTCCCTGCTGACCCTTGACGTTGCGCTTCAGGCACAGCAAGCTCCGGCTAGGGATATCTCTGGTGGTGACTTCGTACATGATGGATCTCTTTCCGCTTATGAGGTCAACGACGTAGTCGGCCAAGTCTCGCCGAGCTGAGTGCTCAAGCTCGGTAGCAGCCCAGTACTCGCCAATGCGCTTGGCGGCGGCCTTCGACTCAAGGCCAAGGATCGTTTTGATCTCGGCGAGTGGGACCTGCAGCTGGCGCAAGGCCGGGACCGGGCGCGCAGGTCAAGTCAGATCGGGCTGCGTGGTGCGTAGGTATTCAATCACCTCGGCGTCGCCCGACTCAACGCGCTCGACGAGCTCTCCGGTGCACGCGCAAAGGTCAACGACCGCGTGCTCGTTCGCGATGTTGACAACGCGCCAATGCGCTCCAAACAGCACCCAGCGCTCGAGCCGGTCGATCGTCAGCCCTTCAGTCATTCGCTTTCAATTATGAGCGCCCGGTACGGAAGTACCGAAGCACGCAGCGTTCTCCTCGATGTGGTTCTGCCATTCGGCGACCTGGTCCTCGCTCGTATCGCGTCTTCCACGGGGCACGAGAGCCGCGGCGAGGACAAGTTGACCTCCCACAAAGAACGCCATGGCGAGTAGATCCACCTAGCCAATGATGAACAAGACGGGCATCAGGCACGGAGCCTGAGCTGAGGTCACTGAGATCGACTCGAGCCACCGGGTGATCAGGCTCGCGGTGGCTGACGGTCCGCGCCGGCTGCTTGCAGGGCGTCGCCTACGGCGTCGAGCTCGCCTGGCGCGAGGGTCGCCTCTGCACGTCCGAAGACGTTTCGCTCCTCGTCGCGAAAGTGCTCGATGCCCTCGTACCGCGCCGCCGGGGAAGGCTGCCGCGCTGCCCAGGAACAGCCGATGCAGCGGCGTGCGATAGGCCCTCCGGCACGGCCTCCGGCTCGCCCTCCCCGTTGCGCCGCAGGCCACCCTCCAGCGCCGCCGTCCACGCCTGCAGGGCCTCCGGGTCAGCGGGGTCACCAGCTTGGTGATCGTGACGTACCCCCGCGTGAACGCCGGGCGCCCGGCGGCGGTGCCGGCGGCGACTTCGATCTCGAACGTCTGGCCGTCAAGGCCGCCGCCGCGCAGCGGCGTGAATCAGCCGACTCGCTGGCGTAGTCCGGCCCGGTCTCGGGCGCGGTGAGGACAGCGATCACCGCTTCGGCCGAGGGCATGCGGACCAGCGGATAGGTGTGCCAGGTTTGCTCGGAGGCCGGGGCGCTCTCCGGCGTGAGCTTCCCCCATTTGGCGAGCTTCATCCGGCTATCCGGGTCATAGGCGGCGCGGTCCGCGGCCGTCTCGAAGGCGATCCCCCAGCCGCGACGGGCGTCATCGGCATAAGCGGCCGGGAACCAGTCGTCGAGCAGGCGCGCGGCGCCGTCGAGCAGCTGTGCGCGGCTCAGCGTCCCGCGACCGGAGTCCCCGGTGGCAAAGCGCTCCGCGCCGAAGGCACGGTGAAAGGCGGGCAGATCGGTGTCGTGGAGCCGGCCGTGGCCCGGCTTGCGATACCAGTAGGTGGTCAGCACGCAGAACGCCAGGCGCAGATCATCGACGTCGCGCTCCTGCTCGGACCGGCGGTAGTAAGCCGTGTTGAGGAAATCGGTCACCCACACCGCCGCGTCGCGCCCCGCGATCGACGAACCCGTCATCCGGGCGAAACGCAACAGGCCTGACTTGGGCGACTTGGCCGGTCAGCCGCGATGAGGGTTAGGCTCCGCCGCGGTTGTGTCTCGAGAACTCGCGCTGTCTATAGGCGCCGGCGGCGCACCGTGCGAGCGCGTTCGCCCTTCTGCTCGAAGTACGCCCCAGCCGTGCTGCCAGTCGCCCTAGCGTGGGTGATCGACGCGACGCGGTGCAGCAGGCGCCCTAAACACAGTTCAGTCTCGTGCCTGCCAACGGAACAATCATGCTGATGGTCATACAGGTTGGCGTTTACCCAGTCGATGCGTCGCCATACGCTGATCCCCAGGCAGTGTTGCGACGCATCGATCCCCCGCACCGAGCACACCACCACGTCGTCACGCGCTCCGCGTTCTCATCTCGATCTGTCGCTCGTCGATCGGCGGCCGCTTTGACAAGGATGTCTATGAGAAACTTTGCCTGTGCCTCACCAAGCACGCGACGGTCCGGGCGACGCCCTGGCCCAGCCGACTCGCGCCCGGTTGTTCGCGCGCCTCGCGAGCCTGGGCCGGCCTGCTGGCACCGATGAACTAGCCGCAGAGCTTACGCTTCACCCGAGTGGGGTGCGTGTTCATCTCCAACGTTTGGAAGTCGCCGGGCTCGTCGCTCGCGAGCGAGTGCCACAGCCGCGCGGCAGACCGCGCGACAGCTGGTCGGTTGCGCCCGATGCGCTGCCGGGCGGGGAGCCTCCCGACGCCTACCAACAGCTCGCGCGCTGGCTTGCTCGCAGCACCCCGCCCCGCCCAGGACGCCTGCGCGAGATCGAGCGCGCCGGACGAGAGCTTGGTCGCGAGCTTGCTCATGACCGGGCCGGATCGCAGGCCGAGGAGACGATGGGCCGTAGCCTTACCGCGCTCGGGTTTGCACCCCGACGCGAGCGGCCCGAAGTGGGGCGAGTCGTCTATCGGCTGGGCAACTGCCCCTACCGCGAAGCGGTCCGCGCGAACCAACAGGTGGTCTGCACGCTACACCGCGGACTGACCCGCGGCCTACTGGACGAGCTACAGCCCTCGGCTCTACTCACCCGGTTCATCCCCCAGGACCCCGACAACGCCGGGTGCCTGATCGAGGTCGAGGGCTTGGGCCGAGCCTGAGGCCCTCAGAACGGGCCGTCAGGCGAACCAGTCGAAGGTCCGAGGACTGCCCTATTCCAATACTCGTAATACTCGGCGCGCTTGTCGGCATCCATCTTGGGCTCCAGCGCTTGTCCTCGGTCCAGTTCTCGCGCAGGTCCTCCTCGCTGTCCCAGAACCCGGTCGCCAGGCCCGCCGCGTAGGCGGCTCCCAGCGCGGTGGGTGTCGGCCACCTCCGGGCGGTAAACCGGCACGCCGATGTTGTGCCATGCCTGCCTTCTCTTTTCAGCCCGCTAGCGGTCGGCTGCACTCTTTAGGGCTAAGAATGCCGATTCCGGGTTCTGGAAAGAAGATCATGGCTCGCTCACAGGCCGCGGGCTGGACCTACTCGGTCGGGGTGGGCCAACAGAAGTACGTCACGGCCGCGATCGCAGCGATTCCCGAACAGGATTGGGAGCCGCTGACCGATTACCCCCGAGGGTGGGGAGACGCAGATCGCCCAGACGATGCTCGTGGGGCAGCGCCTGGTCGTCCGCCGCACCCGCTTGGTCGGTGCACAAGCGGAGCTGTGGCCCGACTGGCGCCACTTCGCGTTTCTCACCAACCGAACCGACCCGCTCGAACTCGTCGAATCAGAGCACCGCCAACACGCCGTTGTGGAACTCTGCATACGCGACCGACACGACCGTCCCGGCCGCGCGCACCCGCCGCCGCCGGCTGTGGTCGAGAGCCACGCGCGCTCGTGAACCTCATGCTCAGACAGTCTCTCGCCGGCCGCGAGGTCGAGCAGGATCGCGCCCGCCGCATCGCCAAGCCTCGATTCGTCGGGCGCGACCGCCCGCACATGCCTGTCGTCCAACTCGTGAGCCACCGTGCCCGCCGTGAAGGCTTTCGCAATCGTCCGGAGCACGAGCGGTGCGATCGCCGCCCGACGGCGCCAGATCTCCTGCGCAGGGGCGAGTTAGGTTGGCGACCCTGGAGCAAGCGCAGGAGTCACGTCGGCGAATTAGTGGGCGACTCGATATCGCGCGGAGGGGCGAGCTCGTAGCCTGCGGGGCCGCCGCGTCGCACGAGATAGATTGCTATCGCCAGCGCCAGCGTCAGGACGCCGAGCAACCCGAGCTCGAGTAGCTGGTTGGTGAGGGTACGTCCGCCAGGTGCTTGGCGCTCCAGCTCAGCGGTGATGATCAGAATCCGCCTCACCACGGCGATCAGACCAACGAATAGGAAAGGCTCGACCACGATCTCACCGCGCAGCACGACGAAGCGCAGCGTGTGCAGCAGTTCGGCCACGATCAGCGTCAGCAATATGTGGTCGAGCAAAACGACGCCGATATTCACGGCGCTCTGATGCGTCCTGATCGAGCTGACGAGGCCACTGACCGTTCCCACCAACACGAACACCGCCGCCGCCAGCAGCAGCAGGCCGACGGTGATGTAGAGCGCCTCCTCGCTCCAAGCGAGGGCGTTGCGGACTCCCTTGGTAAGGCGAGGCGCCAACTCTTCCTGGTCGGGCGGCTCGGTCATCCGAGCCGATCTGCTTCGACGCTCACACAGGACAACATCTCACACTCGATCGTCGCAAGCAGGCCGCTTGATCCCGTTCGCGACCGAAAGCATCGACCGATCGACCACCGGAGCACTTCGGGCCTCGACCCGGGGCGTCCGGCTGTGGGCGCCCGCGCTGTCTTACCGGGAACCTCAAGCCCATCCACCCGCTGGACGCCGGAGTCCCCGAGCCTCTGGCGGGACGGACTCGTCGACGGCTTGCGAGGCCGGGCTGTTCAAGCTTGCTTCCAGTGGCAAATGTTCGCCTGCCTGTGCCGAATCGAGCACCCGTCCGCTCAGCCTTCCGTTCTGAGACAGTGCTGCCACGGAGAAGACCTGAGCATGCGCGCGGGACTCTCGGCCGTCGCCGTGCTACAGCCGGGTCTAGTCGATCGGTCGTTTGCCCAACCGCACTTGCGTCCAAAGCGAAGCATGATCAGCGTTGTCTGTCCCGCGCGCGCTGGCGGGATCGCTGCCTGGGCAGCGAGCTTGGTGTCGGTCGGCCCGATCGGGGTGTCCGCTCCGCCCCACTGGTATGGCACCCAGCCAAGCGTTCCCCCGGTGCTGGGAACGAGAAGCGCCGGCCGTCCACCAGGTTGATCATGTGGAGCGCTCTGCAGACGTAGTAGCACGCCGGTCCGATTTCGCTACAGCGGTTGTCGTGTACGCGCCGCGCTTGCGGACGGTCGGACAACGTCGCTCCGAGCGCAGCCCGCATGAGCTCGAGTACGGCAGAGGAGGTCAGCGAGGGCAATGAACACGTCGACGGGTGTGAGCGTTCCGCCTCCAGTGGGAGCTCTTTCGACCACCCAGGAGCTCGGTACCCACTGCTCCTTCGCCGGGGAGCAGCAGCCTCGGCGGCACGTCGCAACCATTGTGGCCTTCGTCAAAGAGGAGGTCCGAGATCGACCGTGCTGGATTGCGGCAAGACCAGCAGCGAGCCGACCGTCACAGCAGAGGATCGGTCCTTGTCCCAGGCGGCAGCGGAGCTCGTCTCGCTGGGCGCTTCTGCTCTTGTAACGAACGTAACAAAGAAGCTGTGAAGGAGTAGTCTGCGCCGAGGGTTAGCCTCAGTTACTCGATCGGCGGCGATGACGGATGGGAGACAGGAATGGCCAGCACGGAGTCGATTAGCGTTGACGGCGGCGTCCAGAGTTCTGCGCCGAACGAGGTTCGGGCGCTGAGCGCCCTGGCCTTTGACGAGTTGCGCAGTTTCCCCGGCGCGATCCGCGACATGCATCTGGGCATCGCCGAGCGCGCCTTCCGCGGCGTGGGCCCGGCTGCTCGCCCGGTGCAGC
>CALAQT010000034.1 GCA_937888775.1 uncultured Actinomycetes bacterium | reverse complement strand
GCCGTCCTGATATGGGCGTTGTTGTCAAGTGGGGCAGCGGTGGTCGGGAGCCCGGTTGTTGGGACTCACGCGTTTTTGGCTGTGGCTCGGTGTGTGGGTGGCGGCCGGGCTGCGAGGGCAGTCAGGCTGATATGCGAGGGCTGGATACCTCAAGACGGTTCTTCGCTGCGCCTGGGCCGCTGTCTAGAAACGAGCGCGCCAACCAGTAGCTGGTGCTCATAGGACGATCGCGGTCCCCGTGTGGCACGGCGCCGGCCGCCACCCACACACCGAACGGGATTGGTGGGTGGGGTCAGTCGGTCTGGCTGGCGATCTCCCAGACAAAGCAAGCGAGCTCTCGTGCGACCGCGACGGCGACCGTGGTGCGTTTCTTGCCGCGCTGGGCGTCCAGGTTTGCCCAGCGGCGGTGCAGGCGGATCTGTGCGCGCCAGGCAGCGTCGATCGCGGCGGCGGGCTGACCGTGCTGGCGGCGCCTGAGAGTCAGCGAGATGCTGGGCTGACGTCGGTAGTGCCAGGCTGCCTCGACGAGCAGCCTGCGAGCATGGCTCGAGCCGGCTTTAGTGATCGATCCCTGGCTGCGCCTGTCCCCGGAGGAGAACTCGGACGGGACCAGCCCGAGATAGCTGGCGAGCTGCTTAGGGTGCGCGAACGCTGTGATGTCGCCGATCTCGGCGACGAGCCCGACCGCGGTGAGCGTGTCGATGCCGCGCAGGCAGCGAAGCCTTGCGACCGTCGGCGCCCACGGACCCTGAACGGACTGCTCTGCGATCAGCACATCCAGGCGATCGCGTCTGGCGAGCAGCACCTCGTGGTGAGCCAGACACTCACCGAACACGACCTCAAGCAGGGGCTGCTCGAAGCGAACCTTGCTCAGCCATTGCAGGTGACGTTGAGACCATGTCTCACCGGGCCCGGTCCAGAGCATCCCCTTGCGCAGCAGCAGCTTGCTGACCCGGTGGCGGGCACTCATCAGGTCCCCGCGCAGATCCTCACGCGCACGCACCAGATCACGCAACGCCTCCAGTTCGGGAGCCGGCACAACGACCGGGCGCAGCTGGCCTGCGGCATGAAGCCGGGCGAGCTTCAGAGCATCACGCGTGTCTGTCTTGATCCGGTCCCCAGGCTGACGCGGGATCGCGCCAGGAGCACAGACCATCACCTGCACCCCGGCCGCGCGGGCTGCCCGCGCGAGCTCGAACCCCGTCGGCCCTGCCTCATAGACCGCACGCACCTCCCCCGGGAGAGATTGCAGCCACTCGATCGCCGCCGCCGAGGACCCTCCCAGCTGCGCCTTCCACACCTCACCGGACCCCAATTGCACAGCCGCCGCGGCGGTCTTCCTGGCGTGCACATCAAGCCCGGCAAAACAGATACCTTCACCCATGTCGACGCTCCCTTTCCATCGATGCGGTAACCAGCCCGCGCCATACGATGCGCGGGAGCGTCGACGATTTCAGGTCAGCAGCCGAACGCGGACGCCACGCCCATACTGTCTAGAGGACCAGGGCGCGTGCCGCGCGCCATTGCGCGTCTAGCGATTGCGGTCGGCTCTCAGCGAAGTCGTCTATCTCGTAGCTGTAGTGGCGCGAAAGCATTTCCAGGCTCGTGCCGCACTGCTCAGCGACCGACTGCGCGTTTTCTCCTCGCAGGCGGGCCGAGACACCGCCTCTGCGTAGGCTGTACGGCGTCGCGGTCACAAGATCAGCGAGGTCGGCGCGGCCCTCTGCGAGGACTTTCACAGCGGGCTTGAAGTAGCGGCTGCGCCACTGGCAGGCCTGGTTGTTGCTCATGTGACATGCGCCCGTGATCTTCTCGATGACGCCATGTTCAGCACCCGCGATGTTGCCAGGCATCAAGAAGTCCACGCCGCGGGTGCTCAAGCCATGCCGTCGCAGCAGTGCCCGCCAAGTCTGGAGATCCTCCTCGAGCAGGAGCGGTACGCGAGCGGTGCGCCCGGTCGCCTTCTCGGTCTTGCCGCGGCTGTCTAGCGCGTGCCAGCCCAGCACCTCCTTGATCTGGGCTCGATGCTGGTCAACGAACGATGACCACCGCAGGCCGAACACCTCTTGGTTGCGCAGTGCCAGACCGAATTGCAGCGAGACCACGATCGCGTCGCGCTGTGCGACGAGCGTCGGCGAGCCGCCGTTCGCCTCGGAGAGCATCTGGGCGCGTATGAGCTCGACGCTCGTGGGAGACAGCGCCCAGCCGGAGACGGCCGCACCGCTACGTCGCCCTGACGCCGCACCGCCGCTGGCCCGCATCGACTTCCGCCGGTTACTCACCCTCTCGTTAGCGAGCAGGCAGCCGTTCGTTTCGATCTCCGGTACGACCTGAGAGGAGGCGGCCCAGGAAAGGACAGCGGACAGGACGCGCCACGTGTGGGCGCGCGCCGACGGCCCCACCTTTGCTTCCTTCATTGCCTCACGTAGGGCTCGCGGTGCCGTCGGCGCGTTGAAAGCGATGGCTGGCTGGGACGCGAACTCAACGGCGTAGCGCGCCAGGGGGGTGGGCTCTCCGGCGGTCATGCCTTCTAGGCCGAGCAGATGGCGACTCGCGACGTGTCGGTAGGTGCGAAAGGTTGAGCCGGCGAGTCCGTCCTGCGTACCCGGCGCGTTGAACGCGAAGTACAGCTGGATGACCTCGCCGATGGTCTGTCCGCTCTGGCTCTCATTCGCCTCCTTCGCGTCCAGGTCGAGCAGGAATCGTCGCAGGCTCTCTCGTCCGCGGCGCTCGGCTGAGGTGTAGGCGTCCACCCATTCCTTGGCCGACTTCGCCGAGGGGAACGCGCGGGTGCGCTCGACACCGTCGTGGTCGCGAAAGCCGACCCGGGAGGACTTGGCTCCACGCTTGCCTACATAGGGCCACTGCTTCTTCCAGGGTCTAGCCACGTCTAAGCCTCGTTCAACGCCATCATCGCCGTCCCGAATGCCGATCCCGCAATGCCGCCAGGCCAGCCAGCGAGAGGTCGTACTGCGCGGCCGCAGTCCCTCGGCCGAGTGGTCGCGCGCGACGGGCATCCGCGGACGCGCCAGGTCGCTGTTTGGGTGCGCTGGCCATGTTCGGTGCGTATCTCGCTTCGCTCCCGTGCCGAGCAAGGAACTCCACCAGCGTCTCCTCCATGAGCCTGTAGTGGCCCCCCGGGAGCCGCCCGTAGGACAGCAGCCCGAGCGCGAGATAGCGCCGCAGTGTTCGCTCGCTTACCGCGAGGAAGGCGGCCGCTTCCGTGGTCGTAAGCGCGCCGCTGGGTCGGGGGCGCCTAGGGGAGCGCGGGGCGGCAAGGGGTTCAGCCGCCCGCGATGGTATGTCGCTGGATTGCATGGCAGACTCGTTCGCTGGAGCGTTGGTAGGTCTGGCGTAAATGACCCCAACGACCCCGGACCGGCCAACGAATTTTCGGAGCGCTGCGTCTTCGTTTGCCGGGTGGCGAATCTGCGGTGCCGTTGCGGTACCGGCGCCGTCTGTCAGAGAAGAAACGTTTGTTTTGCAGGCCATATCATCGATATGGCCTTAGCTTCCCAAGCTCGTCGACGTCAAGCCGATCAACTACGAGGCGTACTTCGCGTCGGTCACCGGCGACCCGATCGAGGGCCAGTTCTCCTTCACGGTCAGTCAACGCGGCCTCTTCGAACCGGCCGAGTGGCTCGCGCTGCGCCATCCATACCCCGAGCTCGTCATCGAGCCCAGCAGCCTCAAGGTGCCGGTCATGGACATTGCCGAGCAGGCAGCCGAGAAGGTCGTCGGCTGGGCCGCCGGCAGCCTGATCAAGCACTACCTCGACCTCGCCTGGATCGGCCGCGAATTCGGAGAGACCCTGACAGCCGAGGACTTCCAGCGGCTCGTACAGCGCAAGCTCGACATCGGCTTCGAAACCTTTCCCGGCGCCTACAAAGACCTACACGAGATCAAGGACCTGCTCATCCCGCTGCACCGCCCACGCGAGTGGCAAGGACCGCTGAACAAGGCCGGCGACAACGGTGCGTCTCTCATACGCTTCATGGGCCCGAAGCTGGGCTTCGACGAAGCGATCTCACTCGTCCGCGAGCACATCATCCCCAAGCTGTTCGTGATCAACACGGATCACTGAACCTCAGCTCACTCTATTTCTCTCTCTAAATCCTGCTCAAATCGCCTTTGGGAGAACAACTGGTTGCGGAAGATCCAGTCGACGTCGTTGGGCCCGTCGAGGTAGTGCGACCGGCGCAGCCAGTCGATCCGCTCGCGGACCTCGCGAAAGTCGGCGGGGCGCATTTGCGTCGCGTCAACGTAGATGCCACCCAAGACGCTATCCCGGTCCAACCTCCGTCACGCCGAGCCACGCGATACCTTGTGCCATGTCCCGCCGACTGCTGAGGAGAGTACCGTGACCGACTTTCTCACCGATAAGCGCAAAGAGATCGACGCCCGGCTGGCCGAGCTGAAGGGCGTGGTGGACGAGTACAACCGCCTGGAGGCCGCCGCCGCAGCCTTGGACGGCATCCCAGCGTCCACGAACGGAGCGTCCGCACCGGCGTCACGCGCCCCCCGTGGTCGCCGCCGGAGGCCGGGCCGACCCCGTGGTTCCAAGAACGCTTCTCCGCCCGTCGCAAGCGCGACCCGCGCCGCGAAAACAACCCCGGCCGCGAAGGCGACAACCGCCGGGCGCGCCGCCAGGACCCGAGGGGGTCGCCGCAAAGGCAGCGGCAAGCGTGGCGCCCAAGCCCTCGCCCTCATTCAGGGGCAGCCCGGCGTCGCGATCCCCGAGCTCGCGACGAAGATGGGCATACAGCAGAATTACCTCTACCGCGTCCTACCCCGCCTTGAGCAGGAAGGCAAGGTGGAGAAGCAGGGACGCGGCTGGCATCCCAAGCAGGCCGCGGCCGCTACGGCGTAAGCCGCGGAAGCGCTTGCGCTGTCGCTCACATCGGACCGCCCCCTCCACGCTCCTCTGAACCGTTCGGCGTCGGGCTCGATGGGGCTTTGAGTGCCGCGCGGTTGGCTGCCGTGATGCTGCCGAAGTGGTATTCCACGACGCTCCGCGGCGGCCATCTTCCTTGCTCCCAGCCGGCTTGTAGTCGCCGCAGACGTACCCTGCCGTCCCGGCCGGCCTGGCTCGTCGCGTAGCTGAGCGACAGGTCGGTGCTCTTCGCCGGCTTGCCGTGTCTGGCCACCCATGCGCGCAGCGCGGCTTCGATCATGCTCTTGTCCCACTTGGCACTGTGCCGGCCGTTGCATTGTGCGCATAGCGGCCTGGCCCGATCTGGTCCTTCCCCGGTGGTCTTCGCGCCGCAGGATCCACAGACCCCGCGGTAGCGATCCTTGACGCGCCGTGCCTTTGACCCGTCCGGGTCGTAGATGTAGGCACGGACGGTCGCCGGTGTGCGTCCCAGCCGGCCTGCGATCTCGTTGACCGGCAGTCCCTCCTGATCTCGGTAGTGGCCGGTCAGCGCGACGGCGCGCCCCCGCTCCAGCACCCGTCGGGGCTCCATGCGCTAGTCACCCGACCTTGGCTGAGTCGACTGGCTCTCCCAGCAGCTGCCCGGGAACGGCCGCGGGAGGGTTTGGGTCAGAGATCCTGGACTTCGCGTGGCGCGTAGCCGATCGCGCGCACGATCCTTCCGGCTGCCTCGACGCTGATCTCGGCGCGGTGCTTCCCCGGGTAGCGCTTGCCCTTACGGACAAACGAAGCGGTCCGGACGAACCCCATTGTCCGCAGGAACTCCACGCGGCTGTTGTATTCGGCGAGCTCCGCGGCGCGCGTCTTGCTGAGGCTCGGGTCTTCTTCCTGGCGGCGCGCGAACAGCGCCTGGATCGGCGCCAGGGGAATCCGGTCGCGCTTGTACCGCTGGAGGTCACGAAGCGCTCGCTCCTCCTCGAGGAGCCGCTGCATCCGCGCCACCTCGAGCCCGAGCATCTCCGCGACCTGCGCGGCGCTCAGCCCGCCCGCGTCCAGGAGCCGCGCCGCTGAGCGGCCCAGGCGTGCGCAGGCGCGGCACACGTCGAAGGGGTGCTCCGCGCACCACTCGCAGGCGTTCGGGATTTGCTCGCAATTGCTGCTCCTGCTCACAGTCGCTCCTCGCCCGCCCGATGAGCTGCCGTGCGGGCCCTTCCTAGATGTCGGTGCTCGAGCGGCGCTTCCCCCATGCGACTTTGCCGGGCGGGGGACCGCATCGAGCTTGTGGAGTGTGCTGCTCATCGGCTACGCGGGCTTGCGAACGTCGATGTACGGTGCCGGCGATGACCCGGTGGGCTCGTGTCGCTGTGCGGCTTGGCATCGCTCACGATGATCACATTAGACCTCTCGCGGACATCATTTGTGACATCATTAGATGCTCATCCTAACGCCTTGAGAAGAGGGGCCAGATTTATGCGCACGACGCTCGCCTTGGACGATGACCTGCTCGCAGAGGCCCAACGGCTCACCGGCACGAGCGAGAAGACCGCGCTCGTGCGCGAGGCGCTCCGCGCCCTGGTCGAAAGGGAGAGCGCCAAGCGCCTGGCACGGCTGGGCGGAACCGAGCCCGCTCTGAAAGGTGTCCCCAGACGTCGCAGCCAAGCCCGGTGATCCTGGTCGATACCTCTCTGTGGATCGACCACCTGCGCTCCGGAAACGCCGTCCTCGCCGATCTGCTCGACAACAACGCCGTCCTGGCTCACCCCTGGGTCACCGGAGAGCTTGCCCTGGGCAACCTGACCCATCGAGCGGAGATCCTCGCGCTGCTGCGCAGGCTCCCGCAGGCCACCCTCGCCGAGCATGACGAGGTCTTGCTGCTCGTCGAGCAACAAGCGCTGTCCGGGGCTGGGATCGGCTACGTCGACGCTCAGCTTCTCGCGGCGAGCAGACTCACCCCGGACACCAAGCTATGGACCACAGACAAGCGCCTGGCAAACATCGCCGCACGCCTCGGGCTCGAGTATCAACCAGCCGAGCACGCTGAAGGAAGAAGGAAGATCGCGAGCCGTTAGCGATCCAACGCGGTTGGCAGACGACGGCCAAAAAAAGGGCGGCCTTCGCGATCACCTGCGATCCGCGCCGGATGTAGCCGCTCACGATAGTTTGAAATGTGAAGGCTAGTTTCCACGCTTGTTTGGAATGTGAAGGCTAGTTTGACCGGCCGGCGGTGTTGCCGCTCAGCCTACTTTCCATTGTGATACCCAGTTCCCAGTCGTAGTTTCCAATGTGCAGCCCGGTTTCCAGCTGACGGGGCGCCTGCTCTCGAATCGCGGACACACGGGCCTACAGCAACTCGGGACCGCGCTCAAGCTCTTCTCATGGAGGAGCACTCGGGTGCCGCACTTAGTGCTACACTCCTCGTATGCCGACGAAGAAGCACCGCTACACCATCACGAGTGACGAGAAGGTCGAGTTCGCTCTCCGGCGAAGTCGGCGCAGCTTCCCGCCCGGAACTTCAGATTCAAAGATCCTCGCTGCGCTCGTGAGCAAGGGCGAGGAGGCGCTTAAGCAGGGGAGCCAAGCGGAAGAAGACTATGAGCAGCGGC
Organism: uncultured Actinomycetes bacterium; assembly: GCA_937888775.1. The sequence continues at coordinate 77,827 of CALAQT010000034.1, read as the reverse complement.
GGCGTGCGGCCGCCAAGCGCCTGTCCGACCGTTTCCGGCGGCCGGAGGGCCTCGACTATGCGGCACTCCGCGAGGCCTCCGCGCAGTGGCAGCGCGGGTGAGCTCGGCGTTCAAAGGCAGGAAGCTCGTTGTCGACAACTCCGCGTTTCAACGCGGCGGCAACGAGATCGTGCGTGCCGACTGGCTTCGGGCGCTCGAGGAAGGTCATCTCTACCGATCGCCGATCCTGGAGTTCGAGGTCCTATACAGCGCGCGCAACGCCCGCGAGCACGCGGAGCTGAGTGAGGAGCTCGAGGCACTCAGACCGCTGGAGCTATCGCAGGCAGTGGTTGGCGCCGCGCTTGAAGCCCAGGCCAAGCTCGCGCGACACGCGGCCGGCTTTCACCGCCTCCCACACCAGGACTACCTCGTCGCAGCGATCGCCGCCGCCCACGAGCTCGGCGTACTGCACTACGACGCCGACTTCGATCGTATCGCCGAGCACTCCTCGCTGGCTTTCGAGAGCGTCTGGATCGCTTCTGCCGGCACGCTCGACAAGGAGGCAGCCGACCCGCTCCGGTCGCGCAGAACGGCCATTACCCACAGCCTCGCCCAGTTCAGCGGCGAGCGTGCCAGAGAAGTCCTCGACAATGTTCTCGGCCTGCTCGAGGACGAACTCCACGCGGACGGCCTCCAGCCGCCTGCACGTAGATGAAGCGTCCTTGCCGTCGGGAACTGCAAACTAGCATTCACATTTCAAACCATCGTGGGCGGCAACACCGGATGCCATCCTCGCCTCGATGACCCTGAGATGATCGCCCACGGCGATGCGGTGACGGGAGCTCTCCTGTCGGACGCCGGGGATGTAGAGCCGTTCACGCGACTGTTGGCGGAACGCATCGAAGGCGGGAGAAAGGATCCGACGTGAGGTATTCTCAAGGCATGGAAAATGGTGTTCGTCCTCCATACCAGGGTCTCGATCGTGCTCATACTGTGTGTGGGGACCGTCTCGTCGAGACCACTCCGGAGGTCAATCGCGACGTCGCCGAAAGCGCGATGCTGCTGTCGCAGGGCGCGCGGCGCGCGATTGAGATGCGCAGGGAAGCTCGTGAGGAAGCCGCTCGTGAGGCTGGCAGCGCCGCAGCGGCCGGCTGAGGGGCGCTCGGGGGATGCGCCCCCGCGACACGACTTCTCTTGATCCGCCACTGCCTGCAGCTCGGTCCGCGACGCCGACGGCGTCCACGAGTACGTCGCGGAGGTCGTCCAGGCGATAGGGCTGAGCTGCGGTGCGCCGCAGCGATCAAAAAACGTACGCGGAGATCATGGCGGTTGAATGCGATCGAACCCGGTTGGCAATCACCGCGCCAAAAAAAGAGGCTGGCTGTCCCGTCCGGCTGGTCCTCGAGCGCCGGCCCTGCCTCAGGGTCTCGCGCTCATCGGAGCGCCACTCCGGCGCCACTCCGGCGCCCAGACCTCCAGGGATGTTGGAGGCCTGGGACTGGAGCATGCGGGTCTTCGGAGTGGCTAGTGACTGAGCCCGAAGTTCTCCGTCAGGGCTGCGGCCCCGTCCAGGTCCTCGCCGCGGAGCTGAAGTGCGGCGCTCGCGCCGGCCGTCTTCTCGGAGCTCGAGGGTGGGTTTGCGCGGCAGGCGCAGCTGCAACCCTTCCCGGTCTGTAGGTCTTGTCGTTCTTCTGGGGTCATCTCGTGCTGGACGTAGCTCGAGTCCCACGGCTCCAGGCAGCGGGGGCAGATGATGTCCATGGGCCTTCCGTCCTTCGTTTAGTGAGCGGGATCGGACGCCGTGAGGTGCTCGGCGTCCGATCCCCGGGTGGGTGTCTGCCTAGAACGGGATGTCGTCGTCGCTGGTGGCTCCTACGGCTCCGACGCCGGCCGGCACGGGCACGAAGTCCTGCTCTGCACCGGATGGTTCCCCGCCGTCGCCGTCGTTTCGTGAGCTGAGGAACTGCACCGAGTCGGCGATGATGTTGATGTCCTGGCGTTTTGCGCCCTCCTGGGTCTCCCACTCGCGCCACTCCAGGCGCCCGTCGATCGCGACGGGACGTCCCTTGGAGAGGTAGCGCGCCGCATTCTCGCCCTGCGCGCCCCACACGGTGACGTTGAAGAAGTTGGGCTTGTCGACCCACTCCCCGGATGCTCCGTCCTTGCGGCGCGTGTTGCAGGCGACCCGCAGCTTGCACACGGATGTGCCACTCGGCAGCGAGCGCAGCTCGGGGTCGGCGGTCAGGTTGCCGGTCATCACGACCCGGTTGATATTCGATGCGGCCATTGTTCTTTCTCCTTGATCGGTTCGAGGACGGGTGTCACGTACGTCCGGCCCGCCCACTGGATTGCTGTCGGTCTGCTTGGCTGGTGCGTGCGCGAACCAGCGAGCTTGGCGGCGGTGCGCGAGCTCGCCGGTTGCGTGCAAGGGTTGAGACTGTCCTCGCGGACTGCGAGGCGGGGAATGCGACACATCTCTCTGTCGATGGCGGTGAGCGTTTCCCCCTACGCAAACGCGCCGGGAGGCTCACGCCGCCTGCGCGGCGCGGGTCTCCGCGGCGTTCATCAGATGGTTCGCGAACGCGGCGAACCGTCCCGCAGATGTCCCCTGCTGAGTTCTCTCGTGTGCTCTGAGGACTTCCCGGTTGAGCGTCTCGGTGCTCCACCCGAGCGACCCGGCGGCCTCCAGGAGTTCTGAGATGATCTCGAGCACGTCCGCGGGCACCTTCGCCCAATCGACATGGCCGCGCGGCCCAGCACCTACCGCCAGCGCGGCGAGCCGCGTGACGGCCTGGTCGTCGTAGGCGTGCGCGTCCATCGCGCGATGGATCCGAACGTAGGCGCGGGCGGTCGCAAGATCCTGCGACTCCTGCTCGGTGTCAGCAGTCTCGCTCTGCTGAGTGCTCTGCGCGGCGGTGCTTTGGGGCTCGTGCGTCAGCGAGGTCTCCGCTGAGGCTTGTCGGGCGCCCTCCGGTGTGGGCGCTTTGGCGGCGGAGCTCTCGGCGTCGGGTGTCGAGCCGTGGTTCTCTTGTGCCTTGGCGGAGAGCCACTTCGCGAGCTGCGCTTGGCGTGCTTCCTGGCAGTCGCACACTCTCGCGGCTAGCGCGACAGCGTCCAGGACCTTCGCCTCGGACACCTCGAAGCGCGCGAGTGCGACGAGCCAGTTGCGCACGACCCTCTCTTGGGGGTCGCTGAGCGGGCCGGACTGATCCTGGGTTGCAGCGAGGTTGCTCAGCGCCTTCGCGACCTGCTCGCTGTAGCCGCTGTCTTGGGCGGCCTGGATCGCGGCCACGGACGCGGGCTCGTCGGGCATCGCGCCGGTCACCCGCTGCGAAGGCTCGCCGGCCGGCGGCTGCTCGGGGCCGTGATCCTCGCCGTCCGTGTCCTGCCCGGTTGGCGTGCTCGACGGCGGTGGCTCGACGATCGCCAGCTGTTGCGTGGCCGGCGCGGGGATCGCGGCGAGCCGCGCTGTCATGCGAGCCTTGATCTCGTGCGCGATCTTGAGGTGGTCAAGCGGCGCGCCGAAGAGCGCTTCGCCGTCGTCTTTCAGCCAGCGCGCGTACTCGTCGCGGATCGCGTTGCGGCCCTGCTTGTCGAAGTAGGGCCGCCGGTGGGGTTCTGTGCCGGACTTCGGGACCTGCAGCTTGCCGGCCCCGGCGCCGCGCCACATGATGACTTCTTCGCCGCCGAACACGTACAGGCATTGGCCGGGGCCGTGCCAGCGCGCGGCGCGCTTGAACGCTTGCGCTCGCGCGTCGTACTCGGCGAGCGCCGGGTTCTCGGATTCTCCCTCCCCGAAGTCCTCGTGCTCCTTGCCGAACACAGTCAGGGTGCACGTGATCTTGAAGTAGTGCAGGACCTTTTTCCTGTCTTCGTCTGTGAGCTCCTCTCGTTCGTCGTGGATGTCGATCGTGAACTTGGGTCGCTCCCAGCTGGCGCCGCAGACGAGGTTGAAGCGGTCCATCAGCGTCTCGCCGATCGTGTAGAGCGCGATCTTGCAGGGCGCCTTCTCGTTCTTGGGTACGGCGATGATCAGCGGGCGGATCTGGCTGGGCTGGTAGGGGGCGCGCAGGTCCGGGAGCGCCTCCTCGTAGGAGCCCGCGGGCAACAGTAGTTCTGCCATGTCTGGTTTCCTTTCACTTGTCGGTTGGTGACGTCTCGTGTCCCGGAGCGCGGCGAAACCGCGACCGCCGTCGGCGGTTCCTTTGAGCCGCCGGGATCGCCCGGGCTACGCGGCGGTACGCGCCGAAGCTGTGGCTTCGGCTTGCTGGGACTGCCCGGCGCTGTCTTGGCTGGGGCCCCTGAGGGCCTCTGCGATAAAGCGGCTCGGCCCGGTGTGTCGACCTTCACGGCGCAGTGCGTAGGAGAGGACGAGAACCCGCGCGGCGCGGGTCGCAAGGACGTAGGCCATGCGTCGCTCTTCTTCGCGCTCCTCTTGGGTGCTGGCGCGGTAGGAGGGGATGACGCGTTCCTCAAAGCCCGCGCCGATCACGTTCGGCCACTCAAGGCCCTTGACGGCGTGGATCGTGCCGACGGTGACTCTGCCTTTCTCGCTGTCGAGGCCCGAGAGGTCATCGCGGCCGGCGAGCATCACGTCCGCCAGCCAGCCCGCAAGCGTCGGCTCGTCGGTCTGGCGCTCATAGGTGCGAGCGGCGTCACACAGCGCGTCCAGGCGCTCGACGCGCTGCTCGACATCGTCCTCCTCGCTGAGGGTGTCGGCGACCCCTTGCGGCATCCGGATCACCTCGTGCGCCAAAGAGCTGACCGTGCGGGTGCTGACCTGCCCGGTGAACGCGAGCATGTCGTAGGCGAAGCGACTGACGTTCTCGCGTGCCTGGCTGCTGGGGACGCCCGGGATCAGGTCGATCGCGCTCGCCGCCTCCAGCAGCGTGAGACGGTTGCGGTCGGCGTAGGCGATGATCTTCGCGATCGTGCCCGTCCCGACCTTGGGGCGTATGCCAAGCGCCCTCGCGAAGGCGGCCTCATCGCGCGCGTTGCAGAGCAGACGGAGGTGAGCGAGCGCCGTGCGGATCTCCTTGCGTTTGAAGAAGCCGCGGGAGCCGATCACCTGGTAGCTGATTCCGGCTGCCGCGAGCGCGTGCTCTATCCGGTCGACGATCGTCCCCCACCGCGCGAGGACGGCGATGTTGCGCTCGGGGATGCCCTGCTCGATCGCGCGCTGGATCTGAAACGCGATCCACCTCGCCTCCTCGGTGTCGGTGCTTGAGGAGTGCACCATGACCTCGGGACCGTCCTTGGTTTTCCCGTCCGCCTCGAGGGCCATCGGGAGCTGCAACAGGTTGTGCGCGATCAACGCGTTCGCGGCCGCGAGAACCTGCGGCGAGTTGCGGTAGTTGCGCTTCAGCGTCAGCACCGTCGCGCCCGGGTATTCCTCCTGGAAGCCCAGGATCAGCCGGACGTCGGCGAGGCGAAAGCCGTAGATCACCTGCTTGTCATCGCCGACCACCATCAGGTTTCGCTGCGGGTCGGCGCGGCCGGCGAGCAGCGCCAGCAGACGCGCCTGGGTGGGGTTTGTGTCCTGGTACTCGTCGACCAGGATGCTGGGCCACTTCTGCTGGTAGGCGCCGCGCAGATCGGGGTTGCCCTTCAGCAGCTGCACGGTGCGCAGCAGCAGATCGTCGAAGTCCAGCGCGTCACCGCGTCTGAGCTCAAGCTCATACTCCCGCCAGACGCGCGCGACGATCAAGCTCGTCTGATCGATCGCGAGCGACTCGTAGCGGCTGAGCGGGACCGCGTGGTTCTTGTTGACGGAGATCTCCTTCAGGACGGCGGCGGAGCTGATCTGCGCTTCCTCGGCCTTGCTCAGCAGCCGCTTGATGGCTCGTTGCGCGTCGTCTTCGTCATAGATGCTGAACCGTGCCGTGCGATTCACAAGCTGCGCGTGGCTGCGCAGGACGCGCGCGCACACCGAGTGAAAAGTGCCGGCTTGGATCCGCTCGGCCTCTGCTCCGCACAGCCACTTCAGACGTCCGATCATCTCCCTGGCAGCCTTGTTCGTGAGCGTGAGCGCGAGGATCGACTCGGGGTGAACACCGCGGGCTTCCAGCAGAAACCCGGCGCGGTGGGTAAGGACACGGGTCTTGCCGCACCCGGCGCCTGCCATCACGAGCACCTGCTCCTCCGGGCAGCTGACCGCGACGCGCTGTTCGCGGTTCAGTTCTTTGAGCGCTTTGACCGGCTTGCACGACGGGTAGAGAAAGTTCCCCTCGACCAGGTTCAGGCGCCTGCCGGATGGCGGTGCCTGACCGTGCTCAGGAGCCGGCTCGTTTGGATTCTGGGACACCGCTCACGCTCCTTTCAGGGGTCGAGTTACACAGATCGCGCAGCGTGCCGGGACGGTCCCACGGCCCGCTGCGCTGATACGCGCCGGCCACTAGAACCCGAATTCCGTCGACGGCCACGGCTCGCGGGCTGACTCGGCGATCGCGACGGCATCTTCTGCCTGGGCGGGCGGGAGTGGGGCGAGCGTGGTTTGCTCGCGCGCGCCTTCCTCGGCGTCGAGCTCGATCGCTTCGTCGATCGCCACGACGCGGGTTACGCGCCTCTCCTCGAGGTCGACGAGCACCTCCACGCCCAGCAGATAGGCGACCTGCGCGGCGGCGGCCGGGGAGGAGTCGGTGCCTGCGGTGGGGGCGCGGCGCGCCGCGATCAGCCGCCGCGTGTTCTCGGCGATGCCCTCACGCAGCTCCCGCGCCTCGCCGTCGCCGCCCTCGGCGGCCTGGTTGAGCGCCGCGATCCGCTCGAGCTGCGCCACGCTCCAGCGCACGCGCCGCCTGAACTGGCGCCGCGGAAGCTCGCGCACGATCCGCTCGCGGATCTCCTGTGCGCTGGGTGGCTCCCACGACAGCTCGCTCGGCATGTCCGGTTCACGCTCGCTGGCGGATCCGGTGGGCGTGTGGGGATCCTGTTCGCCCGCGCTGATGATGGCCACGTTGAGCAGCCCCTCGAGCTCCCAGCGGGTCTCGCGCGGCAGGCTCTCGGGGAGCGCGAACCCGGCGGAGGTCGTGTCCTTGAGGCTGATGTCGTGCGTGGCGGCGAGGCGCCGGATCCGCTCTCGCGCGAGCGTGGCGCGCTGGCGCGAGAGCTCGCGCGTCAGCTCGCCGACCTCTTTGAGTGCGCTCGCGAGCTCCTCGTCGTCAAGGACGCGCGTGGGCGGGATCGCGTCGAGGTTGATGCTGCCACGGTCGCAGTGCTCTTCTTGGAGGGTGGCGAAGTAGCCGGTGATTGTCTCCCCGTCGTCGGTGGGTGGCTCCTTGCCCAGCTCTGGGTTGACGCGGAGAGCATCGCTCCAGTAGGCGCGGCAGTATGCGGCGAGAGCGCCGTCGCGGGCGGTCGCGGTCGCGGCGGCGTAGATGTCGCAGCCGTTTCGGCGGGTGACGAGCGCGGTGTAAAGCGTCCCGTCGGCGAGAGTTGTCTCAGACATCGATGAGCTCCTTCGTTGTGTGATGGATCTGGATCCGGCGAGCCGCCCGCGCCAGCGCGGTTCGGGCTCTCGGGGGCGTGAGGCATGCCTGGGCGGCGGCCCGCCGGACGTGTTCGTCGGGCCCGTTGCGGGCCGGTCGAGGTGGGCTAGACGCTCAGGCCACGGTCCTCGGCGGCTTTGACGGCGGCGCGGAGGTCGCCGGCGGGGTCTCCGGAGCCACGCTCCAGGCAGCGCTCGTACGCCTCGCCTGCTTCGGCGCGCAGCGAGTCGATGCTCGCGCGGAGCTTCCGATCGCCCATCGCGCCGTAGTTGCGCTGCTTGCGCTTGCCGCCGGCCGCCGCGCTGGCCAGCGCGGCTTCGTCCGGTGCGCGGCGCGGTGTCTCGCGCGGTCGTGGCGCGGGGGCCTTGTCACGCGGGTCGCGTACGCCGCGGTAGACGGGGTGGCGCAGCGCGCCGCTCGCCTCCACGCCGTGGTTGGCGAGCTCGATCACCCTCCCGACGTACAGATCGGGGTGCGCGGTGATGTGCGCCCGCTCGGACTCGCTGAGGCCGCTGCTGACCTGGCCGCACGCGCCGCCCGCGAGACGGAACGTGAGCGAGCTGATCGACCCCGAAGTGCGTCCGTTGGCGCGCGCCACGCCGGTGCACTCGGCGTCGAGGGTCTCCTGTGGCTTGTAGCGCCACCAGCCGGCGGTGCGCGAGCCATGGACGTAGAGCGAGTCGCGGAGCTTGAGCATCACGCCCTCCTCGCCTCTGCCCAGCACCTCTTCGGCGAAGACCCGGCTCGACGGGCGATGCTCGACATGCAGCAGCAGCGGCGCCCCGGCCGGTAGCGTGGTGAGGACGCGCGCGGTGTCGCTGTCGAACAGGGCGGCGAGCAGCTCGAGGCGCTCGTGCAGCGGCTCCTCGCGGAGGTCGCGGCCCGCCAGGAACAGCAGGTCGAACACGGCGTAGGTGATCGGCGGGTCCTCGGGTGTCCAGACGTGCGGCTCGGGGGAGACGAGGATCGACTTGGTTCGCCGTAGCTGGCGCGGGCGGGCGCGGTCGACGAGCTCCCCGTCGAGGATCGTTCCCGCGGGCGCGAGCGCCCGAAGCGCGTCGTTGATGTAGGGGACGGCGGTGACCGGGTGCCCTTCGCGGCTGCGAAGCGCGACGCCGCCGGCGACGATCGCCGCGAGTGCGCGCCACCCGTCGAGCTTTTCCGAGGACAGGTAGCGCTCGTCCTCGGGGACGACGTCCAGCGTGCGGCAGAGCATCGGCGGTGCTCTGGAAGGCGGTGGAGGTGAGAGTCACGGGTGAATCTCCTTCTTGAGGGGTGGTGGTCAGTTCTCGCGTAGGCCGAGCGCGCGGTCGCGCGCGGCGGCGAAGCGCCGGGTCTGCTGGTCGTTCCAATCGCGGGGGAAGTCACGGGACTCGAGCTCGCCGGTGATCAGGAACACGTCCGGGTGCGGGACCGGCGGCCCGCCCGGCGGGCCGGCGTGGAGAGCGTCGCGAATGATCTGCGCGGCCCGCCGGCCGCATTCGGCGAGGGTGGGGTAGTCGCTCGTGGTGCCGTCCGGCTCGCGTACGTAGTAGGTGCGTGCGCGCGGCATCGGCTTCGAGGTCAGGTTCATGAGATCACCCGGAACGTGCACGTGTGCTCGCCGCGACCGATACGGAATGTGACGGTGTCATCGGAGAGCGAGAGGACGTCGCCGGCGCGGGCGGGGAGCGCCATCACGAACCCGTCGGGCTTCCCGGCGTCGTGGCCGCTGAGCAGCTCGACGTCGAGCGAGGACTTGCGCACCCCGATCACGCGGCGGGTCGAGCCGTTCAGGACGGGGCGGTAGGTGTTCTCGACGCATTCGACGACCGCACCGAGCGGGAAGAGCTCGCGGACCTCCTCGAGGGTTCTCATGCGCTCCTCCTGGGGTAGGCCGGGCAGAGCAGCGCCTTGCCGTCGCTCAGCGCGACTCGGCAGGCGTTCATGCGCGCGAGGGTCCTGGCCCGCGCGTCGGGGGTGTTGGGCATGGGTCTCTCCTTCGTGAGCGGCGGCGCACGCCAGGGGTCGTGCGCCGCACAGGGTTGATGTCGTTGGTCTCGCCTTGCGGCGAGGCTGGGTGTCCGCGCCCGTCAGCGCTTGAGCGCGTTGGTGCGAGTGATGGCCCAGGCGCGGGCGTCGCGTTTTCTCTTCGCGTACCAGCGGGTTAGATGGCGAGCTGGGTTTGCCAGTGCAGCTCGACGGGCTGGGTGTCGGCGCACAGCGCGAGGCCTTCGCGGAGGTAGCGGTCGCGCCAGCGCACCCATTGGGTGCCGTCGATCGAGGTGCAACCCATCGACTTGGCGTGCAGGATCCGCTTGGCGCTGTTGACGCGGCCCATGTGCGCCAGCAACCCGCGGGCCCGCGCGGCCGCTACCAGCCGCGCCGCTTCGGGCCCGAGCCGCCAGGCGTCTGAGCCGCCGACGAACACGGCGCGCAGCCCGGGCGCGCTCCACGGCACCCGGCCGGGACGCTCAGAGCCGTCCTGCAGCACGAACGCGAGCGGCAGGTGAGAGATCCACATGTGCCATTCGCGGAAGCGCTCAAGGGTCGCGTCGGCGTCCCCGACGGGCCGGCAGTCGGGGCCCTGCACCGCTGCGCGGCAATGCTCGGGGGCGCCGCACGCGCAGCGCAGCACGTCCGGCACGGTGACCCACAACAGGTTGGGATGGACCTCCGGCGCGTTCGCCGGCTGATCCAGCCACGCGCCCGCCCCGGGCCCCGTGAGGGTTTCGACCGCGCGCGGGTTCATCTGCGGCCACGCGGTCCGGATCCTGGCCAGCACCGACGGGATCGGCGCGACCGCGGCGAACATACGAGCGATCGCCTCGGGCGCGTAAGAGTGAAAGCAATCGTTATCTGCGCCCAGCAAAAATCCCTCGGCGAGCGTGTCCTGCAGCCGCGCGAAATGGCGGGGCGTGAGCAGCCGGCCGAGGTTGGGATGGCGGAACTCGCGCATCTGCGGCAACGCCTGCGTGGTGAGCAGCAGCATGCAGGCCGCTCCTTTCGATAGTGGTGATCACGCCCGCCAGAGGGCGCTTGAGCGCAACGGTGTCGGGCCGGTGTGCGACGGCGCACGCGTGGTGCTGTCGGCTGCGGGACGCTCAGGCGGCGCGGCGGCGGGAGCGCTCGGCGCTGCGCGAGCTCGATCTCGACGGCGCGGGCGCGGTGTCGGACGCGGGCTGTGCGCGTTGTCTCGGGACGAGGTGGTTGAGGACGTGGTCGGGGATCACGAGCGGCCCGCGTTGAGCGTGCTCGGCGAGCGCGGTCATGCTCACCTTCTGCCCGAATGGCGGGTTGCCGAGGAGGACATCGAAGTTGATGATCTTCAGCTCGCCGTCGCGACGGTCGCGCCCGGCGAGCTTCTGGGCGAGGCTGTCACCGTGGAAGATCCAGAACTGGCTGGGGTCCGCGCCCGCGAGCAGCAGGCTCGCTCGCGCGATCTGGCAGGAGCGCGCGTCGATGTCAACACCGACCAGCGTCATCGCGCGAGACGCGAGGACGCCGTGACGGCGGCGAAACCTTTCGAGATAGCCGAGCAGCAGTGCTCCGCCGCCGACCGCCAGGTCCCCGACCCACGTCTCCTGCGCGGCGTCGCCGGCGATGTCCGCCATCATCGCCGCGAGATTCCATGGGGTGAAGAACGCGCCGCGGGCCTGCTTTGCGCTGAGCCCGCGGGTCTCCTGGAAGACGTCGGCGAGGATCGTCCGGCGGCCCTCACCGTCCGCCTTGGCGCAGGCGCCCTCGATCGCCTTGACGGCGGCTGCGAGAACTTGTGGCTGCTCATCGCTCAGACGCGTCTCAGCGAAGAACCCCTCGAGCTGCTCGGGCCACTGCGCCAGGCACGCCTGGCAGGCGTCCTCGAGCGCCTGCCCCCACTCCTCGGTGGGTTTGGCGATGATGCGCTCCCAGCTCGCCTGGCTGGGGGGTTGGCCGAGTGTGTGCTCGGCGGAGAGCTCATGCAGGAACAGCAGGGCGATCGCGCCCTGCGCGGAGCTGCGCAGCTCGTGCAGACGAGACATCGTGTGCTTTAGGCGCATCGGCGCCTCCTTTCGCTCGGGATGACCCCCGTAACTGGCTGCGCGCCATCGCGCTCGGCCGCGGTAGGCGCGGGGCCCGGAACGTCAGACCGCGCTTGGGCGAGCACGACGCCGGCGAGTTAGCGGTGCCGCTGAGTGCGGTGGCGCGCAACTGTCCGCTCAGCCTCGGGAGGTGCGAGCTGGCGGGTTTGGCAGCTGCTCACGAGCGCGCTTCGATCCATTCGGTGATCTCGTGGCGGGTCAGTGTCCACCCCTCGTGTTGGGGTAGCCGGGCGATCACCTCCCGCTTGAACGCCTGGTAGCTGACCGGAAGCTCGCCGGGCGCCGGCGGGTAGAAATGCCCGCGACGGGTCGGTGTGACGGCGTGGTAGTGCAGCAGCAGGCAGCGCGCGAGATCGGCGGGGCCGGAGCCTTCATAGCCCCACTCAAATCCGGCGGGGCTGTGAAAGGGATAGTGCTCGAGCGGTCCGGCGCCATCGGCGCTGAGCACGGCGACGCTGACGCCGGGAAGCCGCGGGTAGGTGCGCCCGGCCAGCTCCATCGCTTCGCTGGGCTCGAAACCGAGACGCTCCCAGTGCTCGCGCGTGAGCTTGCGCCGCTCCCCGCGGTAGATGACCTCCGGTTCGCGCGGCGGCGGGTCGGAGAGGCTGAGGGTGCTGCGGCCGTGCCGGAGGTGCTCGCAGGGCGCGACGACGACGGCGGCTGCGCGGCCGCGTGGCAGGTAGCGGCGCAGGACGCCGGTGAGTGATGGGTGTTGCATCGTGGGTTCCCTTCTCGGGTTGTCGTTGCCTGGGGCGGCGAGGGAAAGCAGGCGCGGTGTTCGCGCGCTCCGCCGCGGGCTATTCGATGTGGACGCGGACGAACCACTTGGAGTGGTCGGGCGCGTCGGCGCCTCTGATTCCGGCGGCGAGCCTTAGCGCCCATGCCGCCCAGTCGGCTCGGTCGCCGGGGACCTCCTCGCGGCGCAGGTAGCGCTCCAGGCCGTCGGCGAGATCGGCGAACGCGTCGCGGCGGCGGCGGCGCTGGCGCGGCTCGCGTCCGCGCTTGTATGCGCTCTCGGGCATGACGGCGCTGTAGCGGCGCCGTTCGCGGGGCTCGCCGATCATGCCCGCGCCCCGCTGGATGTTTGTGCGGGCGTGCCGGGCAGCGGCGCGTCGCTTGAGGCGAGGTGGCCGCGGTTGACGCTCGCCTCGAGCTCGGCGGGTAGGTCGGTTAGCGGGGCGCCTGTGTGATCGACGGCGCCGAAGATGAAGCTCGCCATTGGCTGGCTCCTTTCGGGTTCTCCCACGCCCGCCCCGGGAATGGGCGCGGGCGCGGGACGGTGTTGTTGGGCGCCGTGCTTGCGCCCATCGGGGTTGGGGTGTGGCGTACGGGTCAGGCGGCCAGGCGCTCCTCGCCGAGGTCGACGTCCGCCAGGGCGCTCTCGGCGCGGTGCACGGCGAGGTCCGCGGCGGGTGCGAGCGTGTCGTCGGTGAGGAACGCGTCCCGGTTCAGTTCCGCGAGGTGGGGGCTGAGCATCGGTCGAATCAGCTCCCAGACCGCTGTGCGCAGCTCGCTTGAGCCCTCGGGCAGCGCACGCGCAAGCTTGCGCGCAACGCGTCCGCTGCCGAGCGGCCCGGTCGCCGGGACGCCGTTGACGTCGAGCACGAACGCGGCGGCCCAGCGGCTGAGGAGCTGAAGGATGCCGTGCAGCGGGTCCGGGTCCTCCAGGGCGCGCTGCAGCTCACCGTCGAGGATCGCGTCGATGTGCTTGGGCTCGAAGCGCCCGGTGTCCCCGACGGGCTGCTGGCGCGCGCGGTCGCTCCAGCCCGCGCCGTAGGCGATGATCGGCGCGTAGTGCTCAACGAGCAGGTGCGCGAGGATGCGTCGGACGGCGTCGAGCTGCTCGCTGCGGGGGTCCATCAGGCCGGCCGCGATGTCGTGCCCGAGCCCGAGGTTGCTGTTCTGAGCGCTCTGCTGGCGCTCGCGTGCCTCAGCGCGACGCTCGCGGTCGGCGGCCGCCGCCTGCTTGGTGTCCTCGTCGCTGACTTTCGCGGCGCCGAAGTAGCTCTCGTCGCGGACGGGCTGGGTCTCCAGGCCGTCCATCGCCTCGTGGATCGCGCCGATCACGAACTCTGCCGCGATCACCCACACCGCGTCCGCGTAGTCGGCGCCGCGGTCATACACCCAGGCGTAGCGGCCAGCGCTCGCGCGCTCGCGCAGGGCGCGGTCGACGTCGAGCTTGAACGACGCTCGCTCGGCCCGCTCGGCGAGCTTCCCGAGCTCTGGGTCGAGCTCCTCGGGCTTGCAGGCGATCGCGGTGGCGAGCGTCTCGCGCCCAGGGTCGGTGAGGTGTGCGCGTGCGCGTTCGATGTGCTCGCGGCCGTCGAGGATCGCCAGGCCCTCATCGAGGCGGACGGCGTAGAGATCTTCGTTCTCAACGACGGTGCGCTGCACGAACGCGCCGATGCTCGTCAGCGCCTGCTGGTGGTGCTCGCTGGTGGTGATCCTTGCGGCGACGGCCTCCGTCAGCTCGGGGGAGATTTCGTTCATCTCCGCGAGCACGTTCGCCATCGTGATCGACAGCTGATCGCCCGTCGGGCGGTCGGCCACCCGGACGCGCAGATCGACTGGGAGGGTGAGCTGGCGGCGCAGGTTGCGCGCCAGCGTCGCTGAGATCCCGAGCTCCTCGCAGACGCTCGCGAGGCGTTCCTGTTCGGGCAGGCCGGCGCGGTCGAGCCAGCAGTCCTCGAACTGGCACTGCCGGTCGCGCATCGAGAGCTCCTCGTACTGGTTCTCCTGTGCCTGGATGCGGCGGATGTCGCGCGCGGTCGGCTCGTAGTCGAGCAGCAGCACGAGCAGCACAGCGACGGGCTTGCGGCCCTCGTACCCCTCGCCGCCGGCGAGCTCGTGGGAGCGCTTCGCCGCGAGGAACCGTCGCTGCCCGGCGTAGAGCAGCACCTGCTCGGGGGCGGTTCGCCGCCCGATCGTGGCCTGCAGCTGTCCGCCCATCAGCATCCCCGCGAGCCGGTCGATGCCCTCCGGGCTGATGTCTCGCCGCGGGTTCTTCGCGAGCGTGATCTGCTCGAGAGGGATCCATTCCAGCGCTCCCTCGAATGCGCGGTGCTGGGCGTTGGTCACGTCGAACAGCCGCGAAGGCACGGCCGGCGCGCTGCTGGTGCGCCGCTGGCGCGTGCCGCTCGGCTTGCGGGCGCTGGCGGACCGACGAGGCTTGCCGGGCGCGGCCTTGGCCGCGGGCCGTGCTGCACGTGCCTTGGCGGGTTTGCGGCCTGCGGCGGGTTTGCGGGTGCTCACCTTGTCGTTGGCGGCGGTTGGCTTGGACATCGGTACCTCCTGGGTCGGGTGAGCGTCGCCCCTGGTTGGGCGGCGCAGTGGATTCGGTCGGGGTGGTGTTTCAGGCCGCGAGCGCGAGTGGGGCTGCTAGCAGCGCGCGGGGGCCCTGCTGGAGCATCTGGACGGTGTCGGTGGCGACGACCTCCAGCGCGTCGGCCGGGTCGGTGATCACGGTGATCCGCGACGCCTGGACGCTGAGCGGCCCGTGCAGCAGCGCGATGTGGATCACCGGGACGCCGACGCTCATGAGCCATTCGATCTTCGCGACGCCTGTCTCGGTGTCAAACCAGCCACCGTCGCTGAAGATGTAGGCAAGGCGCGGCCGGTTCGTGTTCTCCATCTCCAGGTGCTCGGCGCACATCTCGATCGCGTCACCTGCGAACGCGGTGCCGCCGCCGGTGCGGATCGCCGGCACCAGGCGCATCGGCTGCGAGCCGTCGGAGAGCAGGCTGGCGGAGTTCCCGAACAGCCCGGTAGCCATGCGCCCGCCGACCATCCGCACCGCGCTGTCGAGGATCCACGTCACCGGCCCGAGCGCGTACTCGTAGACCGCCATCGACCCGGACGTGTCGAGGATGAAGATCACGTGCGGGGCCTGGATCGGGTTGCGCCTGATGCGCTCGATCGACCATGAGTGCGCGGTGACGGGCAGCCCGTGCTGGCGCTGCGCGAGCGCGCGCATGTGGCTGCGTGCGTCAAAGCGCCCACCCGGGGTGCGCTTGGCGAGCTGCGCGACCGCGTGGGTGCGCGCCTGTTCCAGGCGGCTAGCGAACCGGGCCGCGGCCTGGATCTCATCCGGATACGCCGGACGGTTCACGCCGCGGTTGGGCATCCGGCCCGTCGGCGCTCCGGTCCCCCGCCCGCCCGTCTGCGGCTCGGGGGCGCCTTGGGCACGGTCGAGCAGGTCCTTCAGCACGACATCTTCGTCGAGCTGTTGCAGCTGGCCGGCCTGCGCCTGCTGCTGCGCGTCCTCCAGGGCTTCACCGAGCGACTTCATCTCCTGCCCGTTGCCGCCGCCAGCCCCGCCGCTGCCGCCGGCTTCCTCGCTGGTGTCGGTGCTGCCGGCTCCTTCGCCGCTGGCGGGGTCTGGCGGGTCGGGCGGGCCGATGATTTCCCGGTACTCCTCGGCGAAGGCGTCCATCGTCTTGCAGTCGCCGTCGGGCACCCAGATCAGGCGGGCGTGGAGGTCATGCAGCGCCTGCATGCCGCTTGTGCCGAGCACGCTCTCCCACAGCGGTGTGAGTGACCCGAGCGTCGCGGGATCGACCACGTCGTAGTGGGTGCGCGCCGCGAGGTAGGTCATCGCGCGCCCGCACATGTCGCGGGTGAGCGGCGCCCCGGCGAGCGCGGCGGCCATGACCTCCTCCTGGAAGCGAGACACTAGGACCCGTGGCACCATCGCGCTGAGCGCGCTGCGGATGAACGTGCCGCGCGCGGTCGCCTCGGGGTAGTCGCGGACGCCGTGCGCCTCCATCCGGGGCTCCTCCAGCAGCCGGCGATCGCTCAACAGGACCGTCTTGCCTTCGTCGCTCAGCCGCGCGTCGTAGGTGATGACCCAGCGCTTGGTGTGCTTGGCGTGCATCACCTCGTGAAAGGCGACGCCGAAGCACACGAGCACGCGGAAGCGCTCAAGACGCCCCGCGAGGATCTCCTCGCGCGAGCCGAGCAGCTCCTCGCTGTCGAGGTAGACGGTGCGGCTCGGCACTTCGATGTGCCCGGGGTTTGACAGGCCGGCGCCGATCAGCACCCACACGGGGTAGAGCTCCTGCATCAGCACGGTCCAGTGGTCGGAGAGGTCGCGGTAGACCGTGTCGAGCGCCCCCCGGGACGCGGCAGCCCGGTTCAGGCCGCGGGAGAACTCCCCGCGATCGCGATCGCGAGTGGCGAGCGCGCGCATCAGCGTGTCACCGCCCGCGGGTACCCCTCGAGGTTCGGGATCGCGTTCGAGGCGCCCGCTTTGCGTTTGCCGGCGCTCACCTTGAAGCGCTGAAAGCCGCCCTCGTCGAGCATCCGGCACGCGGCCGCGGCGTCCGCGGCGAGCAGCTTCCCGGTCTCCAGCTGCTCATGCAGCCCGGAGATGAACATCGATAGCGCGACGCGCTCCCCGACACGGTCGCTCATCACGTGCAGGCTCTCGATCTCCCGGAACTGCGGCGTCCACGCAAGTTCGCCGCTCTTGCGCTTCGAGTCATACTTCTCGGCCGCGTCGACCAGCGTGCCGTTGACGCCGAGCTCGCGCAGCGCCCCCCAGTTGCTCGAGACCTCGACCGTCGCGGGGAACCGCGAGTGCCACGCGTCGGGGATGTCGGTAGCGCCGACGAGACCCGGGTTATACGTCAGGATCACCCCGAACCCGGGCTGCGCGGTGACGGTCTCCCCGGTCGCCGCGAGGTACAGGATCAGCCGGCCGTCGAGTGTGCCGTTGAGGCTCAGCAGCGCGACATCGCGGGCGATGCTGACCTCGTCGATGACGACCAGCCACCCGTTGCGCATCGCCTCTACAAACGCGGCCTCGACGAGCTTCACGCGGGTCGCGTCCTCGGGGTCGGGGATGAAGTCGTAGCGGAAGAAATACTCATCCGCGGACGGGCCGGGCTGCAGCTCGATCAGCCCGTAGAATGGGCTGCCGTGACGTTTGATCACCTTCTTCTTCTGCTGGCGCCAGCTGGTGTAGGCGATCGCCCTGGCGACCTGGCTCTTCCCGGTCCCGGGCGGGCCGATCAGCTTCAGGTAGCGCGAACGGGTGGGGTCCTGCGCGTCCAGTAGCCTGCACGCGACCTCCTGCAGCGGCTCCCCGAACAGCGACGGCGGATAGATCGTGCGGCCGTCCGGCAGCACGATCGCCTCATGCGTGGTTGCGTCGAGGGTGAGCAGCGCTCTCGCCTCGGCCGTGAGGTCTCCTTCGGCGGCGACCTCATCGACGGTGGCGAGCGCCTGATCGATTGCTGTGGCTGTAGCCATAGATATCTCCCTTTGGTGCGGGGCGTTCGCCCCGCTAGTGGATGGAACGCGGGGGGCGTGCTTGTGGCCGCGCGCGGCTGGCCGCGCAGCGCAGTGCCCGGGGTGCTCAGGCGCCGAAGATGCGGGCGGCGACGCGCAGGCGCGCGGCGGTTGAGAGGTAGCCCTCCTGCTGCTTGTTCTCGGCGACCTGGCTGGTGATCACGCCGAGCTGCTTAGCGATCGTGGATTCCTCGGCGCCGACGCCTTCGGGCGCGTCGAGGATCTGGTGGTTTTCACCGCCGCGCGGCGCGACGATCTTGACCATGTGTTCGGTGCCGCCGCCGACGATGTAGGGGATCGACGTCCACACCGACGCGTGCGGCGAGCCGATCCGGTCGACGCGACCGACGCGCTGTTCGATGCCGTCCGGGACGGGCGGGACATCGAGGTGCACGATGCCGCTTGCGACCTGCAGGTTGTGGCCCTCATGCCCGATGCGACTGAGGCACAGGATCGGGAACTCCCCGTCGGTGAAGCGCCGCTTGAGCTCCTCGAACTCGTCTTTGCCGATCGAGCCGTCAGCGACGCACGCCTCGATGCCGTAGCGCTCGCGGATCGTCTGCGCGAGCTGGCGCAGGCACCACACCCGCTCAGCGAACACCAGGATCTGCTCCTCAGCGGCCCGCTCAGCCAAGCTCTGCGCGACGATGCTGCGCAGCAGCGGCAGCCCGTCCCCGCCGCCCTTCATCGCCTCGGCGACGAGGCCTTCGCGGACGAGTGCCTTCGCCAGCAGCGAGGCCGAATGCGTCAGCGTCTCGGGGTCCACGCCGATGTCGACGTACCGGTCGACGTGTCCGAGCACCATTCCCTGCTGGCGGGCGTACTCTTTCATCGCCTCGCGGTGAAGCGCGCTGTGCTTGTCGAGCGTCTTGAGCTCGTGCAGCACCTCCAGCAGCCGCCGGTACGCCGCCTTCCCGCCTTCCCGCAGGGCCTTCATCAGCTCCGCGAGCGCGGGGTCCGCCTCGATCGGCAACGGCTCCGCGGGCAGCACGTCGGGGAGGTAGGGCTTCATTTCCTTCTTCGTGACCCGCACCGCGTGCGGCCCGTAGTTCACGCGCAACCTCGCGGCGTTGACCTCGTCCATCAGATCGCCCGCTTCGACGGTGTTCAGCCGCTCCTCCAGCAGCGTGCGGTCGGCGACGCACAGTCCGACGAGGCGGTCGATGTTCGCGGCCTCCTTCCCGGCCGGGGTGCCCGTCAGCCCCCAGAAGTCCGCGATCGCGCCGAAGCGCAGCTCCGCGAGCGCACGGTGCGCCTCGGTGGCGGGGTTGCGGTAGCGGTGGATCTCATCCGCGACCGCGAAGTGCCAGTGGATGACCGCCAGCTCGCGGGCGAAACGCTCCATCACCCCGGTCCCGACGAGCACGACGCCGGGGCGGTCCCCGAGGTCGCGGTGAAAGCGGCGAACCTGCGCGGCGACGGGGATGCGCTCGTCGATGATCAGCACCTCGCAGTTCGGAGCGAGCGGCGGCAGCCCGCGCGAGGGAGCACCAACGGTGAGCTCCTCGAACCACTGGTTGATCAGTCGCGGCCCGGCGATCACCAGGCCGCGGAACCCGCGGATGGTCGCGGCGCGGTGGTAGATCGCGCGGCCCGTGGTGATCGTCTTACCGGTCGCGGTCTGGGACATGTCAAGGCCCGACCCGACGACCTTCAGCGCCGCGACACGACGCTGCGGGTCCTTCAATACCGGGTCATCGTCGAGCGGTGCGACGACGGTCATTCGCACGAGTTCGCGCGCGCCTGAGTCGAGCACCACGTTCGCGCCGCTCGCCTTCAGCTCCCGCAGCAGCGTGATGGCCTGCTCGGCTAGAAGCCGGCGTGTGATCGCCGACATGCCGTCCGCCTCAGTGATCGTCAGCATCCCGGGGCGGCCCTTCATCCGCCCGACACGGACCGTGCCGGCGAGATAGCCCGAGGCCTCGGTGGAGAGCAGCAGCGGCACCTCGCGCTCGACGGCGATCGCGACTGCCTCGCCGAGATCCATCGCGACGCTCAACGCATAGTCCTTTGCCTTCCCGGCACGAACCGACCCCAGGCGCCGCACCGGAAACGACTTGACGCTGCGGGTCAGGACCCGCATTTCCAGGGGTCCGCCGCGGAAGCTCGAGAGGTGCAGGCGCCCCCAGCGTTCCAGGCGGTCGACGGGCAGCCCGGGATGCACCGGCCGGCCCAGCGAGTTGGAGAGTGCCGTCCCGAGCCCGGCTGAGGTTTCGGCGATCGACATCTCCCCGGCGTGCAGCGTCCGCATGTTGATCCGGCGAAGGAACTCATCGACCTCCTCGGCCGGGACGGAGGCGCTGAGCAGCCCTGGATGGATCTGCCCGCCGAGTGAGTCGACGAGGCTGATCAGCTCGGGGGAGAGCACCGGCCCCAGACGCCAGCCGTCACCGGTGCGCTCGTCCGGTATGAGGAACACCCCCACAGGTCGCTCGACCCGCTCGGGGACACTCATCACCTCCCGCGCGAGCGCGAGCCACCGGCGCGAGCCGATCTGCCAACAGCGCATGTCCGACTCGCTGAACTCGGCGACGTTCGCGAGCGCCCACCGCGAGATGTCATCGGCCAGCTCGGGGACGAGGCCGTAGCGGCGGGCGATCGCTGCGCGCTTGGCGGACGTCCGATACCACGTGTCGGGGTGATCCAGGTCGACCGGGAGCTCGCGGTTCGCTTCACGGATGCGCTCGTCCAGCGCCTGCGCCGGGACGGTCACGACGCTCCAATCGAGGCCCGCGGCACGGTCGGTGTCCGCCTGGCCGCTGGCGAGTTGCTCGATCGCCTCCGCGGTCAGCGTGCTGGGGTCCACCTTCGCCAGCGCATGGCGGCGCAGCACTCCTTCGGCGTGAGCGAACCGGCCCTGCCACGAGTAGCGGCTGTTGGGGTCAACGGCGTGGTTCTGGGCGAGCGCCTTGAGCGCGTCGCGGCTGAGCGCGTCGGTCGCTCTGCTCCAGCGCGGAAAGCAGCGCATCAGCTGGTGGTAGGCGTCGCTTTCGCGCGCCGCGGCGGCCAGCTCGGCCCACGGCGTCAGCGCACCGAACGCTCGCGGCGCCTGTGCCTGAAACGCTTCGGACGGAGCGGGCTGGACGGCAGGAAATAGGGTGGCCATATGGTTCTCCTTCGGGTTGGCGGGCGTCGGCGAGCGCGGCCGTCCTGATATGGGCGTTGTTGTCAAGTGGGGCAGCGGTGGTCGGGAGCCCGGTTGTTGGGACTCACGCGTTTTTGGCTGTGGCTCGGTGTGTGGGTGGCGGCCGGGCTGCGAGGGCAGTCAGGCTGATATGCGAGGGCTGGATACCTCAAGACGGTTCTTCGCTGCGCCTGGGCCGCTGTCTAGAAACGAGCGCGCCAACCAGTAGCTGGTGCTCATAGGACGATCGCGGTCCCCGTGTGGCACGGCGCCGGCCGCCACCCACACACCGAACGGGATTGGTGGGTGGGGTCAGTCGGTCTGGCTGGCGATCTCCCAGACAAAGCAAGCGAGCTCTCGTGCGACCGCGACGGCGACCGTGGTGCGTTTCTTGCCGCGCTGGGCGTCCAGGTTTGCCCAGCGGCGGTGCAGGCGGATCTGTGCGCGCCAGGCAGCGTCGATCGCGGCGGCGGGCTGACCGTGCTGGCGGCGCCTGAGAGTCAGCGAGATGCTGGGCTGACGTCGGTAGTGCCAGGCTGCCTCGACGAGCAGCCTGCGAGCATGGCTCGAGCCGGCTTTAGTGATCGATCCCTGGCTGCGCCTGTCCCCGGAGGAGAACTCGGACGGGACCAGCCCGAGATAGCTGGCGAGCTGCTTAGGGTGCGCGAACGCTGTGATGTCGCCGATCTCGGCGACGAGCCCGACCGCGGTGAGCGTGTCGATGCCGCGCAGGCAGCGAAGCCTTGCGACCGTCGGCGCCCACGGACCCTGAACGGACTGCTCTGCGATCAGCACATCCAGGCGATCGCGTCTGGCGAGCAGCACCTCGTGGTGAGCCAGACACTCACCGAACACGACCTCAAGCAGGGGCTGCTCGAAGCGAACCTTGCTCAGCCATTGCAGGTGACGTTGAGACCATGTCTCACCGGGCCCGGTCCAGAGCATCCCCTTGCGCAGCAGCAGCTTGCTGACCCGGTGGCGGGCACTCATCAGGTCCCCGCGCAGATCCTCACGCGCACGCACCAGATCACGCAACGCCTCCAGTTCGGGAGCCGGCACAACGACCGGGCGCAGCTGGCCTGCGGCATGAAGCCGGGCGAGCTTCAGAGCATCACGCGTGTCTGTCTTGATCCGGTCCCCAGGCTGACGCGGGATCGCGCCAGGAGCACAGACCATCACCTGCACCCCGGCCGCGCGGGCTGCCCGCGCGAGCTCGAACCCCGTCGGCCCTGCCTCATAGACCGCACGCACCTCCCCCGGGAGAGATTGCAGCCACTCGATCGCCGCCGCCGAGGACCCTCCCAGCTGCGCCTTCCACACCTCACCGGACCCCAATTGCACAGCCGCCGCGGCGGTCTTCCTGGCGTGCACATCAAGCCCGGCAAAACAGATACCTTCACCCATGTCGACGCTCCCTTTCCATCGATGCGGTAACCAGCCCGCGCCATACGATGCGCGGGAGCGTCGACGATTTCAGGTCAGCAGCCGAACGCGGACGCCACGCCCATACTGTCTAGCCAGGGCGACCGTGGCCAATCGAGGGCCCGGTGTCAGTTGGTGTGCAGTCGGGGTCGTGGCGTAGTTCGGCGGACCGGCTGAGGGACCGACGCCGAGCAAGCGCGAGCGGCCGCCGGCGACACGGCCTTTGGTGAACGCCCGCTCCAGGCTTGTGAGGTGTTCGTTGAGTTCGCTGAACGCCGGGGGCGGCGGCGGGATCTGAGTCATCGTTGGCCCTCGCGGTCCAGCAGCTCCCGCGTCGCGCGGGTGCCGATCTCGGCTTGCAGGTAGGCGATTTGGCTGTCGTGGCCTTCGTTGTTGACTGACGAGCCCGTGGCTGCGGCCATGTCGTGAACGGTTTCGTCGAGCGTGTCCTCGGCGATTCCGCGCTGCTCAGCGAGCGCGAGGAGCCCAGCGAGCTCTGTCTCATCGGCGCGGGCAAAGTCCACGAGTACCTCGCGGCAGGTTTCGCACTCGACTGCGGCGTTCTCCTGCGCGTAGATCACGACGGCGACATGGTGTCCCGCGTGCGCGGCGAGGTCGGTGTAGCTGCTGGCGCTCACGGCCGCTCACCTCCCGACCCGCTGGGGTGGGTCATGTTGCTGGGTTGGGTTTCCTGTTGACATTCGAACTCCTTTGGGCGGGGTGCAGGGATGGTCAGGAACAAGCCCGCGCGCCTACCGGCTGGTTCAGGCGGCGAGCGGGAGCTGGGGTTGACGCTCTTGCGGCCAGGCGTGCTCGGCGAGCAGCCGCGCGGCGGCGTACATGACGGCGGTGGGGTTCAGGTCACCGCCGGTGAAGCGCCGTCCGGTCTGCCAGCAAGCGCGCTGGATGCTGCCCCCGCCGAGTAGCGGGTCGCAAACGTGCTCGCCTTCGTCGGTGAACACCGTGACGATGCGCCTCGCCAACGGTTCGGGCAGCTCCGTGGCGTAGCGCAGCAGGCCGGGCCTGTCGGCTCGGCCGTTACCTTCGAGCCACAGGTCGGTCGGGTAGAGGCCCCCGGTGTGGGAGCGGCGCTGGTCGCCTGGCGCGTTGAATACGCGCCGGCGGTGGGAGACGGGGCCGCGGCACATCGCGGTGATCGCCCAGTGAGCCGGCGAGGGACGCCGTCGGCTCGGCGCGACGAACTCGCGGCGCGCGACGATCGTGCATACCCACGCCAGACCGTGCTCTTCGGCGGCGATCTGCACCGGGGCGGCGCGCTGCGGGCCGGTCACGACGACGAGCTGCCCGCCGGGGCGCAGCACGCGGGCGGCGGCGGCGATCCATCGACGCGAGAACGCCAGGTACTCCCGGGCGGGCACGTCGATGTAGCCGTCGAGGACCTTCGCCTCCTCGCGCGCGTACTGGCTGCGCGACCCCGGCCTGTCCCATTCAAGGCCCCACGGCGGGTCGGTGATGACCGCATCCAGCGGCCCGTCGACGTCGCCGAGCAGCGCGACGGCGTCGCGGCACTGCAGCTCGACCTGCGGATCCTGGCCGCCCGCTGCGATCAACAGCATCCGCCCGGGATTCTCGGGTGTCCCCTCGAGCGCCCAGACCGCGTGTGTGATGCGCCGCGCGCGACCGGCGCGACGCTGGTTTGCGAGCCAGCCGCGGACGCGGTGCCGCCACCGCGGATCCCACGAATGCCCGGGCGCTGACGGGGAGTGCCCATCCTCGCGGGCGACGTCGGCGTTCTCTTCGACGTGTGCGTAGAGCGCGGCCAGCGTGTAGGTGCCGCGCGCCAGGGTGCGCAGCATGTCCGTCTCGCTCTTCAGCGGCCCGCTCATGCCGCACGCCGCCCCGCCAGCTCGCCAGCGCCACGCGCTGAGGGTGGGGAGAGCGCGATGACCTCGGCCGCGGCGGCGATGGCCGGGGTGTCGTCGGTGAGCCAGTACACCCACAGGCCACTTGGTCGAGCGCGGCCGGGCCGGGTGCGCTTAGACCAGGTGCCTCCTCCGCCCGATCCGCTGCAGCCGCGCACGCGCACCCAGCCGTCGTGGCGGTAGATGTGCCCGACCTTGCCCGGCATCGAGTAGGACACCAGCGCGACCTTCGTGGTGTCTGGGAAGTAGGGCCAGTAGGGAAGCGCCAGGAAGTCGCGCCACAGGCGCAGCATCACCCGCAGGCTTCCTTCGGTCTTTTGCTGCGGGGAGCGGCAGAGCCGCGTCAGCTCGATCACGTTGCGCCGGTGCAGGCCGCGGTCGGTGTCGACGACCGCGCTGTGGGTGCTGCCGGCGCTCGCGAGCGCGACCGGCTCGTTCTTGAGGAACAGCGCGAAAGCGTGGTAGCCGAACGGGCGTGTCTCGGCGCCGAGCGGGTGCCAGTCGGCGGCGAGCACGTTGGACTCCGCGCGCGAGAGGCGGCGGACCTCGATCGCCGGAGGCTCGCCGGCGCGCGCGCGGCGCTCACTGGCAGCCCACAGGTCGGGCTCCGGCCAGAGCGCGCCCGGCAGCTCTGTCTGGGAGCCGTCGGGCATCGCGATCCGGATCGTGGGCGGTGCCGCGTGCTGCAGCGGCGGGATCTGGGCGAGGTCAAGGGATGGTGGCGGCAGCGCGCGCAACGCTCGCGCGCCGTCCAGAAGGACGGTCGGGTTCATGAGAGGCTCCTTTCAGGAGCAGTCGCGCGGCCCGCGATGGGCAGCGGAAGTACAGGAATGCGGCTCGCTGCCTGGACGAGCGGCAGACGGCGGGGCGCGGTCAGGTCGCGTGGCGCCCCGTCGAGGCGTGCGCGTTGATGGCTGTGTTCAGTTCGGCGAGTTCGGCGAGTTCGGCGAGTTCGGCGTGGTAGCGCGCGGCGGTCGCCTCGCTCAACATGGCTGCCGCGACCAGCAGCGTGAGGGGCCTCTCGATCTCACGGGCCTTCTGGCGGGCTGTGGCGAGGTCGATCACGGGCCGGGTGAGCTGATGGTGGAGCTCCGCGACGGGCTGGGCGGCGAGGAGCCCGTCGCGGATCAGGAGTGCGTCACGTGCTCGGGTGCGCCGCTCACGGGCGGCCCGTTCTCGTTCGGCGGCGCGCCGTGCTCGTGCGCGGCGGGTAGATGGTTGGCATGGGTCTTCTCCCTTCACGGTGTTGGGTGGGCGACCGGGGTGCCTGTAGGGGGTCCCGGGTAGCGTTGGTGTGTGTGGCGGGCGCGGAGGAGGACTTCGCAGCCGGTGAGGCGCTCCAGCAGCGAGATCAGGTCCGTGTGCAGCTGCGCGTGCGCGATCTCCGCCTTGTGGTGGCGAACGAGATCCGCGAGCAAGTCGAGCGCTCCTTCATCGAACGCGCGATGACACGTCCGGCAGCCGGGGAGAACGCATGACGGGTCGTCGCAGCCGCCGAGATCGCGGGGCCACAGGTGCATCGGGTCGGTGGCCGGGGCGCCGCAGTGCACGCAACGCGCGCCCGCGATCTTGGCTTTCTGGGCGGGGCTGGCGGGGCTGATTGGCCGCCGCTTTCGTGCGGTGCGCCGGGCGAGGGGCTGCTCGCGCGGCGCGATCGCTGTGGTGCGCTTCAGCGGCGTCTTACGCGCTGGTGGTGAGTTGCGCATCACTGGCTGCGCGGCTCGTGCGGCGGGAAGATCTCGCGGAACCCGTTGGGGCCGCGGGTCTCGACCGTCTCACCGGGAGCGGACTCGCTGACCAGCTGCGCCTCATCGCGCGCGTCGTCGGGGGTGTCGTGCAGATAGCCGGTCTCGATCACGCCATCGACGTAGACGACGTAGCCCTCGGCGAGACAGTGCGTGCAGTAGCGGCTGCGCGGCGCCCGGTCATAGCTGCCGCACCGATCGCAACCGGCGTTCTCCGCGGCCGGCGCGTTGCACGGCAGATCCCTCCAGGGCTCGCGCGGTATCCGGATCGACTCGCCCGTTTTGCGGTTGAGGATCACCCGTGTCCGGATGTAGCCTCCGGGCTGCTCGGCGCGGCTGATTGCAACGCCGGCGGTGACACTGACGAGCAGGCGCACCTTGCTGCGCCGAATAGCCACGACGCTCACTTCGATGTTCGGGCCGATCTGGATCGACTCATTGGCCCTACGGGTCAGTACAAGCATGTTTTCTTCTCCTCTCGTTCCGCCCGCGCGGGGCGGGAATGTCTGGGAAGCCGCTGGGCCGCGGCCGGCGATGGGCTGGTGGGACACCCGCCGCCAGCCGCGCGCGGCTGGCCGGGGCTTTAGGGACGCTGCGCGCCGGTGGTGGCGCTGGCCTGGTCGAGAAAGCACACGGGCATTCCCCCGGCTGCGGCGCGCTGCTCCTGCTCGATGTCCGCGGCGTAGATCGCGGCCAGTTCGCGCGCCAAGTCGGGCTCGGAGGTGTCGCTGAGCAGTTCCTGGAGGTCTTGGCGCTCGTGGTCTGTGAGCGGCAGCACGCTCGCTTCGACGTGAACGGCGCGCCCGTCGGCGGCGACGAGCAGCCGCTCGAAGATCACAGGGCCCGCCGTCGCGGCCGATGTGACGGTGGCGAGCTCGCTGAGCACGACGCCTCGCTCGGCTCTCTCGGCGAGCGCGGCGTCGAACAGGTCACTGATGCCCTGCGGGTCATCGGTGATCGCGACCGTCTGCGTGTCGTTGAGGATCGCGACGTCGCCATCGAGCCGATCGTGGGTGACGACGGCCCGCAGCGCGACGCAGCGCGACGCGGACTCCTCGCGGACGGGGCGGACGGGGAGTGTCGTTGTGGGGGTGTTCATGCTGGTTTCTCCTTCTCGTTTGCGTTTCGGATCAGGGGTGAGCTGCGCGGCCCCCGGTGAAGGGGGTCCGTGTTCAGCGGGGTGTCTCGTTCGCGGCGGGTCTGTCTGGGCTGGGGTGCGTTCGGGGCGGCGCTGGCGCAATCGCTTTCACGCCGGCGGCGAGGCAGCTGGTGGCGTGGTCTCCCATTGCGCCAGGAGGTCCTCGAGCCATCGCACCGTGTCGGTGAGCTCCTCGTGCTCGCCGGCTTCGCGGGCGTGCTCGGCGATGATGTCCGCCGCGAGTTTCAGTGCGCCACGGTGCCCGTAGGTCAGCGTCGCCTGGCGCGGCTCTCCCGCCGACCGCGGCGCGCTGCCGGGGAGTGGTGGTGTGAACGTGACGCTCGCTCGCGTGGACGCGGCGTGTCGTGCGCCGGTGTCGAGGTCGATGACCGCCTCGGCGCTGAGGGGGAGCTCACCGACCGCCAGCTCCGCAAGCTCGGCGGCGATGGCGGCAGGGTCATCGCTGCAGAACAGCATTCGCTCACCGGCGTGCTCGGCGAGCACGGCGAAACGCGGGCATTGAGCGCCAGGAGCGTCGGGCTCCTGATCAAGGAGCCCCCGGACGCGTTCGCGTCCCCATTCGCTGGTCGTTGTCGTGGTGGCGAGGGCGCGCAACCGTTGCAGGCGCGCCTCGTGTTCGGCATGTGCCATTCGGGGGTTCCTTCCGAGTCGGATCAGTGGTGATGGCGCCCGCTGGCATCAGCGTGCGCCTCGGGTGAGGTCGGGAGGGACGTGATCGCTGTTGACAAGCGGTGCGGGGACGCCGGCGGCTACCGTTCGCGCGGCGGGCAGGCGTCAGCGAGTCACACCTCCCGACAGGCGATTCGCGCGCGGTTGGCTAGCGCGGATCACCCGCTTGACTGCCTGCCCGCGCTCTACCTCACTTGCTGCGGTGCGTCGGCGTCCCCATCAGGTAGCTGGCGAGCGGCGGGTCGGGCTCGGCGAGGTCCATCCCGGCGAGTCCGGGGTCCTCGAGCAGCTCACAGCGCAGGTCGCTGAGCTGTTTGGCGAGGACCGGTTTCTCGCGCTCGTCGACGAACAGCGTCCGCCGGGGCGAGGAGCCAGAGTCCTCCGCTGCCCGGCCGTGCACGAGCGCGCCTACCAGCAGCACCCACGCTTCCTCGGCCATCTCCAGCGGGTCGCACACTTCGGGGAACAGCTCTGGCGCGCTGGCCGCGAAGGAGCTGACTCGCGCGTCGTGGTCGACGATCACGACCCGGACCGGCTCGGCTTCCCGGTCGAGTGCGCCGGGCGCTCCGACAGCGACAAGCGGCGCCTCCGTGTGGTCGCCGAGATAGGTGGTTTGCGCGCGGGCGTCGACCGCGCCGTGGTCAAGGCGCCAGCGGTCGCACAGGTGTCGCAGGTTGGCCAGGAGATCCCTGACGTCACGCTCCAGGCCAGCGACCGCGCCGTCGCGGAACTCGCAGTCGCTGCCGGCTTCGATCGCGTGCATCGCGCGGTCGGCGCGACGCTCGTTCTGGGTCACCGGCGCGGCGCCGGTAGGGGGATGGTGGGACATCAGTTCGTCCTTTCAGGTGTGGTTGTTGGCGAGCCGGGTGATGCACCGGGTCAGCTGCTGGCTGGCTGGCCGATCACGACGTCGCCGCTGAGCACGACGCACCCGCCGTCTGTCGCGGGCGCGACGACGTAGGCGCGTATCCATGCGCCTGAGCGGTCACCCGACGCCCGCGAGGCCTGTGCCTGCGCGACCGAGCGCACCGCGTAGGCGCCGATCAGCGACGCCTCGTCGGTGTCGCTCACGGCGACCGCGACATACGGCTTCGCATCGCTTCTCGCAGCGGCGAATACGGCGGCGGCCGCGTCGATCGTGTCCTTGAGGCTGCCAGCGTGCTCGACTGGCTCTTCGGATCGGGTGTCGGTCATCTCACGCCTCCTCGACGGCGTAGCGGTCGCGCTCGCACTCCATGCACAGTGCGTTAGTTCGTGGTGCTGGGACGCGGCGGTGGCGAGGCTACGTGGGTCGCGACGATCTCGCGCCCGTGGAATGCGTTGTAGGCCGCGGGCACCTCGTGCATGACTTTGACTCGCACGTCCTGGCCGATGTAGTGCATCACCGAGTCCAGCAGTTGGCGCATCAGATGCGCGGGCATCCCCTCGGCGCACGATCGGACAAGGCTCGCGACGCAGGTGGTTGTATACGGGTCAAAGCCCCCGTTCACGCGCCACGCGTCGAGTGCTTCGACGAGCTCGGCGAGCTGCTCGGCGAGGTCCGCGAGCCGCTCGAGGTCGGCGGCGGTCGGCGCGCCGGCTGCGGACCAGCGCGCGTTGATCTCGTTGATCTCGGCGACGCACGCGCGTTGGGAGGCCAGGTTGGCTATCGGATCCATGAGGAGCCTTTCGTTTTCGGGGTGGATGGGCGCGACCGGTCAGGCGCCCTCGAGGCGCGGCGCCGCGGCCCGGGATTCACTCGAGCTGTCAGGTACGTGCGGTTGCGGACACCTGGCTGAGGGGTGCGGGGTGCCAGTGCAGGTCACGCTCCGGCGGGAGGTGGGCGACCCGCAGCTCTGCGATGTCGCGCAGCGCGGTGTCACCGACTTCGTCCTCACCGAGACCGGTGACAAGCCCGGTGAGCACCGGTCCGGCCCCGGGGTATTCGGTTAGCGCGTAGGCATAATAGGTAAAGCGCGTGAAGGGGTGGAACAGCTTCACCTTGCACAAGGGGTCCGCGACGGCGTCATCGATCGCCGGCAGCTCGCCGGCGCGGACGTAGATGTAGGCGTCGCCGGCGAACGCCCGTTGCGCCGGGTTCTGCCGCCACGCTCCGTCGATCTGGACAAGCGCGCCGAGGACGACAGTGGGCGCTGAGTGAGCGGGAGTCATTGCGCTCCTTTCCCGCCGAGATCCTCAAGACCTCGGCGGTGTTCTCATCGATGTGGGTTTGATACGGGATCAGGCCTACGGGCCCTCAGGCGAGCTCGAACTCGCAGGCCCAGCTGAGGTCGCGGGCACGCCGCGCGGCGGCGAGCATCCGCCGCAGGCCGGGGATCTCGCTCGGCGGGACGTCGCGCTCGTGGTACTCGGCCGCGATCCGCGCGATCTCCAGACGGTGCACATGAAGCTGCGCGCAAAGTGCGTCGCGGCGGCTCGCCGGCGCGTGCGGATCCACCACAGTCGTGGGGACGGTCGCTGCGGTGCTCGTGACGGGCTGGTGGTGGTTTACGTTTTGCATGGTCGTGTTGCTCCTTCTCGTTTTGTGGATGTGCTTTTCGGGTGCTGCCAAGGCGGGGCGCGCTTGCTGGCGGTGACCCATGACGGGCCCGTCTGAGGTGCCGCTGCGCGGCGTGCCTATACGCCGGGCAGAAAGACGCGGCGTCGCAGCAGCCGCGAGCACGTGTCCGTTGCGTGGGGGGAGACGCCGACACGCGCCGGGACGGTGCGGACGACGTCCTTGAGCTGCCAGCCGTCCGAGACCGAGCGGGGCTCGGTGTCACGCGCGCTCGTAGAGGAGGCGATGTGGTTGGCGTTCTCTGTGGTGTGTGTCATGTCGGTCCTTTCGTGTGGGCCCCTGTGGGCCTGTGTTTGTGCGGTTCGCGCCCGTGAACGACGGAAGGCCCGTGCCCCCCGGGGCGAGGGGGACACGGGCCTGCTCGCCACGCCCGGATGTGGGCGCTGCGAGTTCGTGGTGAAACCGCGCGGCGTTCCCGGGCTCCTTTCAGAGGGGCGCGTGGATGCGGACGGTCTCGGGTGCTGCAAGACGGGACGACGGTCTGACCCGCCGGCCCATCGAAGGCGGCTTGGGCTAGCGCCGCGCCCAGCAGCCCACTGGCTTGGGTCGGGGCCCCGGGATGGTTTGTCAGCGCCGGGTGGGCGGGGATCAGGCGGGGTACTGCCCGCGGAGCTCACCCAGCGCGACCGTGGCCGCGGGCTTGCCGTCGAAAACCTCGATCGCCAGGTCGCCTTCGCAGTAGTGAGCGATCGCGAACCGCGCGTCAGAGGACCGCGCTGGCCAGAGCAGGAACACCATCAGCGGCCAGTCGCCGAGTTCGGGCAACGGACGCCAGCCGCCCGCGGCCAAGTTCTCGATCAGGCCGTGTCCGTCGTCGTAGCCGTGGCGCCCGTCAAAGCCGCAGAACCCGGCGTTGAACATCGAGCTCTCGCGACGCTCGCTACGCCAGCCGCTTTGCATCCCGGGCTGGCAGTACAGGTCGATCAGCGCGCGCGGAGTCACGGGCGCGCCGTCCGCGGCCGGCTGCCCGCCGAGCCCGGCGAGCGCAGCCACGACGTCCGCCGGGCCGCTCACGCCTGCTCCTGGAAGTAGCCGTGGACCTGGGGGTCTCCCTGCTCGTACAGGTCGCGAACCCGCTGCAGCGCGCTGGCGGCGAACTCGTCGAGCCGCTTGGATGAGAAGCGTGCCACGGCCTCGACGCTGATGCGTGTTGCTGACAGTGGCGAGAAGCTGCGCTCGGTCATGAAGCCCATCTCCTTCACCGTCATGTTGCAAAGCGAGGAGACGAAGGCGCCGCCGCGCGAGCGCTTGTGGTGGCTGACGCTGAGCACCACCAGCCGCGTGCCGCCGTCCTCGTCCTTGCCGAGCTCCCACTCGTAGCTGACTGCACGCGCGTCTCGCTTCACCTGGTCGGGGTCCCGGAGCCGCTCGTTTGCGGTGCTCTGCGGGCGGGGGCCTTGAGTGTTTGGTGCTGTGGTCATTGCTGTCGTCTACCTCCTGCTCGCGCCGCGCGGCACAAGGGGCCGCGCGGCATCATTGGATCGCTCCCGCGTTCTGCGGGCTCGATGGTCTCTTTGGGGGGCGACCCCGGAGGGACGCCCGGCTGTGTGCCTGCTGCCGGGGCTCAGCAGCTGGCGGGCGAGAGTGCGCCTGCGATCATTCTGCGCTCGCACGGCGGCCCCAGCAGGGCCACCGGGACATCAATCGCTCGTGAGAGGTTGAGGCTCGGAGCTCGTGCCGAGAGAGCGTCACGGCAATGGCGTATACGGGTCATACGGGGCGCTGCCCCAGTCGAGGTCGAACATCTCGACCAGCTCCAGCAGCGCCTTGGGTGGAACCCGGTAGAGCGCCGCGAGGCAGTCTCCTATCCCGCTCAGCTGGCCGGCGGGCCCGGGAATGAACTCCGACTCGTGTTCGGGCATCTCATCGATGTGACGGATCGAGAAACCCCGATGGAAGCCCGCCTCCTCGAGCTCCTGCATGCTGCACCGGTATTGCACCGTAGAGGTGTCCCCGCCGAGCTGCTCGTCCTCCTCGAGGATGCTCTCGCCGGCCTCGGCTGCGTGATTCCTGCTGGTCATCGTTCTCTGCCTTTCGGTTGGTGTTGTGTGAGTGAGCGCCCGCCCGAACGGGCGGATACGGACATGCCGCGATGCCCGTCCTGGCGCCGCGGGTCTCGGTGAAACGGGGCTGAGCTCTCAGCACCCCCGGGTTGGAGGGGCCTGCCGCGCCGGGGGGTCCTGGGCGGCGGCTAGATGACTTCACCCATCGCACGGCGGAAGTCCTGCTTGGCTTTCTTGAACGCCTCGGGGGACGCGGCGAGCTCATCGCCGGTCGGGCCGCCTTCAAGCGCGGACGTCAGGTCCACTCCCGACCAGCCCACGCCGCAGCCATGGCAGCGCCAGCCGTAGCGCCCGACGCTGCACGAAGCAACCAGGTCCTCGTGTGAGGCTGAGGGACAGTTGATGTTGCCCCTCGCGGGCAGGTCGATCCCGGCGAGCCGCTTGAAGTACACCTCCGGCGGGATCAGCTTGTACGCGTCGTACTTCAAACGGTGAGGAACACTGCGGCGCTCCGGCCGGGCGCTCGGCGGGTCGCACAGATCGCCGACGAGCACCTCCGGGGAGTACGCGGGTAGCCACAGGTCAAGGCGCGCGATCCGCGCATACCTTCCCGTCTTGCCGTTTATCGAGCCGGCGAGACGCAGCACGCGGGCTCGCTCCGCGCACTGCCGGTCGGCGAGGTGAACCCGCTCGCCTTCACGGTGCAGCACTCCCAGAGCGTGGATCAGCCGGCGGTTGGTCCGCTCGATCCAGTGCACCGGCGGACGGTCGGTGATGACCTCCCCGGTGTCCAGGTCGCGGTAGCCCACCAGCCGCGTGCGACCTGTCTCTGAGGTCGGCTGGCGGACTTCCGCGGGGTTACGGATCACGCGGCCCTCCGGGTCGGTGATCGTCCTGGCGTACAGCGGCCGGGACAGCAGCCAGTACAGATGCCTGCGCTCTGGCTCCCCCTCCTCTGAGCCACCGGACTCGATCTCGATATGCGCGGGCTTGCCGGCGAGCAGCCGCCGCACCTGGCCTGCCTGGTCGGGCTCATCGACATCCACCCACGCCCACCGGCTGTAATGCACGAACTCCTTGCCGGCGCGCCGCTCGCTGCGCGGCGCGACACCGACGAACAGCTCCTGCCCCTGCTCGTGGTGGCGCGCGGCGAGAGCCGTCAGGGGAGCAGGCCAGTCCGGGCCGCCCGTCGCCCCGCCTGCAAGGAAGTGGTCGGGGTGGCGGCGGGTGTAGATCGCCAGCTCACCGCGGCTGTCGCGGTGCCCCGCGGCGAGCTCCACAAACCCTCGGCTTTCGCGGTGCAGAAAACCGAGGTGAATCTCGCGATGCCGCGACGCCGGATACTCCCGCTCTGTTTCCCGGCCGTCGGGCAGACGAACGCTCATCGCGAGCGTCGGCTCTACGCGCGCGGGCCGGCGTCTGGCCCGCGGACGCTCAGCTGTTGCTGTTGCTGTTGCCATCAGGCTTCTCCTTCCTCTCTCGCGGGTTACGCGGCCAGCGGCTGACGCTCTGGCTGCTGCTCTGCCTGGCGTCCGGCGTGGATCGCGGCTCGCTGCTGCTCGGCGAGATCCGTCACCCGCTGTAGCCACTCCGCGTTCTTGGGGTCGCTGCCGCGCTGACGGTCAGCTTCGGCGGCCTTCAGCGCACGCTCTGCGTCGCGTCGGACCCGCGCGATGCCGACCTCCTGCGGTTCCCGCGGAAGGGGGCTTTCCGGGCTGTGGCGCTCACGGTCGCCGTTGTGGAACGCGACTTGGTCATCGACATACGTGAGGAGCACGCCGAGCGCCGCGCCGAGTCGCTCTTCAGCCCCCGCGAGGTGATCCACGACCACGCCTGTGGCGCCATCAATGTCCCCGGCCGGGATGTCATAGACCGTCCAGAGGTTGTTCGCGTCGACTGCGATCACCGCGGCCCGGAGCTCCCCGTCGCTCTGCCGGTAGGTGACGCTCAGCTCCACCGGCCTGCTGTCCGGCTGGCCGTCGGTCTCGAGGTTGTTTGGTTGCGTGGTCATAGCCCGGCCACGTCCACGGGGTCGTGCCCGAACGCGTCAAGCAGACGCGTCGCGTGCTCGACGCTGATCGTCGCCGCCGGCCGGTCTGTCCCCGAGTAGGGGCTGTAGCCCAGCAGCCGCTTGGCGTGAGTGGTGTCCTCGATCCCGAACTCTCTGAGGACCGTGCTGACCTTCATCCCGGGACGCCTGGCGACAGCGCGCTCGACGATCGCCCGGATCGGCTTGTTGGGGATGTAGCTGCCTTTCGCGAGACGATTCATCTCAAGGCGACTCAGCAGCGCGGGCAGCTCCTCCTCGCTGCTCCCGGTAGCCGCGGCGGCGGCGCTCTGCTCCCGCGCGTCGTCGCGGGCGGCTTGCTGCTCTTCGGCGCGACGCTCTAGCTCGCGGCGCACTTCGATGCTGACAACGAGCGGGTGCAGCGACAGACGCCCGCCGATCGTCCTTGGCGTCTTGCCCTGCTCGTGGAGGTCCATCACTTGCGCGAGGGCCTCGGGCTCCAGGCGCGCGGGGAGACTTTCCAGGTGTTCGACGCGCGCCTGCTCGGCGTCGTCGAGGTGCTCCTCGCACACCGACGGTGCAAGGGTCACGGGACGGGTTGCTGTGAACGTGCTCATCTGCGTTTCCTCCGTGTGTTCCTGTTGACTTGTCGAGCCGCGGAGCGCTGTGCCCCTGCGGGAGTTGCAGCCCGCACGACCCTGGTCCTGCGGCCGTACGGGATGGCTGGCGTGAGACGCGTGGGCGTGTCGGGTGCCGCGCGCTAGCCGTGATGGACGCCCGCCATCTCCCCGGCAGCCCGTGCGGCGGGCGAGCCGTCGCGGTCCAGCGGCGCCGCGGACCCGGTGGCGAGGGCTGGCTGCTCGAGCGTCGGCGCCTCGCCCGGGTCGCGACGGTACGGCCGCCTCGCGGCCGGGCTTGCCGGACCTCGGCGGCGTTTGCCTCGCGCCGGGATCAGCTCGTGCACCCATCCCGGGATGCGCCCGTGGCGCAGCCGCTGCCACAACAGCCACAGGCCTACGCCGAGCGCGAACGGTGAGAGCAGGACCAGCAGGACCGTGAGCGGCGCGATGAAGAACAGCGAGATCCCCAGCGGGAACGCGATGAGATCCACGAGGGGCTTGAAATCCTGCTGGCTGACCGCACTCAGCAGGGTCAGGACGATGATCGTGCGTGCTATACGCTTGCGCATCGCATGTGCCTTTCTCCCGCCAACGGGCGGGCGTTGGTCGGTGAAGGGGGCCGTCCGAGATCAGCGGGGACGGTTCAGGCGGGGTTCAGAGCATCAGTCCGCGGCTGTCGAGCAGCCCGCGCTGTGAGAGCGCGAGCGTCTCTGCGCGCTGCTCGGCGTTGGCGGCCTCGACGGTCTTCTGCAGACGCTCCTTGCAGTCGGCGAGAACTTCACGCGCGAGCTCGCGCAACTCATCACGTTCAACGGTGCTCATCGGGTCATCTCCCTTGTCGTTAAATGAGAAGAGCCCCGTGCTGGGGCTCCGTCGGGTCGTGCTATTGGCCCGGGGCCAGTGAGGCCCGGGATGGGATGCTCCGCATCAGTTGTTCCCGGCCTCTCACCCGCACGCCCGTCGGCGGCGCTCACAACCGGACGCGTGGGCGATGAGGAGTGACCGAGCGCTCAGGCCACAACCGCAGCGGCGGGCGCCGCGGGAGCTGCCTCCGCCAGGAACAGGCCTTTCAAGACCCGCCGCCTCCCGGCCGTCGTGGCATCACTCTCGTCGGCGGGTCGCACCGCGACCAGCAGCTGCCTATGAGTGCCGAACCAGCCTTCGTACTGGACGGGTTCTCCGTCCGCGGGTCTTCGCGCCCGGATGCGCCCGAGGACTTGGTCTAGCGCCCATGGCTGGAGCCGTCCTTTGAGTGCGTGGAGCACTGCTTGGTCGAACTCGCCTTGGGCGGTGTGGTGGCGGGTCGCTTCGGGCTTCCCGTCTTTGGCGAGACGGATGGTGGTCACGGTCACTACGACGTGCCGTGCGTGTGGGGGTGTGCTGGTGTCGGCCGTCTCGGGCATGGGGCTCCTTTCTGGGTGTGGGTGCGCGCCGGCGGCGAGCGTCGTGTGGGGCATGGGCGTTCCGCGACGCGGCGCCTGGGGTCACGGGCGGTCGGGGTGAGGCGCGGGGGGCCGGGATGGGTAGCCGTGATCGGGGGTGCGCCAGCGGGGGAGCACCGAGTCCACCAAGAGCGCTGGTCCCGTGAGGGGGGCGTGGCGGCGGCGATCCCGAGTGAGGGCGGGCGCAGGATGTGCGAGCTATGACTACCGGTTACTACGAGCCCCGACACGCGGGGGGAGTCAAGACCAAGGGTCGTGACAACAAAAGAAGCTGGGGACCGTACCAGCGGGGTGTAGGCAACCAGACCGAGAACCCATCGGGCTGCTCAACCGGGACCGTAGAAGCCAGCAGGACACGGTGGACCGCAGGCTCACGAGACGAGGCGGCAGACAAGCAAAGCGAGGGCGTGTAGTGGCAGAGCACAGCCCCGGGAATCGCCGGAGACGGCGATCGTCGGGGGAGGACCTGCATCGACGGGAGGGGACCTGCCTCGACGGGGACGCACCGTTAGAACGTCATCGAACCGACAGGCGAGGAACCCATCGGTCACGACCTATATCTCGTCACCGTGTCCTAATCCGCCGCTGGTCGACGCGAATCCCAACGTTCACAGGGCGTCGCATCCACCAGGAGGTCCTTGCCGCGCCCTGATCGCCGGCGGAGTTGCACGCCGCCGCGTTCTAGTCGGCCAGGGATCGCCGATACCCAGCGCGCATACGGGGATTCGCGGCATCGCGGTACCGGTTTCGCGGCGGACTAGAAGAGGTTCACGGCGGAGTAGCCAAGGACTACGGCAGCCTTGCTCTTTGTCGATCCGGGCCTCCTGGCAAGCTCCGGCATCGCCCACCTCACCTACAACGTTGTGCAGCGAGCTACGCCAGCTCAGGTACGGGCTCTCCACGAGATCTCTTTATCGTGCTCGGCGGACGTGCCTCGAGCTCAAGTGCCTTCGCCCACGCCGTCGAGATCGTGATCCGCCCATCTGCTGGCTGCGGTCGGGGACACGGCTCCGAACGCAGATGATGGACGATCGGGTCGTCCGTCGCCTGGTCCAGCTCGTCCCGTTGCATGGTCGCGCTCAGGCTCGCTGCCTACCTGCGTGCCGGCAACGAAAGCCGCGCACGGGAGGTCTTGTGCTCGAACTGCGGCCGACTTCTGTCCCGTGTAGAGCCGCCCCGCCGGCAATCGACAATCCCAGCAGGCACGCGGATTTTGCGCTCAACAGCAAATGTTCGTGGCGGACTGACATACATCCGCGGCGGAGTACGTGCCACCAACGGCACCCCTTGAAGCTATCGATCTAACTCCGCTGGCAGTAATGCCGCAGACGGCCTTGACTTTCGATGCTGGTCCGATGCGAGCATTGCCCCGGCCCCGGTTCACCGGACACCTTGGTGTGTAAGCGGATCATGCCACGAGTGGCTGTGTGAGTAGGTGCTCGCGTGCTTCGATGGGTGTGCGGTAGCCGTGGCGCTCCAGTAGCCACTCGCGGTTGTAGGTGACAGCGAACCGTCGCACGGCGGCCCTGAGCTCCTCGAAGGTGGCAAAGCGCTCGATCCACAGCACCTGCTCCTTGAGTGTCTGGATGAACTTCTCGGCGCAACCGTTGGTCTCGGGCTCGTAGTGGTAGGCCGGGCTGCGCGCGATCCCGAGGTGGTCGATCTCGACCTGGTAGTGCTCGGAGCGGAAGCACGACCCGCCGTCATAGCGCAGCGCGAGCCCTGCCGCGACTGCCTGCTCGACTGACCCGAAACGCCTGGTGGTGACCTCCCGCAGCAGGTCCGCGGCGGCGAAGCGGTCCATCCGCAGTCCCGCGTCGGCCCATGCCTCGCCGGAGGCGTGGTCGATCATCACGAACACCGCACAGCGGCCCTCTTCGCTCCATCCCTCGGTCGCGTCGGTCGCCCACAGCGTGTCCGGCACAGTGACGGTGATCGTGCCGTCATGCAGCCGCTGAGCGCGTTTGCGCACCCGGGCGGTCGGCGCGAGCAGTCCCGCGCCTCTGGTCAGGCGCAGCACACGCTTTCGGCTCGTGCGCACGCCACGACGGCGCAGGCGCGCCCACACCTTGCGATGCCCCTCACCCACGAACGGGCTCTCCGCCAGCACGTCGCGAATCTCGCCGAGCAGCTCTCGGTCGCTCATCACGCCGACTGGTCCTGGTCGCCGCCGAAGCGGCTCCGAGATGCCCCGCCGGCGGCGTGCCTGACACGCCGCCGAACGGGACACGCCAGCCACCCTGCACACCACAGCAAGTGGTGCGGGCAGCCGCTCGCTCACGCTGAGCGCCTCGGCGACCCAGGGCGGCGATCCATCTCGTCACTGAGCGCCCGCAGAACATCCAGATCCATCGTCAGCTCGCCGACCTTGCGCTGCGCCTGGGCCAACCGACGATCCTCAACCAGCGCCGGCCGGGACTTCAAGCCCTCACGGCCACCGGCGAGGAACTCCTCACGCCAGCCGCTGATCCGACCAGCCGGCTGACCCGTCTCACGCGCCAGCAGATCCAAGGACTCGCCGCGCAACAAGCGCATCACGACCCCCTCCTTACGCCGCGCGCTCCAGCGCGTTTCGCGCTCGCCTACGGCTCGCTGCTCAACGCGCTGGACATCCCCCTCCAGTGCTCCATCCATACCGGCCTCCGTGACTCTCGACATGCTGACCTCCTCGGTCTAAACGAGTGTCCGGTCAGAACCGGGTGCGAGGGAGCATGAGCGCGGCCTTTGCTCGGACGCTCGCTCGCCCGCGTGAGCGGGAGCCGCGGCGCGGAGTAGCGTGCCCGACGGTTCCCGCCTGCGCCACGGGGCACGTCGGGGTGGGCGCCCGGGAGGCCATCTCGCGGGAGGGCAGACTCCACCTCGCGGTACGCTCGGGTCCGATGCCGGACTCCGAAGAGACGAGAGGCTACGCCGGCTTCGCGTTCCTGCTGCACCCGCCTCTTTGGTGCGGCGACGAGCCCGCGGAGCGAACGAAGGAGGCGCTCACCGAGTCCATCTGGCGGTCGCGCCTCCAGATTGGCCTGGAGATCTCAGTGACCCGCGAGGGCCTGGTGCTCATCGACTTCAGCGGCTGGCACGAGACGTCGAAGGCCGAGGCCGTCAGAGACAACGACATCGACGCGATCGTCGAGATGGACGAGCGTCGCGTCGCCGTCGGTAATGCGTTCCTCGCGTGCCTCCACACGGCCCTACTGGCCGAGCAGAAAATGGGCCACCGGGCGCAGGTCATCACGCCGGCAGAGGTCGTGCACGTCACCGACATCGGCCTGCCCGACGGCACGGTCTTTTTCTTCGACGAAAGGCCGCTGACCGCGCTCGTGTCCGCGGCGCTGGGCGGCGCAGCGCTCGACGACGAGAAAGCACGAATGTTGATCGTGGAACGGGCGACGCTCGATGTTGCGTCGGGGCTCCTCGACGAGCTCCTCGGCTCGCGCGCCATCGACGGGGCGCGAACCGCCGCCCTCCTGCTGCGCGCGGCCAAGGCCGCCGAGGACGAGGAGTATGGGCTCGCCCTGATCATTGCGTGGTCGCTTTCGGAGCAGATGCTCAACGCTCACTGGGTCAAGTACATAGAACGGCAGGGGGCTAGCAAAGCGCGTATCAAGAAGCTGCAGGAGCGCGACTGGACGGCCGGTGTCGTTACGGAGACGCTCTCGATCGCGAAGGAACTCAGCGACGAGCTGTACACCGAGCTAAATGCAGTGAGGAGAGCGCGCAACCGCTGGGCGCACGAACTGCGGCCGATCGCTGAGGACGAGGCCCATCGGGCTGTGAAGCTCGCCGGATCGATGCTCACGTCAGTCGGCGGGTTCTCGCTCGCGCTGCGCCCCTGGCGCCGCGGCAGCACGACGCCGTAACCGCCAGTCTCCAGGGCATCGACATCGAGGAGATCATCTCGACTGTGCGAGCGCCGGACGATACGCTCCGAACTCGTCCAGCTCGGGCGTCTCCCTGGCTATGCGGGGCGGGCCTCCTTTCCGCGCAGTGGGCTATGCCGTTCGCTCCCCTTGGTGGGAGGACACCATGCGAAACGCCGTCAATCGCGCTTCTCGCCCCACCGGCCTCGCCAAACGACCGACTTCGCCACTCGTCTCCCCACCGACGGGTCGAGGGAGAGCGAAGGGCATACCCCACTCCGCGCAAAGGGGAACCGCCTGCCCGCGCGCGGGCAGGCACCTCCGAACATCAAAGGAGGTCTCGACGACCGGGCGATCG
This sequence comes from uncultured Actinomycetes bacterium, assembly GCA_937888775.1. The sequence goes on along the minus strand of CALAQT010000034.1, from coordinate 37,165 downwards.
CAAGCGTGGGTCGCCGAAGCGCTCGCGGGCCGAGCGCGGAGCTCGGAGAACAAAGCGTTTGTGCCGATCGGCGTCCAAGTCGCGCGGGCCGAGGCTGTTGCTTGGCACGGAGCGGTACCTACTGTCTGACCCGGGGGAGCACCGCCGGGAAGGAACATGGCACCGAGGCCGCTGATCAACATGGGCTTTGCCGTCCGTGTCGACGAGATCGCCCTCGCGACGCCCCGCGCAGCTCGTCTTGGCGCGGGTCGTCGACACGCCGCGGGAGTCGTCCGGCGTCCACGCCGCAGCCCCGCTCCACGCGCATGAGCTGAGCGTGCTGCTCCCGGCGCGCCCCCGAAGAGGGCGCCGGGCTCCCCGGGTATCAGTCGGGCGTGGACCAGATCCCCCCGTCCTCGGCGAACCAGATGCGACTGCCGGTCAGGGTGTTGGCCAGCATCCAGGCGACCCGCGCCCTCGGCGTCTCGATAACCACCGGCTCCGCCTGCGCCTCGGACACGGTGGCTGCGATCTCAATCACACGAGCGACTGGCTCCTCGAGGCGTCTGAGCAGCACTGGGGACGGGAACGTGCGCGTCACCGGATGCGGCTTGGTCGGCGGCTCCTCGATCGAGGCCAGCTCGCCGCGCAACAGGTGATCCATGAGCAGCTCGCTCGTCCCGTCCTCGAAATCCAAGACGAATTCACCGAGCGCGCCGTTCACGCTCGCGTCCGGCCCGAGCTGCTCGGTCGCACTGACCGTCAGGCCCGTCACCTGCGGCATCCGAGACACGAGTTCGATCCGAGCCGACCGCCACCGGTTCGCCAGATCGCGCTCGGTCGGGGCGCGCAGCTCGAGGATGACGATCCCGTACGTGTCGGCCACCCGCTGGGCGCCGCTCTGGTAGCCAGTGGTGGTCACCATCACGCCGATGGTCTCGACGCCCGGCTCAGACACGTCGTCGACGATGCTGCGCCAGCTGTGTAGCGCCTGCTGGTTGATCCGCCGCTTGTAAGAGCGGCACTCGAACAGCAGCCGCACCCGCTCGCCGGACACGCCCTCAACCTCCCAGAGCACATCGATGCAGTTGTCGTTGGCCCGTCCGCTCACGGGGACCTCACGCTCGAGCCGTAGCGTCGTGATCCCGTCCGCGGCGCCCAGCCGCCGCATCAGCTCCTCGGTCAACTCCTGATAGCTCCGCCATTCCGGCGGCGTCGTCCCGCTCACGTCGAACACGGTAGCTCGGCGGCGGGACACCGGATCTCCCCGACGTGTCCGGATGGACATGCGCGCCGCCGACGGAGATCGAGCGCGTGAGGTGGCCCGGCAACCGCCTTCTCTGTTCGTTGACCGCCTGACCGTCGCCGGATTCACGCGCGCACCAGGTCGGCAACGACCAGGTCCTTCGCAGCCACCGCCACGACTGGACCGTAATCCTCCAGACCGGAGGAACGCGGTCGCTGGCGAGACCGAGCAGGTCATCCCTCCGCGTCACGATGCGCTCGGCAACCAGTTCATGTCCCTCGCGGACGTCGACGCGCCGTCGACGTCGATGCCGACGTTGCCCTCGCGCACCTCGCCCTCGTGTTCGTCGTGGCGCTCGCCGTTGTGTTCGCGGTCCTGCTCGTCGTGGTGCTCGTCGTCGCGGTCGTCGTCATCATCGCCTCGTCGTCATGATCATCACCAGCGTCATGGCCGCCATGATCATGCTGCGGATGGCGGCGATGATGATCGTGCCGCCGACCGTGCGCTGGTGGTGGAACTGCTACTGGTCCTCGTGGTGGTGATGGTGATCATCGCTCCGGTGCCGTGCTGGCAGTGGTGATGGTCGCCATCGCCATCGGCATGCTGGTGACGGTGATCGTCGCGCCGCTGGTGCCGTGCTGGTGCTGGTGCTGGTGATGGTCGCCATCGCCATGCTGGCGGCGGCGTCGTCGTCGCCGCCGCCGTTGCCGGACACGCGGATGGCACGCGACCAAGCGACGAGTGTCCAATGCGCGCAGGCGCCGGCCTTAGGCACCGGTGGCCGGCTGCCCTCTCCCGTCGGCGGCGGATCAGCCTTGGGGCTCGACTGTCGAAGTGGCCTCAGCGGCGGTGCCCAGCTCCAGCGTCGACTCGATCAGCCGCCGCAGGAACGCCCGCCCATTTGCCGAGAGCAGCCCGGGGAAGTGCCGGTGGACGATCCGACCGTCGTCGACCAGGCGCTGGAGATCGGGTGCCAGCACGGTATCGAAGCGGGTCAACAGTATGAATGTCCTCCCGGTGCTCTCGGCGTAGGCCAGGAAGTCGCGAAGCTGGGCGGTCAGGCGGAGCCGGGCGACGTTCTTGACCTCGAGCAGCTCAGTGTCGGTGAGGATGTCAGGGGATGCGGTAGCGCGCCGAGCCGCTCAACGACGGCACGCGCGGCTTGCCCGAGCGAACCCGCGCGATCCGTTCCCCGAGACGCCCGACTCGGCCCGCATCGCGCCGGCGAATCGCGGCCAGGGCGCTGTGCGCCGCCGCAGCTCGCGCTGCCCCGTCGGCTGCGTCCAATGACGCGACGTCCCCGGTGAACACCTCGCGCAGCCCGCTCAGCTCGGCGCGGACGGCATCGCGTAGCCACGGTTCGAGCGATTCACGATCGTCCATGGCTGGATCGTCCCGCACTGCGCCACACCCGACCGACGGCCGCTGGGGCTCAGGCAAGGAAGACGACGGTCATGTCGAGCGCCTCGGCCGCCGGTCCGGCGTCGAGCGTGACATCGAGTTCGGTCAAAGCCCTGTCCACCGCCGCGCGCGTGGCCGCGCGCGGCGCGGGCGTGCCGCCGACGTCGCGCACCAGCGCCCAGACGACATATCGCGGGGGCGCCGGAGCCGAGACGGGAACGTCCGGCCCGGTTCCCATCAGCACCTCGAGCGTGGGCAGTAGCTCCGCGAGACGCACGGCGAACGTCTCGGCGGTCCGCCGATCCGGTGCGTTGACGAGCAGCTCAGCCCATTGGTCTGCCATCACCGCGCGAGTCTACGCCCGCGCCATGATCGTCCGGGCGCGATCGTCATGCCGGATCGCCACCGTCGGCCGCCGGGGATACCGTCGCTGCCGCGCCTCACGTTCCCATGCTCCACTTCCGTCCCTCGAACCTCCGTCTTCCGATCGACCCGATCTGGCCGTCGGTCGACGTGAAGACGCCGAACACGGTGTTCTCAGAGCGGCCCCCGCTCCGGACGCTGATCGTCGCGATCGACCACGAGATCGCCGACCAGGCCACCGACGATCTCGACGACGAGCTCGGGCTGCTCGTCGGTCTGCTGTCACACGACTTCATCACCACGCTCCTCTACGCGGACGCCGGGCCACCTGCGGGCACCCCGCGCCACACCAGCCCGATCGGGGACTCGGTCCCCGGGTGGCTCGTGGTCGACGCCCCGAGCGACGACGGATTCTCCTATCCGGTGGTCCGCTCTGACGGGCAGCACATCATGCAATCGGCGTTCCTCGGCGACCACGTCCGCGCCGCTGAGAGCGACGCGACCAATCCGGCGTACGCCGAGGGCACGCCCGAGCAGGCGGCGCAGCGCCGGCGAGCTGACGCGATCGCGATCCGGGCGGCGTTCGCCGCCGGCGCGGATCTGTTCATCACCAGTCGGCCGTACCTGCACGCCGTCACATGGGATCTCTCCTCGGGCGTTCTCGTCGCCGGTCCGGAGGACGCCCTGGCGGTCGTCGCGCTCTACCTGCGCACGCAGGGCGTCTTCGATACCTACCGATCGCTCGACGGCCACGCTGTCTCGAGCGTGAACCGGGGCCTCTTCTATTGGATCGCCACCCGCAGCCTGCTCCCCGCAGGGTGGCGGTGGTTTGCCGCGTGCCGCCAGCACGCCGGGGATGACACCAGCCTCGCCTATCTCTCTCAGTCGGCGTTCACCCGGGTGCAGCGTGCGCTGGAGGCGCGCGACGCCGTACACCGTGCCCTCAACCAACCCCAGCACAACGACACGGCTGAGCTTGCGCTCTCCAACCTCGACGTCGTGCTGATTACGCTGATGGGCGGGCTCGACGTGTCCGCCCGGATCGCGCACCTGACCCTCCAGCTGCCGGCCAACCGCACGTTCTCCGCGGGCTGGCAGAACCCAACATGGCTCGAGGCGGCGGTCGCCGCCGAGCCCGCTCTGGCCGAGGTGTTTGCGCCAGAGGGGTGGAATACGACCGTCGTTCGGGTTCTCGGTCGGCTGCGCAACGCGGTGCACGCCGCGGCTCCCGCCCCGCTTAGCGTCAGTACCCCCGGGGTGGGTCGGCAAGCAACGATGGTGAGCTTCCCGCACACCGACGGAGAACAGCTCGCCGGTTGGATGGACCGGCTGGGCGGCCGCGACGCCTGGGGGATGACGTCGGTGCTCAGTGGCCGCTACCACGCCGACCCGAGCGCCCTGCTCGAGCAGTTGTTCCCCGCCGCGGTCGCTGTCATCGACCGGACGATGGCCGCGACCCCCGTCGAGCGCCTCCCCGGCGTTCACCTGACCACGGAGCACTGCGAGCCATCCAAACGTGAAGAGTTCGCACCCTGGCAGCGCGCAAGCATCGTGCGCCAGCTTGCGCTCGGCCCGCCGCCGCCCCACACGCTTCTGTGAACGCCCCACCCGCTCTCCGCCGCCGCCCACCGGGCGGTGGGGAGGTGGTCGCGCCACGATCCGCCTCGGATGCTCAGGCCCAAGCGAGCGGTGCGATGAGATCATGATTATCGACCTCTCTGCCCGATAATCATTAAGAGATCACACCACGGGAGACGATCTATCATGAATATCCACTCCTGGAGTCGATAATCATGATAAGATCACACCATGAATGTCGGAGACAAAGCGGTGCGCGCGGCCGGCCCGATCGCGGCCCGCGTGCTCGAGGCGCTCGCCGACTCGCGCCGGCGCTCGATCAGCGTCGCGGAAGACCGCGCCTGGCTGTCGCAGTGGACCAAGGATCCCAACGCTCTGCTGGAGAGCATGGCCGACAGCCAGCTGCTCTATCGCGTCGGTCGCGGCCGCTACGTCGTCGCCCCCCGCGGCACCTTCTCCGCAACCCAGGCCGCTCCCGCCGAGCTCATCGCCGCGCTGATCCTCGGCGCCCGCGGCGACTACTTCATCAGCTATCTGACCGCGCTGATCGACTACCGCTTGACCGACCTGCACTCCACCACGATCTACGCCGCCATCCGCCAGGACGGCACATTCGATGTGACCAGCGTCGCGCTTCCCGATGGGACGCTGCAGCTCGTTCGCCTGAGCCCACGCAACTGGCCGGTCGATCGCGACCGGGAGCTGACACGGGTGCGCGCGCTTGCCGACACCAAGGAGTTCATCTGGCGAGCCACGATGGAGCGCGCGCTCGCCGACAGCCTTTCGCGCCCCGATCTCGCGGCCGGCCTGGAAACGGTCGTCGGCTGCTGGGCACGGGCACGCCAATCCGACGCCGATTGGGATCTGGTGTGCGCGATCTGCGCTCGACGCGGGCGCAGCATGGAGCGCCGCTGCGCGCTGCTGCTGCGCCTGCTCGGTCTCGACGCGGTGGCCAAGCGCAACTTCCCGAACCTCAGCGGCCGTGGCGCCAGCACGCCGCTTGACCGCAGCAACAGCTTCGAGCTGAGCCCGGAGCAGATCACGCGAGACCGCGACACCGGCGTCCTGCTAAACGTCCCCGAGGATCACCTGCGCGGGTGGATCGCTGCGGCCGCGACGCCGTGATCGACTACCCGAACGACCGCGCAATCGCCGCGGCCGCCGAGAAGCACGGGATCCCCGCGCCGGTGCTGATCCGCGACCTCGTCCGCGTCGTCGAGGTCCTCAACCTCAAGAACCAGGACTTCTTTTCGGCGCGCAGCGTCCTCGCCGGCTCGATGGGACTGCGGTGCTTCGACAGCCCTCGCTTTACCGTCTACGACGCAGACTTCTCGACCTCGTCCGACACGATCAGCCCGCCCACGGCGATGAAGACAAAGCTCGCCTACAGCGACGACGAGCTCGAGATCGCGCCCGCCGACCTCGTCCCGCACGACCAGGGCGGCACCGCGTGGAAGTCCGCGCCGGTCCGCTTTACGCCCGTCTTCACGTCGCTGATGCCCAACGAAGACGACCGCAGCTTCAAGGCCGACGTGTCGTTTCGCGGGATGCTCGTCGACGGCCTCGAGGTCCCATTCAAGCTCCCCTACGACCTCGCCATCTGGGACGACGATCCGGCTGTGTGGATCATGGATCCACACGAGACCCTCGCGGAGAAGATCCTCGGCTGGTGCGCCCACCGCCAAGTCAAGCACTACGCCGACCTCGCCTACATCGCCATCGTATCCCGCCCCGGCAACGGTCGACTGATCGAGCTCGACTACGCCCGCGCCCGCGAGGTGCTCGACGGCAAGCTCGCGGCCATGAGTCAGCTGCAGCCCGACGTCTACGCCGCCTTTCCCAACATCGACGCACTGATCACCGACCTCTTGGCCAAGCCCCAGCTCGACGGGGCCCAGTGGGCCGAGATCATGTACCTGCGCGACCAGCGCGACCGCTTCAACCCCGCCCTCCTTGAGGTGGCAGTGACCCGCATTCTCGTACCCGGCCTGCGCGGCAGCTGAGCACCGTCCTCAATTGCTGACCCAGACCTCAGGCGAGCGGACGCGATCGGTCCGACGCACGACTGCTTTCCTTTTGGTTCCGCCGTCGAGCTGGCAACGGCTATTGGCAACGAGAGAGGCGCCAGCATGCCAACCGGCGGACCGGTGCTATGCGTTTGTGATCGTCGTGGGGCACCCGGGGAGTCGAGCGTCCCGATACCCGCGGAATCACAAGAGCAGGACGCGACCGCGTCCGCACACGCAGTCGCGAGATTCGCCAAAAGCAGGCATGTCGTCCGACCGAGACGAGACGCATGCTCGGGACGACGTCCAAGCTCACGTACCGGATCGGCGCAGCGCCTGCTTGCGCCAGGCGAAGTAGAAGCGGTCGCATCCCCCCGGCTCCGATCTCTTCGTTCTCCGGTGTGGGTGCGTTGCTTCCGGCGGCGCACCGCGCCTAGGCTCGGTCGGCGCACGAGCCACTCGGGCTATCGGGTGTGAGAGGCCAGCGCACGGAGAGGCGCATCGCTGTCGACCGCGCCACGACGGCGAGCGTCCTCTTGAGAATGGCCCAGCCACCTGCCTAGGGCACGTTCAGAAATACGTCCTGGCGGACCGTCTTTCCGGCCTGGATTTCAACGGTGGTGGGGAACGGTTCTCCCGGCTGGCCGTTGATAGTCGCGTTGCCAAACGTGCCTTGGATCGTGTAGGTGCCGGGGGCCAGAGGGATCGTTGCAAGATGCCCGCGTGTGACGGTTTGAGAGGCCACGATCGACCCGTTGGCCGGGTCTCGGACCGTGACGGTTCCGGCTCCGGATTCCCCCGGGCGGGGCGTGCAGCGCGGTTCCGACCACAGCCTGAGCGGTCCACCGACGATGTACAGGCCGCTGATCAGCTCCGTGGGGCCCGCGGTGATCAACGGCTCGCTGATCCCCGGTCCGGCTGCCGCCGAACCACTGCACACGGGATTGACCCACACTGTGACGACCCGCCCGCGCCGGCCCACGCGAGGGGCCTGCCTACGGATGGTCTGAAGGCTGGGGACCTGGACGTGCGCGCCCGCGAGCCGAATTCTGCAGCCCGCCTTCGCGGATCGTTCGCGAGCCAGCGACAGCACGAGACCCGTCAGCCGCGGGACACGGCACAGACCAGCCTTGTGTGCCGGCACTCGTTGATGGGCATCGACGTGGCGAGGCGCGTGCACAGCTCCAGCAGCAAGGAGCGGCAGTCCGAGCGCCACCAGAGCCGCGACGCCGAGGACCAGCCCAACGGCTCGCGTGCGGCGAGGGTGCAGACCCGCAAGCTGATGCACATATGGATCCTTGCACGTCCCCGGCGGATCAGACTCATGGCGTGCCGCGCCGGCGTGCCGCGCTGAGTAGCTTCTCTGGGAACAGCCGTACGCGGCTGAGCGGCAGATTGCTCGTGCCCTCCAACGCGTCGCGCAGCTGGGGCGGCAGTGGTGGCAGCGCGAGCGCCGCGAGGTCGCCGTTGTGCAGGTCGCTCTCGGTGGCGAAGAAGATGTGGTCGCGTCCGGGGTAGTAGCGGTCCTGTGCTGGGCTGCCGGTGACGCCGATGCTTGCCTTCATCGTCTGGTCTGCTGCGCGTGCGTAGGCGATCGCCATCTCGGGGGTGGTGCAGACGAACACGATCCCGGGGCGGGTTCGGAGTTGGCGGTAGCGGCGGTGCTCGGTCCACCATGCGCAGAGGAAGGCGTCGTAGCGGCGGAACTTCTCGATGTTGTATGAGGCGCGGTCGGTGAGGTCCAGCTCGATGAACAGGTCGATCGTGAGCCGTTCCTCGGGTATGTGGATCTCGCAGATCGCGTCTGGCTCGATGCGGCCGAAGTCACTGGTTTGCACGTCGAAGATCCCGATGTGCTTGGGGCGCACGATGTCCTTGAGCGTGATCTGGTGGCGGTTGCGCCCGTTACCTGCCTGCGGGACCGTGCATGTGCCGGCGGGCCAGCGCGGGGTGCGCCACTTGTCGGTCGCGTAGTCGCCGAGCTGCTCGTGCAGGGCGATCACCCAGGAGAGCAGGTGCAGGTTGTGCCTGAGCGGGCCTGCTTTCTCGACCTCGAGCTGGCGGAACTCGCGGGACGGAGGGACCGCCGGTGGCTGGCGTGACTGGGCGACCTGCATCCCGAACTTGGTCAGCGAGTACAGGTACGGCAGGGATCCACGGGGCGTGTCGCGTAGCACGATCGGCCAGCGGGCGATCAGGCCGTGGCGGTGCAGCTTGTCGTGCAGCCGGCCGCGCATCGTTCGCTCAGCGACCTTCGGCATCACCGCGCGCCGCAGCATCCCGGGGAGCGCCAGCCCGACACGGTCGAGCAGCGCGAGGATCGCGTAGTCCTCGGAGTAAAGACGCGGCAACCGCGTGGAGGGGGGCTGCTCCTCCACGGCGCGGATGCCGAGCAGCGGGTCGACGTAGGCGGCGAGTTCGCGGATGCTCGCCGGGCCGCCGTCCTCGCTGAAGAGTCGCTGCGGCCCGTCCGGCGCGGCGCTGGCTCCGAGCACGCGGCGTACTGGGCTGCGCTTGACCTCAGGGAGATCCCCGGCCTCACGGATCAGCGGCTGGACGTGCTCTCGTTCTACGCCCGGTCGTTCGCTTGAGGCAGCCGTGTCGGGGCGCTCCGGAGCGCCACCGGGAGCGGGCGTGCTCGCTTTCCCGGCTGGCGGCTTGGCGGCCTTCGCGCGGGGCGGGTCTGGCGCGGGCGCGGCGGGATCCTGTGCGGGCACGGGCGGCGATTGCTCGCCCTTCGCCGGGTGCGTGACCGGGGGCGTCTCGTCGGTTTTTGCGGTTGGCGCGGTTGGCGCGGTCGGCGTGGAGTTGGCGTCGTTGGTGCTGGCGGAGCTGCCCGTGCGCTTGTAGGTCTTTGGCAGCGTCTCGGGGTAGGGCCCTACTTCTTCCTCGAGCAGCCGCATGTGGTGCTCGGCCCAGGGTCCCCCGTTGACGCGGGGGAACGGGTAGGTCTGTCCGATGAAGCTGGGGGCGCGCGCGCCGCCCGCGATCCATGATGCGACGCAATGCCAGACCGGTAGGTAGAGGGCTTGCTCGGGGGTGATGCGCAGCAGCTCCCGGGAGTCCTGGTCGGCGCGGATCATCGTCTGGTAGACCGACATCGCGATCCGTGTGGCGGCCTCGGCGTCCTCGGGCTCACCCAGCCGAAATAGGAACCGTGACTGGAAGAGGTTCGTCACTCCCTTGCGGATCTCGTCGGTGATCGACGCGGAGTCCGCGCCCGCGCCGAGCTGGCTCAGATACTGCAGGCCGATCGAGAGCTCAAGGCGCGCCTCGCGATGCGTCGCGGCCTGGTTTACGAGGTTGCGCTTGGCGAGCTTACCCGCCTCCTCGAAGATCGCACACACGCGTGCGCGCTGCTCCCACGGCAGGTGCATCTGACCCTGCATGAAGGCGTGGAGCTGTTGTGAGAAGAACTGCATCGCCACCAACGCGGCCTCCTCGCCCAGCCCCGCCATGTTCGCGTCGATCAGCAAAATGTCGCGCGCGTGAACGATGTCCGCGAGACGCACATCGATCGGGTTGCTGAAAAACCTGCGCAGCGCCGGGGAGCCGAGGATCGTCTCGATCTTGTTGCGGGGCGGGTCAAGGCGCTGGTAGGTGTTGGAGCGGTTGTTGTCGAGCTCCTCCGGGAGCACACGGGCGAAGAACTCGGTGGTGTGATCGAGATCGGCGTACTCCTGACACGCGTTGACCGCCTGCTCGCGCAGGTCATCCCGCGCCGGGAGCAACAGTGCGAAAACGTCCTCGAACATCGCCAGGCCACCGTGCTTTTGGGCGAGCGCCAGCGCTCCGATGACGGCGTGGTAGAGGTAGCGCCGCGAGCTCTGGAACACCTGGCCTTCGGCTGTGTCGCTGATCGCCTGCACGATGTTGTCCGCGATCGCCGAGGCCTGCTCCGCGAGACCCTTCCCAGCGGCGAGACGTAGCGGGCTCATCCCGAAGCGGGGGCGCCCCAGGTCCAGAAACCACACCCGCTTCGGGCAGTCGGGCGGTGTGAGCTCCAGGCAGGTCCGCGCGAGTTCGCTCTTGGGGTCCATCACGATCACACACGCGTTGGGGTCGCGTATGTCGGATAGGTACAGGCGCAGCAGCGCGGAGGTCTTCCCCGACCCCTGCCCGCCGACGGCGAGCACCCCGTACTTGCGGTCGTCGGGGTGCAGAAACACCGGGCCGTTTGAGGAGCGCAGCAGCGGCAGCATCTCGTAGGGCAGCTGGCGCAACGCACTCACGAGGGCGCTCCTTGCTCTGTTGGGGTGGCCGCGGGTGGGAGATCTGGCTGGGGGTCCTCGCCGGCCATCCCGATCTCCGGCGGGGCCGGTATACGCGGCAGCGCCAGGCGCCGCAGCGGGACGTTCTTCATGCGGGCCCCCGGGAGTGCGATCAGCTGCGCGACCTCGCTGGAGGAAGCCAGCGAGCGCAGCGTGATCCCTGGAAGCACGGGCGGATAGGCCGAGGGGAACCGTCGGCGGTAGAGGTCCTCGCGGAGGATCATCCACCGGCGGTGCAGCCGGTTCTCTCCTCTGCGGGCCTGGACGGCGGCCGCGATGCGGTTGGCGTTCTGGCGGCTGTCGGCCGCGACCTGCACCTCGAGCCAGCACCAAGCGTGGTCCTGCACCGCGGTCGCGGCGGACATCTCAGTCCGGTTGAAGGTGCTGAGCATCCCGGCGTCGCGGGCGACCAGACGCTCCTCGTGCAGGCGCAGCCGCTCGCGGGCATACCGTTCGATCGCAAGCACACACGGGGTCAGCTGGAAGCGCACTGTGCTCGGCACACCGACAGCGGCCTGTGTTTGCGCGATCGCTTCCAGCGCGCTTGAGGAGTCCGTCTCGACTTCCCCGACGATCGGGTAAACGAACGCGCGGTCCTTACGGAAACGCAGGACGTGCCCAGGGACACCCAGCACCCCGCCGATCTCCTCCGGAGGGCCGATGAACTCGTAGCCGACGCGGACGTCGGGGTAGGCCGAGCTGATGATCCCGTCGAGCGTCCCCACGAGCGTGCGCTCGCAGCGCACGCACAGCACCCACTCCATCTCCCCCTTCGGTCCAGGGCCGAAGTGCGCCTCAAACGCCAGAAACGGCTGGCCGTCCCTGCCGCGGTCCTCCGGAAAGGCCCGGACGGCGTTCAGCGCGGCCTCGACCATCGCGACGAGATCCCGCTCGCGGGTCTGGTCGTGCATCGAGAGCTTGATCTCATACAGTCCGTACTCACGGGTCAGCCGGTTCTCAAGGCGCCTGCGGGCGATATAGATCAGCCATCCCGCGAGCGAGATCACGCTGAGGATGAAGCTGACGGCGATGATCAACAGGACGTGGGCGAAGGTGAGCCACCCGTGATGTGCCGAGCGCACGTGCGTGACGCCCCGCAGTCTGGTCGCGGTCCCCGTCGTCGGGCTCGTCGGGGTGGGCTTGGCGATGCTGAGATGGCCGAGCTTCGGGATCAGCACGGCGAGCATCACGGCGGACACGAGCAGCCCGATCAGCAGCAGCAGGATGTGGCTCGGGCGCACGCGCACGCTCAGCCTCCCGCCCACAGCTCGAGGACCGCGCCGATCGCCAGGAGCGCAAGGATCGCCGCGAGGCGCCGGGCGGTGAACGCGACCGTGGCCCGCCGCCGGCGCACGTCGACGTAGAGGACGATCAGCAGTACCCAGGCCGCGACCTCGACGGGCGCCTGCGGCCAGAACGCCCTGACCTGCCGCGTTCCGTAGGCGCCGATGAGCATTCCCGCGAGCGTGCAGGTCCCCGTCGCCCAAAGGCACAGGACCCCATCGCACGCTCGCAGGGTCGCCCGCTCGAAACGCCCGAGTTGCTCACCGCCCTGCAGGAGCTGCGCGCAGCCCAGGAACACCGCGAAGCCGAGGAAGATCGTCGCGTTGTGCACCCAGATCCCGGCGGCCGCCGCTGCCTGGTGGCGCACCGGCGCGAAGTTGACCGCCAGGAGCCTGCGGGCAGCCGCCGGGAAGACGACCTGGGTCGCCAGGCCGCCGAGCGCCGCGCCGGCGACGCTCGCGGCGAGCACCCGTCGCCCGGAGAGGTAGGTGTCCGTCCGCGAGGTCATGGTCGTTGCAGGAGTCCCGCGATCGCCTGCAGGGTCAGCGCCGCTTCTTCGCACGCGTCCGCGATGCGGAGCTCGGCTAGAGCGGGGAGGTGGGGCATCAGGACCAGCGGGGCGCGCCGCTCATCCGCGAGGTCTCCCAGGGCGTCGATCGGTGGCCTGCACGCATCGGCGCGGGCGATGATCAGCTCTGGCCGCCCAAGCGGCGCCATCCGCGACAGCACCCGCCGTCCTCGCTCGAGCGCGCTCTCGCTGGCGGGCAGCACCCACGCGACGTGAGTCGCGAGCGCGAGCGCGGCCTGCTCAGCGGAGCGGGCGAGGGTCCCACCGTCCACGACCGTCAGGCCGTGCACGAGACGAGCGTCGCGCAGGAGCCGCTGCACGCCCTCCTTCTCACCAGCGACAGTGAACTGTGGCTCCCCGGCGATAACCCGCAGGCCAGGCTCGGCCTGCGCGAACAGCCCACCGCTGACTGGCTCCCCGGCACTCACGCGCTCGGCGGTGTCCGCGAGGGTGCGGGCGCTCTGCACCCCCGCGTAGACGGCCAGGCCGGCGGTCGGGCCGCCGGTGTCACACACGAGCACGGGAGCCCCTGACTGTTCGGCGGCGGTAGCGGCTGTGAGATACGCGAGGGTGCTTGCGCCCGCGCCACCGACCAGCCCGACCACTTGCAACAACGGCCCGGGGGTCTGGTCGAACGACAGGCCGCTCGCTGACAGCGCGCCTGTACTGTTGACAGCTCGGCTGCGTGTGAAACCACGCCGGGTTCGTTCTCTGGAAGGAAGTGAACGCATCGCGTGATCGACCTGGCGTTTTGACTACGACTGTGGCTGCCACTGTTCCACCGCCCAGCCCCCTCTTACCGCCGCAACGGTCGCGAGCGTTATGTGAAACGCCGCTTGGAGCCCCGCGTATTCCTCATCGCCGCCCGTCTGCTCGCGGGTGATGACCGCGTACTGCCCAGGGCTTCCGCCGATCACCCGGCTCACCGCGATAACGCTCCCCTGGTTGTAGATATGCCCCTGCTGGAGCGTTGTGTCGCGTTGGGCGGTGGTGGCCGCCTGGCGCTCGGCCAGGCGCGCGTCGCCTACCGCGATCGCGGCGAGTTGCCTCTCGTGCGCGGGGAGGGCGTGGTAGGTCCAGTTGATGTACAGCGCGGCGAACTGGGTGATTGCCTGTTCGGGAGTCGACGCTGGTCGCCTGGGCGTCTGTTCTGCTTCAGCCCCCGCGGGGAGCGTTCCCTGGGGCTCGCCCGGGTTGGCCTGGGGCGGGGGACCGGCGGCGCGCCGAGCATTGTGGTTGATGGCGCCCGCTAGTCCGCACCCGCAAAGCAGCGGTGCGATCCCGGTTAGCAGAGCAAGTGAAAGAACAACTCGAGCTCTCGCGGTCATCCTGGAGCCTCCTTCGTTCAGAGCCCCGAGGGGTGGCGGACCACCCACGGCGCCCAGTTGGGGACATGGTCAAAACCCCGCCAGCGTGGCCCGCTCTTGCCCTCGTTGGGGCCGGTGTCGGTGCCTTCGAAGGACGTGTCGAATCTCAGACCGGCGACGTACATGAACGCGTGCCCGGAGTTGGCATAGACGCTCACGTACTTCCCCGGTCCTGGCTGGCCGTAAGACTCCAGTTCGGTGGAGTCCTCGGCCTCTTCGCCGAACACGCCGCCCGCGTGCAGCACGAACGACACGGCCGAGGAGCAGTCATACGCCGGCTGCAGCTCGCTCAGCGGGGTGCCGTGAGCGCCGCCATAGGAGTAGCTGGTCCCGTACAGGCGGTTGCCGGCGGCGACCATCGCCTGCACCGCCGCCGGCGCGCTCTTCGGTGCGGCGGCGAGACCGTCCGGCAGGATCTGTGCCGATTCGCTTGCCGTCAGCGGCAGCGGCCCGTCCGCTGCGGGTTCACCCGTGCACTGCGATTCGCCTTCGCCTGAGCCTTCGTGGGATCCACCGGCTTCGCTTACGCCGGGGGTCGCTTCGAGGACTTCCCCGGCGCCTGTCTTCGGTGCGAGCTGGATATCGACCTGGTCCTTTGAGACGCCGAGCGCCTGCGCGGAGGGACCCCACAGGTCGATGCGGTACTCGAACCCTTCGAGGGTATGTTCACTTGGGCCCTGCCCGTAGCCGGTATCCCTCTTATAGACAAGGATGCTTCTGCCGTCCCGGGCGACCCGTAGCCCTGTCATATACGGCAGCGTTCCGAGCGCGTTGGCGTCCTTGAAGGTGAACGTGCCACCGTTCGCTGGGTTCGTGGGGAGCAGCGACAGCTCAGCGAAGGTGTCTGGGTGCTCGGTGAGGTTCGCCTGCGCGGGGTCGGGGATCGACCCGAAGTGACCGCTGCCGGTGCCGTCCCCGGCGTAGTACTCGGTCGCGCCCACGGGATACCAGTGGTCCGGTTGCATCCGCAACGGCTGATCCCACAGTTCGCGTGCCATCGCGCTCAACCCGGGGGGCACGTTCACCGTGCTCACCGCGACTCCCCCGGTGCCGCCTGGCGTCTGACACGACGCGCTCGTCGCTGGAAAAATGACCGCGACGACCACCACGATCAAGCCCAGTACCGCGAGAATCGCCACCAGGATCGCGGCCAGCCCAGCTACAAGCAGCCCCCCGCTCGTGTTCTCCGATCCTGAGCCCATGCCGGCCCTACTCGCCGGTCTCGACGGGGACGCCGTTGCGCGCGAGCTCGCGGATCGCGGGCCACACCTCGCCGTTGTGCTTGGCGATCATCGCGTTGCGCATCGGCACGTCGGTGTGAGGCTCGGAGGTAAAGCACCAGTACTCCGTTGCAGCGAGCGGCAACCTGACCCGTCCCATCCCTCTGGGGCCATTGAGCCAGAAGAGCTCGGCGTAGCGGCCCTTGACGGTCTGCAGGTTCGCGACGATCGCGGTCTTCTCGGCACTCAGGCCCAGCGCGCGCTGCGCGAACTCCAGCTCGTCTGCGTTCAGTTGCTTCAGTAGAGCCGCCATCCCGCAGTTACGCAGCAGCGGCAGTCCGTGCTCGGTCCCGAGATCAGATAGCTGTTGGCTCAAGATCAAAAGCAGCAGCCCGAGGTGCCGGGCCTGTCTCGCGAGGCCGGCGACGTGCACGCCGGCCTCGGGGCTTGCGACCTTGTGCCACACCTCGTCGATGACGAGCATGCACTGAGCTATCAGCAGCGGCACGCCGGGCACGCCGACGAGGTGCGCGTGTTCCTCGCTGTGGCGTCGGACCTCGCGGGTGACGTGCTCGATGATGCTGAACATCACCGGCCCGAGAATCGCCTCCGGACAGTTCCGGGTGTCAAACACGATCAGCGGACTGTCCTCGGGGATATTCGTCTCCCGGTCAAGCAAATATGAGTAGGCGCCCTCGCCGCAGAACTCGCCGAGGCGCCCCGCGAGATTGCGCAACGTCGCCGCGATCTCAACCGCGCCAGCGTCTGCTTCCACACCCGCACGCGCCAGCAGCACCCGTTGCAGCATCGACTCGCGAGCGCCCATGTTCTCCTCGTGTGCTTGGGCGTACACCTCGCGGATCGCGGTGCCGAGCTGCGAGCGCTCCAGCACGCTCAAGCCCTCATCGCCCATCATGCTCGCGTGCAGCGCGACGAGATAGGCGACCTTCTCCCGGGGTGGCGCGGCCTGGTTGGGGGTGTCCCAGGCGTTAATCGCCCACGGTGAATCGTCCGAGCCGATATCGAGCTGGCGCGCACCGTGGACGAGCTTCGTGAGGATCGCGTAGTGCCCGGCACGGTCGATCACGAACACCCGGCCGATCCCGAGCGCCAGGCACCGCGCCATGATCGTGTTCGTCATCATCGTCTTGCCCGCCCCGGACTTACCGACGATCACCAACGACTGGTTGTCGTGAACCCGGTCGGTCGGGTTCAACAGCTCCAGGTTGCGCCCCGGGGAGGAGAACGCGAACGGCACCCCGACGGGGCTGCCACAGCTCGTCCCCGCCAGCGGCACGCAATCCCCGACGTTGCGCGTCGCGTAC
Organism: uncultured Actinomycetes bacterium; assembly: GCA_937888775.1. The sequence goes on along the minus strand of CALAQT010000034.1, from coordinate 20,557 downwards.
GTGCAGGTGTACCTGGCGACGTCCCTGCCCAACGGCAGAGTCGAGGGCCACAGCCGCTTCTGATGGTGAGCACCACGGTTCACCGCGACGTCCGATGTGGAGCGCAACTGCTCGACACAGAAGTCCACGGCCTCCCCGAGCGCCGCGAGATCCGGGTCCGGTCCGCCGCGGCGCGTGGAGTGATAGATGCTCGTCTCAAACAGGCTCGCCCGCTCATGCCCAGACATCTCTTGGAGCAAATGAGCGGACTCCTCCTCCTGCGCCAGGCGGTCGAAGTCCGGGACACGCCCGCGGGCCTCCGCACCCCGGTTGACCGTGAACACGCGGCGATAGCGCATCTTCAACCGGCCGCGCTCGCGGCGACGATCAAGCGCCCGCACATGCACGCTCAGGGTGAACGGCTCGCGGGTCATCATCGAGCCCATCAGCCACCCCATCTGCGTGTTATCCGCAGTCGTCGCGACCCAGATCGTCTGCTCGACATCCCGGTCAATCTCGACGTGGTGCGCCGAGCAATCAAAGTCCATCGGCGACTGGGCGATCAGACCCCGCAGCCGCCGTGCCACCTCCCGCGCCTGCTTGGCGTCCACCTCCCGGTCGAGCTCACCAAATATCTCGGTGGTCCTTGGCGGGCGCTTGCGCCCGCGGTCTGACTGCGTCGGGTTAAACCGCGACCACAAAAGGGCCACGACCTCCTCGCCGTTAAGCAGCCGGCTCGGGAGGGCCAGGGCGTCGAGCTCCGAGCGCATCCCTTCGGTGAACGCGAGGCTTTCACGCGTCGCGCGCCGGTGCAGCTTCAGGGTGCGCTTCAGCGGCCCGCTCGGGAGCCTCCCGCGGCGCGAGCGGATTTCGCGGATCAGGGCATGGCGCTGCCCGCGCACCGGGATATAAGGGCACACCACATAGAAAGAGGTCTGCACCGCCGCCTGCTCGTCGGCGTGCTGGCGCAGCGACTCCTCCATCGCCGCGTATAGCCGCCAGCGCGACACCGCCAACGGGTCGACATCCTCACCGTCGAGTGACGCGGGCGGATCGCCGGCGGTGTAGCTCACTTCCCGCCGTGCGCCGGCGAGGATCTCATCCAGGTCAATCGGGCGCGACACGACGTAGAACTGCAGGCTCTGGTCCGCCCGGAGCCGCGAGAGCAGATGGCAGTAGCCCTGGGCGATGCGCACCCGCTCCTCCGCTGAGAGGATCAGCGGGTTCGGCGGTGTCACGTTGATGATCCGCACTAGCGCGCCCTCGCTGGTGATGACCATCCCGGTGCGGTCGATCGCCTCGACGGCGAGCAGCTCGCCCGCTTGCTTCATGCGGTGCGCCTCCCCAGCACCGGCCGTTCTCAGAAGTCCCATATCGCTCCCAGGTCCATGAATTGCTCCTCGCGCTCGGCTGCTGAGCGCCGGGTTTCCTCGTCGGGCTCGATCTCATATCCCTGGCAGTTAGCGCCGGGCCCGGCGATGTAGCGCCCCTCGGTGAAGTGGTCGTGCAACGCGGCCCTCAGGTAGAGCCAGGCGTCGAACTCGGTGGTGCTTGCCAAGAGCACGGTGCCCGTCGGGATGCTCGCGATGTAGATCGCGATGAAGAGCGTCAGATACGGGCTGAAAGGCGAGAGGTACAGAGCGAAAACCAGGCCGCACATAAGCCCGCAGAACAGCGAGATGAGCTGCGGGATCGTCAGCTCACCGATCCGCAACCGGTCTGAGAGATGCTTGTAGGCAGGGTTCACTCAGGGCATCCGTTCAGTCGAGAAATGGCTCGGGGTCTGGCAGGTCGCCCGACGGGCTCTCGGCGGCAGCGTCCGACGTGCTCGCCGGGCCCCGCGGCTGCTCGGGTAGATCCGCCCCCAGGCTCTGTCCCGGCGCCGGAGGGCTTTCACCCGAGGGCACCTCCGGCGAGCCGGCGGACGGCCGGTCCACCGACGGTTGTGTATCCGGGCGTGGGCTCGCGGCGCGGCTGGCGCCCGGTGGTTGCTCGCCGGAGGATGTCGGGGCGGTCACCCCGGCGCTTTGCTCAGAGTTCGCGGGCTGTGAGTCCAGCCTGCCGATCGCGCCGGCCATCCCCTTCTGAAGCGTGTCCTTGGGCGCACTCCCGAGCGTCAGCAGAGCGTCCCGCTGTCCGTCACTGAGCCCCGCGGCGCCGACGTGCTGGGCGGCGAATTGCCGCATCCGCGTCGGACTCGCCGCATGAAACGACGCCAAGCCGCGCTGCGTCTCGGGTGAGAAATGACCCATCGCGGCGACCACGCCGGCCGTGTCCGGCGGGGACATCTGCGAGCGCGCCTGCATCGTCTGCCACGCCTCATCAGCACTGCCGCGATCAAACGCTGGACGGTCGATCCCGGCGACCGAGAACGACTGCTGGCTTCGCCGCACAGCCTCCGCTCCGCCTGCGGTGCCACTAGCAGCGGCACCCTGGCCAGATGACTGCTCGCCTGGCTCTTGCTCGGAAATCCCTGAGCCCTCCTGAGACCCCGCTCCACTCTTTGACCCGGGTTTGCTGGTCGCGTTCCCGTTGCCGTTCTCGCCGGTGAAGCCGCTGCGACCAAAGACCATTCGTGCCGCCATGCCACCGCTGCCCGGCTCGCTCGGCGGCCGCGCGGGTGAGGGCAGCGCGTCGATCATCCGCTGTGCGCCCGGGTTGCCCTCGGCGGCCGCGCCAGCCACCGCACGCGCGGCACCGCTCACCGCGCGCGAGCCGAGCATCCCGATCGTCACAGTCCGCCACAGCCGACCGCGACCGGGCTGGCCGTGCGGGCCGATCATCGCGGTTCGCACCAGAAACCGCGGGATCGTCAGGCACAGGAGCATCAGCGTGATCCCGGCCAGGGGCCGCACGATCACCGTGTCGATGACACTGTGCGTCGGGACCCAGGTCAGCACGTCGGCGTTGACCGCGGCCGCGAGCGCGAACAGGATCGCCCAGACACATGGCACGATCAGCGCAACGAACAGCGTCTTCATCGCGGATGCCGCGAGCCAGGAGAGCTCCGGGATCGGCCACACCACGACCGCGAGCGGCATGCTCACATACAGGAACATGAGCAGCACCGACAGCAGCACCTTCATCCACAGCAGCGCGATGAATGTGAGCGCCGCGATGAAGCCGATCACGATCACGAAGATCAGGCCGACCCCGGCGTTCAGGGCGAACGCCCCGGAGCCGACGACGAGCGCCGCGTCGAACAGCAACGCCACGTTGTGCTGCACGCTGCCGCTCCCCAACAGCGCTTCGTTGAACAGCCTCGGGATCTCAACAACTGTGTTGAAAAGGCCGCGCCAGAGGATGATGAATCCGACCGCGCTCGCCAGCCGTGACAGGGCTTGAAGCGCCTCAAAGCCGCCCGAGCCGCTGTCGGTCAAGCCCGCCAGGTAGTACCGCAGGATCGACAGCGACAGGACCGCTGAGAGCATTCCGGCGGCGATCGCGACAGTCGTGCTCTCCAAGCTCGCGACGTGCCCATTATCGAAGTTGGGGATCGTCAAAAGCGCGTTGATCACGCTGGTGATCAGCCGCGCCTCGATGCCGCCGAAGATCGCCTGGAGGATCTTCACGAACCCTTCGACGACCGTGTCCAGCGGATGCAGGACGGCGTGCCCCACACCGCCGATCGCCTTCACCGCCGGGCCGAGAACCGGGATTTCCGCGTTAGCCGAGGATGGGTCTGTAAGCGACCCGGTGAGGATCGCTACGAGCACGATCCCGACGCCGGCTGCCGCGCAGGCCAAGCCCGCGCGAGGGCCGGTGCGACCGTCGCGGCGCCCGGCGGGCAGCAGGGCGCGGCTCGCCGTCATGTGAAACGGGGCGGACACGACGGCGCTAATTGACCAAGCCCGTGGCCGATGCGGCGAGCGCGAGCGCGCCGATCGTCGAAGCGATGATCGTCAACGCGCGCCTGTTACCGATCATCAACGCGCCCGCGCCGAAGATCAGCGCGAGCGGCGCGACGGCCGCGAGCGCGATCAACAGCGGGGTCGACAGCGACGCCATGAACTGCGCGAACTTGTCGATGCCTTCGACCTTGGAGGATTCCGGGATCCCCAAATCGGACTTGAACAGCAGTGGGACGACGCCGGCCTTGGCGATCAGGATCACGGCGAGCTCGACTTGTGTGACTGTCAGCGCGCGCCTGAGCCGAGCACGCGCCGCTCGAACGTTCGGGGTCATTCGGTTTCCTCCAGAGGTCGTGTTGGTTGTCACTGGTGAGCTGCCTACGTTTCGAAGCCGAACTCGCCACTTCGTTCGCCCCGGTTCGCTGAAGGCGTGGATCGCGTGTACGGCCGCGAGGGAGCCGGCGGGACGTAGGCGGGCGCGGGCACGCTCACGCGCGTCGCGCTCGCCACGGGCAACGTTTGGTCACCGCTCGGCGCAGGCCCAGGCTTAGGCGCTGGCGCAGCGTGGGTGAGAGCGTGAGCGAGGCGGTGAGCCGCTGCGCGACCCGCCCGGCGTATCCGGGGTCGCGGCCGCGGGCCAGCCGCTGGCTGGGGCCGGGTCACCACTGCGACTGGCACCGTCGACCGCGGCGCAGGTACAGCGGCGCGCCGAGCAGGAGCGGCGGGAGTGGAGCGGCCACATCCGACTGGGTGGGTCAGGAGGATCAGCACGACGATCGCGGCTGGGAGGAACCTCGCCTGCCGGCGAGCCGCCGAGGCGATCTCCGCGATCCGCGGACGCGCAGTCCCCTGAAACCGTGAAGCTACGGACGCACGCGACGCGCGTACTGGACGGGGCCGCCGGGCGCGCCGGGAGTAGGGTGGCAGAGTCCGCTCCACGCGCGGCAGAGGTCGCGTAGATGCGCACGCAGCCTCGCTCTCGGGCCGAGCAGCGTCAAATAGATTCGCGGGTTGTGAGCGGTCGAGCAACGACGCCTCCAGGTTGGTTCTGGAAAGGCGTCGAGTGACTTCGCGGTTTGCCCCCTAACCGATTTGAAAAAATCCTCCTCGGCGAGCACGACAGCTCGCGGAGTGCGACGCTACCGCTGTTCGGGACCGAACTCGCGTTCGGCTGATTGCGCCGACTGAGCGCTTGTGCCCGAGTTCTGGTTGGCGGCGGCGCGTGCGCTTTGATCCTGCGATGTGGCGGACGCGCCGCGTGTGGTCGGTTCGATTTCGAACTCTTTCTGCACCGCGCTTTCGGCTGAGGACGCGGCTTTCGGCACCGCGGCCGTGATGTGACGGGCGACGTAGGTGCTCCGGCGCTGGGGTCCGTCGCCGCCTTTGCGACGCGACCTCCGGGCGACCTTGTGCGTCGCTTGAGGGAGGGCTCGCGGCGAATACGCGAGCGCTGGCTTGGACGCCAACGTCGGAGCCGCTACCGCGGGTGCCGCCCGCACGGTAGCGGTCCGCGGGGGCGACGGGTGGTGCTTGGTGGCATCGTGCGAGGATCTGATGCTGATGGCCACGACCGCGATGGCGACGACAGCGGCGCCCTTCGCGGCGGCGCCCACGCTGATCGAGCCAACGAGACTTCCTCCGCCGGTCGTCGCGCCGGCCGTTCCGCCGGCCGTCTGGGCCGCGGCCGCGCCGCTCGCGCCGCCATGACCGCCGCCGAACATTCGATACAGGTGGGCGAGGATCGCCTTCTCGTGGCCCAACATCGGCATGAAGGGAAGGCCGACAGGCGGCAACACCGCCGCAAGACCCTTCAGACCCATCACATACCGATCGCAGGCCTCGCATTCCTTGACGTGCTTCACGGCGCGGGCGTAGTCGCGATCCGTCTCTGAGAGCAGCCCGAGCGCGTAGCTGCGAAGGAGTCGCGACCACTCGTCCTCGCCGCACCCTCGCGCGTCGATCTCCGCGACGATCCCGCCGAGCTTCTTGGTCGCGCTGTCCATGATGCGTTGAAAGGAGGCCTGCTCGATGCCGAGCATGTCTGCCGCTTCGCGGCGCCTGAAACCATGCAGCAAGCACAGGGTCACGGCCTTGCGCTCGTTCTCGTTGAGACGACGCTTCATGCGCGCGATCAGCTCCTGGATCTTGAGCTGGTCATCGACCTGATCGACGACATCGCCATTCGCGCTGCGCGTCGCCAGGTCAGCGTCCGCGTGCTGGCCCTCGTGCCGCTGGCGGTAGATATCAAACGCGCGCTTGTAGGTGATATCGATCAGGAAGCCCGTCAGGTTGCTGACCTCTTCACCCTGTGCGATGTACTGGCAGACGCCGTGCCAGCCGAGGTTGTAGGCCGCTTCCAAGTCGCTCTTGTCGAGCCACATCTTGCGGGCCTGCAGCTTCCCCTGGACCGCGTTGACGACCACCGATTCGAGCCGCTTGAGGTTGGCCCTCGCCAGAGCGTCCGCTTGCTGCTGCGGCGTCTGCCCGCGCACGATGCGGATGCTCATCCGCCCGCCCCCGGGGGGTCGGATGTGTAGCCGACACGTGCCAGGGCGAGGATCAGCACGCGGTCACCGAAAGCCTCAGCCTCTTCACGGAGTACTCGCAGGATCGCCTTGCGCGCCGGTGGCTCGCATGCCGCCAACACAAGAGTCAGCTCGTGCAGTATGTGCTCGCTGAGATACGTCGACAGGTGCTCGAGATCCGACGCAGACATCAGCCCAGCCAGACCGGGCGACGCGCTTGTGTGCTGCGCTGATGGTTCCTCCGGATGGGCCACGTTCTCTCCCCATGCTCGATAGAGATGGTCTCTCAAACAGCGGGGAAGTCAAGAGCCTAGCCCTCGCCTCGCGGACGCAGGACGCGCTGACGCTCGCATATCCGGGCGGGGTCTGAGTGATCGCGCAGGACCGCGATGTCGGCCTCTGAGAGACCGTGGTCGCAGAAGCGATCAAGCCACCGTGAAAGCCAATCGTCTCCGAGGATCCAGCACGGGCCCTCGCCGGCGGCGGTGAAGTGCTGGCGCGGCGGCTGATCGTCCTCGAGCATCACGATCGCCGGGTGAGCCTCGTCGGGATAGTCCGCGAGGGTCCTGGCCAGCGTCCTTGCTGCTCTGCTCATCAGATCGAGGTCCTCCGCTGTCCACTGTCCACGGCTGGCCTGCAGCAGAAAAAGCCCGCTGGGGCCCAACAGGACAAATGGGATCGGCACCGAGCAGATCCGTAGGTCACGCTCGATGTGCCACGCAAACCCATCGAGGCCTCCGAGCCTGCGCTCGAGCTCGCCGTTGACCTGGCGGGTGCGCCCGTGCCAGCCGAGATGGCGGCCGAAGTCACACAACATGCGATCCGGGTTGCGCCGGGCAGGCGCCCGCGAACGATGCTCCTTTGGAATGCTCACGACACGGGTCTCCATGCCGGTCGACTGCACAGCTTGGGGCCGGGGTCCGCGCACGTGGACAGAACAGCCGGGTTCAGCTGTCCGGCGGCCGACACCGACAGGTCCGCCCGCAGCGACAGCCAGCCCTGCGTACGCCGGGCGTTCTCGGGCATCAGCCTGCTTGGGAGTCGCACGGGACGCGCCGGATGCCACTCGGGCAGCACGAGAATCGTCTCGCTGGAATCGACGCGGACGACGACCGCCCAGGTCTTATACCGGCGCGGCGACCACGCGATGAACTGGTAGTAGCGGCCCTGTCCGTCAGGGCGTCGGGCCACCAATCGCGTCGCTGTGACCCTCACACGCTCCCCAGCGCCATCCAGACGCCGCGCCCGGACGACCCCGTCCTCACTGACAGCGCAGACCACGATCGGTCGGCGGCGCTTGCCGGACCTGGGCCAGAAGCGTTGTCCTGCCCGGATCCGCACGGGATGCGGCGGTGCCCCGTAGCCGCCGTCGCTGACAGACGCGGCGGGACTGCGCGCCTTGCTTCGCGCACCGTGTCTGTGGAGCTTCTTGCCTGCGGCACCCATCAGATCAGACGATACGTACGGGGTGTAGGAAACCTGCGGATGTCCTGGCGCTCACGGGGCCATGGATCTCGCGGTCTCATACGCAACTCGCAGCGCCGGGACGAGCCGGTCGGGGGACACAACGAGCACCCCCCGCTCGAGGCGTTCGACGCCGCGCTCGCGCGCGGGGACCAGCACCGGGACCGCCCCAGCGCGACAGCGGTGGCGGCGACAGAGCCAGGCCGCCTGCTCATAGACGCGCTGCAGGTGCTCCCACAAGTAGACGCGGGTCTTCGTCTCCACGGCAAACGCGACCTCCCCGCCCGGGGACAGCAGAGCATTGTCGATGTCGCCCACGCCGGGCCAGTTCACCGATCCCCGACGGCGCCAGCCATCGCGACAGAGCACCTCGAGGGTCGCTGTCACGTAATCCTCGCTCTCCGCGCCGATCCGGTTGCGCTCGGCCAGCGCGATCCCGCGGCGCGCCCCGAGCAGCATGTGGGCGGAACCGGCCAGGACACTCGCTGTCAGGCCGCCGAGCACGACGAAAGCCCCGACCGCGGCTGTCGTTGCGCCCGTCGAGGCGAACCACCACGCGCTCGCCAGCGTGAGGATCGCGAGCAGCGCGCCGCACCCGCCCAGGATGACCGCAACGATCGCTCGGCGTCCCGCGCGGAGCAGATGACGGTGCTGGTTGATCCGCGGATAGTTCATGCGGTGGATCATGCCGCAGGGGTGTAGGCAACCCGCGAGTCTTACCCACGGCGCGGTTCAAGCCGGGCTATATGTCTCGCTCTGGCTGTCGCCGCGGCGCGGCGCGGTCGAGGAGGCCCTCCGCGCGGTCGGCCATCATCGCCAGCGCAAGACCTAGCGACGCCGGCTCACCGGCTCGCCGCGCTCGATCGGGTTCGCCGGCGAGCTTCGCGGGCACCCTGTAGATGAGCTCGCTCCCCGCCCCCGGAACCTCAAGCCACCATCCCGCGCTCTGGCGCTCGGGCAAGCGCGCGGCAACCCATACCAACTTGCCCACGACCCGCTCCTCGGCGACGAGCTCGTAGCCGTCGCCGTACGGCCGGGATGTCAGTTGCGTTGTCATGGCCAGTTATCAGGCTTGCACCGCGTACATATTGAGCCCATTTTCGGACGGGCGGCTCGCGCGATGAACTCAGCGCGCGGGCGGGTGGACAAGTGGACCTGGATGTCTACATCTCCCGCGGCTATGCGCGAGTCTAACCCTCTGGTTGAGGTCTTACTCATCGTTGAGTTGAGGGTAACGGTCGGCACTGTGGGCTGGCAAGAGATGACTATTGTCGCTGCGGGATGAGAGAGAGCTCAGTGCGTCTTCCTCGTGCGTGCAGGTGTGCCGACAGGCCCAGCCCGAGCATTCTGCGATGGGGGTGATCGGCGTAGATGGTGGCGCGCCGCGCTGCGCCCCCCGGACGTACTGGCATGGAGCCCTTTTGGCGGAAGCCCTCCATGCGGCGCCCGCACATGCCGCAGCGCACTGCGTCCGCGCAGCGGATCCAGTGGCTGATCGGCCGCCCACCGCGTCCGCTCGGTCGGCTTTACTCACGGTCGACCAAGCAACCGCTGAGGAGATCCGATGCTGACCCAAGCCCAACTTGCCGCTGCCGTCGCCGAGCGTGCGAACCTGAGCAAGACCGACGCAAAGAACGCACTCGCCGCGCTCGAGGCGGTCATTCTCGACCAGATTGGGGACGCCGAGCGGGTGAAGATCGGCGGCCTGGTACAGCTCACCGTACGCCTGAAGCCCGCGCAGAAGGCACGCAAGGGCCGCAACCCGGCAAGCGGTGAGGAGATCACGATCGCCGCGAAGAAGGCCAGCGTGGACGTGCGCGCTCGTGTGCTCAGCGGCGCGAAGAACGCGGTCCCATCGCTGCAGAAGGCGCGCCGCCGTCTCGCCCCAAGCTCCTGACCCGCTGAGTCACAGTCTGACGGTTTGAGTGCTCGGCGAGGATAACCGGCGACTATCGGCCCGCGGTAACGGCTTTTAGCTCGTCGAGCGATTCTCGGATGAGGCTCGGCAGGTCTTGCTCCTGGATAAGGTCCCCGGGGCCCCCGTGCACGATCTCGAGGTTCGGCGCGGCTAGGCCATCAAGCTGTCCGAGCTGGCGGTCGAGGCGAGCAGGCCTCCGATCTTGTAGAACAATCGGCGCCTCGTCGAATGCGCTCGCTGTCGCAGGCTTGCGTATCGATCTTGCCGGGGGGTTTAGGACGGAAGACCCCCTTTTCCGTCCTAAACCCCCCGGTATCCACCGGCAACCGGCGGTATCGCGCGGCTGGGGCTCGATCCCGGTAAGCCGCGCGCCGACCCCGCCGAGCAAATCGCGGAGGGACTTGCTTTTGGCTTAGATACAGGTGATTCGGCTACGGAACTGGGCTCGGCGCGACCGAGAAAGCGGCCCCGATGTAGGCTCCGGGAGCGAGCAAAATGGAGGGCACCGCGATGGCTGAAAATCGTGGTGTCCCGGGTTCGAGTCCCGGTCTCGCCATCTCGGAAGTGCCTGCATATGGGCTGGGTTTGTCGAGGGGCGGGGCAACTCTGGGAGCCGCTGCTGCGGCCGTTTTTCGCGCCACGTCCTTTTCACGTCCTAAACCTGAGGGTGGTTGAGGGTTTGACCCGCAGCCGGTCGCCGTCGTCGCTCGCTTTCGTGGGCGTCGCGAGCTATGGTCGCCGCCCAGACATAGCGGCCCCGGCGGCGCTGATGACGCCCCGGGGCCCGGCAACGAGGAGCATGCCTCGATGCGCCGCTCATTGTCTCGCAGCGCTTCAGGCGGCGGGCCGAGCCTGCGGCCGATCGGTCTCCTCGCTTGCCTCCGAGCGAAGGAGCGGCGTGATGTCCACACAGGGCGACGAGCAGCAAGACAAGAGCAGCGGGTCGGCCAGCGCTGCGCGCCCGGCCGACCTTGGAGAGGCTCATCGCGGACCAGCCCAAGGTGGCCTACGACCGCTTGAGCCCGTTTCAGACCCGATGCTGCTCGCGGCCGTCGAGCGGGCCGAACGCCATCGGAGCGCCAAGGCCGCCGGTACAAGTCAAGTCAGAGGCGAGCCGCTGTCGCAGATCGTTGACCATCTGGGGCTCGTTCACGGATCGTGGACGACCCGTCGGTTGCGTCCCCAGCTCTCCGCCCTTGAGGACGCGGGGATGCTAGCGGCCGGGCGGCGCCACGGAATCGTCGTCTGGACGCTTACCGACGGAGGACGCCGCCGACTCGCACGCGCTCGCCGAGCCGGTCAGGCAGGAGCGCCGCCGGAGTCACCACAACACCGCAGGTGGCGCGAAGCGCGCGCTACAGCCACCGCGCGGATCGACGAGTTCCACGAGCAGATGCGTCACGCGGTCGAGCAGGCGCACGGACTGCTATCCCACGATCATGTCCACTCGGATGCCTGGTTTGAGCTAGGCGAGCATTTGCAGAGCAGCTCTTGGCTGCTGGGCTCCGCGACACATTGTCTGCACGAGTGGGTTGAGCCTGACGATCAGACGCCGGACATCGACAGTTGCCTCGAGCTAGGCGACGAGGCGTTCAGCCCGGAGGATCGCGCCCAGCGTCGCAGTCGCCGGACCGGACGCCGCAACGTACGCAACTGGGTCATCGTCAGGTAGTGAACAGCCCACGGATTACCGGATTCACGCGTGCCTGTCGCACAAATCCCCGAGGCCCTCACTGGATCCGCTAAGGGTGGGGTCCAAAAACCCGAAGGTCATCGCTCGCCCGCGGCGCGCTCCGCTCCGCCTCAGCGCTCCCAGCGCCTTCCGCAGCCGTCACAGCGAGCGCCGCCGAGGTCTTCGTAGACGGCTTATCTGTGCAGGGTCCCGCCTGTCAAGTGCGGTTAGGGCTTGTTGGTGGTGAGTGGTTGTGGGGCCGGGGGTGGTCGCTCTTGTGCGCGCGGGCGCCCATGCTTAACTCGGTCCGCGACCGCGCCGGGCGGCGGGTCGGTGACATGATGGTTATGGGGTGTGGTTCCCGCTGGGGGAAGCGTTGCGGCTGCTCAGTCTTTGTAGGCCTTGCACCCGTGGGTGTCGGCATCGTCTTGGCGGGAGCTGGCCGCGGCGCATCTGTGTGAGGGAGGGCTTTCGCGCGCGCAGGGCTCCTCATGCTGGCTGCAGTGCCTCCTCGCCGAGCTCACGCAGGGTGTGGTAGGCACGCATGTAGAAAAGGTGCTGTTTCCAAATGATAGGCTTAGGCGGATGGCGCCCCCGCGTGATGTCACGCCCCTGCCCAGGGGGCGCCACCGCCTCACGCGGGCGCAGGTGCGTGCCTCCCAGCGCGGGCGCATCCTCGACGCCATGGCCGAGGTCGTGGCGGATCGGGGCTTCGCACGGATGTCGGTGGCCGACGTGGTGGCCCGGGCCGGCGTGTCCACCAAGGCCTTCTACGAGCAGTTTGAGAACAAGGAGGATTGCTTCCTCGCGGCTTATGACGCCGGCGTCGAGATCATGGTCGATGGCCTCGGTCAGGTACTCGAGTCTCTCCCCGGCGACCCGCTCGAGCGCTTCGGACAGGCGCTGGACGTCTACCTCGCCCTTTTGGCCGACGAGCGCGCGTTCGCCCGGACCTTCCTGATCGAGGTATACGCGGCAGGGCCGCAGGCCCTGCAACGACGCCACGCGGTCTACACGCGTTTCGTTGACGTCATCGCCGAGGTGTTCGGCGCGGAGGACGATGCGCGCCAGCGATTTGCCTGCGAGGCGCTGGTCGGAGCCATCTCCTCGCTGGTCACGGTGCGGGTCGCAACCGGCGCCTTTGACGAGCTGGCCGGGCTGCGCGAGCCAATCATTGGCCTCGCCGCCGATCATCTCCGCTCCGCCGGGCTGCCCGTCCGCAGGTCGGCATGAGCGCCTGCTCTTCGGAGGATCGTCTCACCGACGGTGAGAGGGCTCCCGGCCGGCCGGTGGCCTCCGGCCAGCTCGCCCGCATCACCCCGGGCGGGCCTGAGGACATCGGCCGCCTGAACTTCGCCATCACCCGGCTGATCGGTGCCCTGACCGGCGGTGGGCCGCCGAACATCTTCACCACGCTCGCGCGCCACCGTGGGGTGTTTCGCAAGTGGCTGCGCTTCGCCAGCGCACTGATGCCCGGCGGCGTGCTGCCGCGCATCGACAGCGAGCTGCTGATCCTGCGCGTGGCGCACAACTGCAGCTGTGACTACGAGTGGCAACACCACCAGCGCCTGGGCCAGCTGGCAGGACTGAGTGCTGAGGAGATCGAGCGCGTGGGACGGGGTCCGAGCGCGGAGGGCTGGTCTCCCCGGCGCACCCTGCTCCTGGGCGCCGCCGATGCGCTGCACGTCGAGAGCACGCTTCCCGACGAGCTTTGGCGCCCGCTTCGGGCCATGCTGTCCGACGCTGAGCTGATCGAGATGTGCCTGCTCGTCGGCCACTACGAGATGCTGGCCATGACCGCCAACGCCCTCCGCATTCAGCCCGACCTATTGCCCCCCGGCCCGCCGTCACGCTCGATGCGGGCCCTTCAATCCATCACCAACCGCCGTCAGACACAGGAGCCACGCCAATGAGCCGTGCCCAACCATCCCTGCAGGGCCGACGCGTGCTGATCACCGGCGCCGCACGCGGAATCGGCGCCCTGACCGCCCGGCGCCTGCACGAGCGAGGCGCGCATGTGGCCCTATTGGGGTTGGAGCCCGACCTGCTGGCCGAGGTGGCCGCGACATGCGATCACGCGCCCTGGTTTGAGTGCAACGTCGCCGACCGGGCCCAGATGGGGAAGGCGGTCGAGGCAGCCGTCGACAAACTCGGAGGCCTGGACGTCGCGATCGCCAACGCGGGAATCGGCGCGCAGATGACCCTCATCGACGGCGATGCGGCAGTCTGGGATGCCACCTTTGCGGTGAACCTGATGGGGACCTACAACCTCGTGCGGGCCGCCGGTCCCCACGTCTCCCATCCCCAGGGGTACTTCCTCGTGACGGCGTCAGTGGCCGCCGCGATCCACATGCCGCTGATGTCCGCCTACTGCGCCTCCAAGGCTGCCGTGGAGTCGCTCGGCGACTCGCTGCGCATCGAGCTGCGGCCGTCGGGCGCGCGGGTTGGGGTGGCCTACTACGCCGAACTCGACACAGAGATGACATCCCGCGGCTTTGCCACCGAAGCCGCCGCGAGACTACCGCTAGGCGGACACGGACACATGCCCGTCGCGCCAGTCGAGCCGGCGATCGACGCCCTCGAGCGTGGGATCGCGCGTCGCTCGCGGCGCATCGTCTCGCCGCGGTGGGTCCCAGTCGTCCTGTCGGCCCGTATGGTCGTCCAGCGACTGATGGAGCTGCAGGTCCGACGGGGCCTGGCGCGGACCCTTGACATCGCCCGTGGGGAGGAACCGGCATACACCACACCCCAGCCCGAGCGGGAGCAGCAGCGCGAGCGGGAGCGAGCCTAGATCATCTCCGCGCAGATGGCGTAGACCTGCACCTGGATGTCGATGAAGGCTGCGGTGCTCACCGATCACGTGACCACAATCGAACTGGACTCCCCCCGGCAACCCCCCGGGCGCCGGCTCGCTCAGCACAGCCGAATGCTAGACGCTGACGGCCAGTACGAAGGTCCCCGCTCTGTCCGTCGCGGGTTAGGTCGAATAGGCGGCCCGCTTCGTCTCTCGGGTGACGCTCGAGTCATCGAGGCCACGTCTCGCTGAGGCGCGTTGGGCTCTCGCACCGGATTTCGGCCACTGCTCGGGTCCTGCTGATCCCGGCTTTTCCCGTGTTCTCGTTTGCGGGGGCGACCGTTTGCACGCTGGGTTGACCGCCCGCGGACGTTGAGCTGGTCGGCACGAGACCCGGTTGTTTCACAGATCGTGCGCAGATGGAGGAAACGAAAATAGCGTGGATCGAGCCCCGCGCGGCGTTCGGCCGGGCCTGGCCCATGTGGGCGTAGCTGTCGCGGCCGGTCGGCGGCGTTCGGCCTAGCCGCGTCACGACATGGCTAGAGCTTGACGGCGGCGAGTGGTCCCAGCGAGCGTCTACCGTGGTGCGAGGACGTAAAAGCGCCGATCAATGATGCGGACGTCAGGGGCGAACCGCGAGTCCCGCGCGCGGGACTATGTGGTCAGTCCGACCACAAATTCTTACCTTAACCTCGCAGCAACTGCGCGCGTGAAACTCGGGAGGAATTTGGTGAATGGTACAGAGGCGCCAAAGAATTCTTGGAAAACACCGTCGTGGGCTATGAACTCAAAAATGAAGCGAAGCGGGGCAACCCATATTGCATGGCGCTAAAAAGAAGGGAAGGGGGCGGGTGCTGAACGAGGCCGCTACGAAACCGGGATCCCCCGTCTCGTCCCCGGTCCGCGTTGACAGGTGGGATGTTGGTCGCCGCGACCGCGGTGTTCGTGGCTGTCATGGCATTGTGGGCTCCGCTCGGAGTCATCCTCGGGGCGTGGGCGATCTTAGCGTTCTGCGGTGGGGCACTACTAGGAAGGCGGGGGGTCTTGGCGGCGCCGCTGGTCTTGGTCGTATTGGCAGTGCGAGCCGAGGTCGTTAGGCCACGCCCGCTCGCGTCGGGCCGCTTGCTCGCTGGCGGGGTGCTTGTTCTGGTTGCGCTTGTGGGGATAGCGTTAGCCGGGTGTCCGGTTCGGGAGGGCGCGTGTGGATGAGGTTGCCGGCCGGGCGCCCCCTATATTGTGCAGCGCGCCAGATGGCGCGTTGCCCGCGGGCGGCCGATGACCTTCGACGGAAGGACTCGCAATGACTACGACCAAGCGACCCGAGTTGCCATATGCGTTTCTGCCCAAGGTTCCTTCCTTCACGCTGACCAGCACCGACATCGTCGACGGGCAACCGCTGTCCCCGCCGCAGGTCTCCGGCGTCATGGGCGCCGGCGGCGAGGACCTCTCCCCGCAGCTGTCCTGGTCGGGCTTCCCGGCCGACACCGAGAGCTTTGCGGTGACCTGCTACGACCCCGACGCGCCGACCGGGAGCGGGTTCTGGCACTGGGCGGTCGCCGACATCCCGGCCGACGTCACCGAACTGCCCGCCGGTGCCGGCAGCCCCGGCAGCCCAGACCTGCCCGCCGGGGCGATCACGCTCCGCAATGACGCCGGCAGCGCCCGCTACATCGGCGCTGCTCCCCCCGCCGGCCACGGCCCCCACCGCTACGTGCTCGCGGTGCACGCCGTGGACCTGGAGAAGCTCGGCATCGGCGCCGACGCCGCTCCGGCCATCCTGGGGTTCAACCTCTTCAGCCACACCTTGGCCCGCGCACTGATCGTCCCGACCTATGAGCAGACTTGAGCGCCGCGGGCGTCGCCCGTGGCCACGATCTGGTCGTGGCGTGAAGTTGCGACGCCAGCACATCACGTACAGCAACGACACCAGCACCGACCCCTCCCCGACGGACAGAGCCGGCGACATTACGGGCTCGATCAGCCCAAAACGCCTTCATCAACGGGCGCGATCGGCTTTATGCACCCCACAGGCTGACGTGTGGCGCGCCATCAGTCGAAGAAGAGCCCGAACCGAACGTCAAGAAGTGCAGCTTGACCGACCGTCTGGGGTAGCGCTGGCGCGTCGCTCACTAGAGGACTCAGGAGAGCCAGGTGAAGCGTCTGACGAGGTTGGTGCGTGCCCACCAGCGCCCAATTCCGAGTGTGTTCCCGGCGCCAACTAGGGCGAGGCCGACCAGGAGCAGGGCGTAGATGATGTGGTTGTCCATGAAGACGTCGTCTTCGGGCGGCAGCGTCGCGCTCCACATCAGCAGCACCAGCAGAGCGCCGGCTCCGCACGCGAGACGCATGAAGACCCCGAGGAGCAGCGAGACGGCGATCGCGATCAGGCCGACCATGAACAGCCAGTTGACCCATCCAGCGCCGGCGATGCTGTGATAGATGCTGGAGAACGGGCCGACGGAGCCGCTTAGAAAGGCCTTCGTCGGATTGCCGCCGTCGATCCACGCACTCGCCGAGGGGGTTCCGTGGCCGAGCCCGAACATCTTGTCGAGGAAGGGCCACAGAAAAACCCAGCCCATGCACAGCCGGGTGACCGCCCAGACGTACCTGGCCGCGGTTTCACGCGTCGAGGACGCGCTCGGCACGTCCGTCATCGGCGCCGTCGCGACACGCGCGGCATCGCCGACCGGTGCGTTGGGTGCGGGCGTGGTTGTGCTCATCTGAGGACTCTCCCTTGGACCGTCGAGCGTTATTGCACTATCGATCAAATCTAGTTCTAGGCCGCTCGATCGAAGCCCGTAGAAACACGCACGTTCACTTCGGCAAGCTCCACACAAGCCGGGCGGTTCAGGTGGCTTCGCGGGCTTCAGCCTGGGCGCTTCGACGTTGTCCAACAGGCCAGCGAGGACGGGTGTGGGGTGCATAAACCCGATCGTGCGTCCGGGTGGGCGGTCTGGAGTCCTTCTAGCCCGTAATGTCGCTGGCTCTATCGATGATGGGAGGGATCGGTGCTGGCGTCGTTCCTGTATGTGCTGTTCGGACGCGGGATGGCGCTCGTGTTGCTGTGCTTCCGCTCGTCTGAATACAAGGGGCTTGAGATCGTCGTCCTGCGCCATGAGCTTGCTGTGCTGCGCCGGCAGATATCACGCCCGGCACTTCGACCTGCTGACCGTGCGTTCTTGGCTGCGGCGAGCCGGCTGCTCCCGCGGGCGCGGTGGAGCTCGTTCTTCGTCACCCCGGAAACGCTGCTCGGATGGCACCGGCGGGTCGTGGCGCGCCGGTGGAGGTATCCGGGGCGGCGTCCCGGGCGCCCCAAGGTCAGCCGGGAGGTTCGCGGCCTGGTGCTGCGGCTCGCGCGGGAGAACCCGCGGTGGGGGTATCGGCGGATCGTCGGCGAGATGCTTGGCCTCGGGATCCAGATCTCCCCGACGAGCGTCCGTAAGATCCTTTCCGGCGCCGGGGTCGGACCTGCCGGAGAGCGTCGCGGGCCGTCGTGGCGCGAGTTCATCCGCGGACAGGCGCAGAGCATCATCGCGTGCGACTTCTTCACGGTCGACACCATCACGCTGCGACGGATCTACGTGCTGTTCTTCATCGAGCTCTCAACCCGGCGCGTGCACCTCGCCGGCCTGACCGAGAACCCACACGGCGCATGGACGACCCAGCAAGCGAGGAACTTCGTGTCCTCGCTCCCCGAACGCGAGCGACCCCTGGAGTTCTTGATCCGCGACAACGACGGCAAGTTCACGCGCGCCTTCGACACGGCGTTCAACGCCGAGGGCGTCCGTGTGATCCGCACACCGGTCAGGTCCCCAAAGGCCAACGCCGTCGCCGAGCGATTCGTCGGCACCATCAGACGCGAGTGCCTCGATTGGATCCTGATCCCGAACCGCCGGCACCTACAACACATGCTTGCCGAGTTCGTCGACCACTACAACACCCACAGGCCCCACCGGGCGCTCGAACTCGCACCCCCCGAACCCCGGCACCCGCCGCCAACCACGACAAGCCCACCAGCCTCCACGATCCACAGGCAGGACCGGCTCGGCGGCCTCATCCACGAGTACACCGTCGCGGCCTAGAACCGTGCCCGATCGGGTTTATGCACCCCACAGCACCGGTGCCGCGGGCAGCCCCACCGAGGTCATCGAGCGGCTGGCGGCCTTCGCCGAGGCTGGCTCCCAGCGCGCCTACCTGCAGGTGATCGACCTTGATGACGTTGACCATCTCGAGCTGATCGCCGCTGAGGTCATGCCGCATCTGGCCTGAGAGTCAGAGCGACGAGCCCACCTACACGCCGAGCAGATGCTCCACCACCAGCTGATCGATTCGCTCGTGGCCCGCGCCCCTCGCCGCCAGGGCATCGAGTGCGAACGCCTCCTGGCTGAGGGCGTGGGCGGCCTCCGGCGTGTAAGGGCCGATGGTCGCCGCTGCGAGTGCGGGCACCTGAGCGGCCGCGAGAGCCTCGGCTACGCGGGGATCGGAGTCGAACTCGAGGGCCTTCTCGGCGAGGATCAGGTACGTGCGCATGCAGCCGCGGGCGAACTCTGCCACCCCATCCTGATCCTCCACGCGCAGCGCGTGCGCGTCGAAGTGGCGCGGACCCGCGTAGCCAGAGGTCTCGAGTAGGCGCACGAGCAGGAACGCCTCCTTGATGTCCTCCTGGCCGAAGCGCAGGTCCTGGTCGAAGCGACTCATCCGCTGGGCGTTGAGGTCGATGTGGAAGAGCTTGCCGGCCCACAGGGCAAGCGCGACCGCATGCACGAAGTTGAGGCCGGCCATCGTCTCGTGGGCCACCTCGGGGTTGACGCCGACCATCTCGCGGTGCTGGAGATGGTCGATGAAGGTGAGCGCGTGGGCGACCGTGGCAAGGAACGAGTCGCCGCGCGGCTCGTTCGGCTTGGGCTCGATCGCCAGGCGCAGCTCGTAGCCCTGATCGCGCACGTAGCCGCAGAGGAAGTCGATCGCCTCCAGGTACCGGGTGAACGCGTCGATTGGCGGCTTGGCGACCGTGACCTCGCTGCCCTCGCGGCCGCCCCACAGCACGAAGGTAGTGGCCCCGAGCTCGACGCCGAGGTCGATCGCGCGCATCGTCTTCTGCAGGGCGAAACGACGCACGTCGCGGTCGTTGGACGTGAACGCCCCATCCTTGAAGACGGGGTGAGTGAAGAGGTTGGTGGTGGCCATCGGGACGCACATGCCCGCGTCCGCCACGGCCGCGCTGAAGCGCGCGACGATTCGATCGCGCTCCGCTGGCGAGGCGTCGAACGGCACGAGATCGTTGTCGTGCAGGCTCACGCCCCAGGCCCCCAGCTGGCCGAGGAGCTTGACGGTGTCGATCGGATCCACGGGCGCACGCGTCGGATCGCCGAAGGGATCGCGCCCGACGTTGCCGAGCGTCCACAGCCCGAAGCTGAAGCGATGCTCGGGTCGCGGCTCGTATGCGGTCACGGTCGGTCTCCGCTCCTCGGTCTGTCGTCGGTCCGGTGCGCGACGTAAGGCGCCGGTCCGCTGTCCATCACAATAGGCCAACGCTGGGCAGGGAACCACAGGAGGGACATGAAGACGCTCGTGGCTGGTGTCGACTGCTCCACGCAGGAGACGAAGGTTCTGATCCTCGACCCGGGCAGCGGCCGAGTGCTGGAGCGCGGCCGCGCACCGCACCGCGCGACGGGCTCGGGCGGCGCGCGCCTGAGCGACCCCGAGGACTGGTGGACGGCGCTGCGGAGCGCGTAGGGTTCGAAAACTCGATTCCGGACTCGCGTAGGGTGAAGGGTGCCAAAACCGTGATGCGACGTGAGCGCTTGCCCCGGGCGGGCTCTGGGAGCATCGCGGGATGCAAGAAGCTGAGCGAGGCCGTCGGGGGCCGACCTGCGCTCTCGTTTCGCCGGCCGCGCGGCGCCCGGAGGTTTGGGCACGGGGCGCTGGCCGAAAAGGACGTGGCGGCGCCGCCACGTCCTTAAGCCGCCGGCAACTACCGGCAACCACGGGTATCGAGGCATGGCGCGCTTGACCCGCGAACCGCCGATTTGCAGGACTTTTCTGGCTTTTCCTGGCCCAGTTACCCGTCCCTGAAAATCGTGGTGTCCCCGGTTCGAGTCCGGGTCTCGCCATCTCGGAAGTGCCTGCACGTGGGCTGGATTCGTGGAGGGGGCACGGCAGCCTTGAGAGCGGCTGGTGCGGCCGCTTTTCGCGCCACGTGCTTGCGTCAGGATGAGGCAGCGAGCTGCGCGATGAGCTGCTCCAGTCCGGGCCAGATCAAGTCGAGGAGCCAATCCGCCAGCTCCTCGGGGGGAACGTCGGGATGCTCGTGCCACCACAGGGAGAGCGACTCGTAGGCGCCGGCGATGGCGA
>CALAQT010000033.1 GCA_937888775.1 uncultured Actinomycetes bacterium | reverse complement strand
AAGTGGCGCTGCCCGACCCGCGAATGCAAGCCCGCATCGGTCTGGATCAAGGCCGACCGGCTGCATCCGCTCATCCCGCGTGAGACGCTGCGCTTCAAGAGCCTCTACCGGAACCGGGGCGCGGTGGAGCGCGAGTTCGGCAGACTCAAGCATGAATGGGCGCTCGCCCCGCTCCGCGTGCGTCGCATCGAGCGCGTCCGGCTACACGCCGACCTGACGATCCTCGCCAAGCTCTCCTGCGCGCTCGCCAGGGCGCGAGCCGTGCCGCTCGCGGCTTAGCTCTCCCTCGCCGGCACCGTGCACCATTGTCGCCGGCCATACGCTAATCGCGTGTCCGGCTCGACGCTCAAGCTGATCGCGCTGATCGCGCCGCTCGGGTTCGACACGCTCGGGGTCGCCGTGGTGCTCGGCATCGCAGGCTTCCCGCATCACAAGCGCCTGCAGCTTTCGCTTCTGTTCGCCGCCTTCGAGACGGCGATGCCGCTGATCGGCGTGGCGCTCGGTGTCCCTCTGGGCGACGCGATAGGAGGCGTCGCCAACTACATTGCCGCCGGGGTGATCGGAGCACTCGGTGCCTACCTGCTTCTTTCCCACAGCGACGAGAGCGAAGGCGAGCGACTGCTCTCCATGACCCAACGCGGAGTCTGGAGCGCGATGGCGCTCGGCGCGAGCATCAGCCTCGACGGCCTGGCGATCGGCTTCAGTGCGGGACTCCTCCACCTGCCGATCGCGGCAATGGCCGTTGCGATCGGAGCGCAGGCTTTCGTCGTCACACAGATCGGCGTGCGGATCGGCGCCCGCGTCGGCGAGCGAATGCGCGAGGCTGCCGAGAGACTCGCTGGCGTGGCGCTGATCGCACTCGGGGTCGTACTACTCGTCACCCAGCTAACCGCCTAGAAGCCCCGGCACCAGCCGCCCTGCGACCGCGAGTTTCGCTAGTCGTTTCGCTAGACCCTCCTAGAGGTCGGCGCCGAGAACCCTCGTCTTCGCTGGAGTCCACGGTGGTCTCCGCCAACTCAAGGTGCCATCAGAGCAAGCCGACAATCTCGTGTGTGGGCCCATCACTGGAGGAAGGCGCAGCGGGTCGCCGGCCCTGGGGCCGCTGCGGCGTCAGCCGGGCGCGCCGTGGTAGCCGTAGCACGGCAGCCGATCCTGGACCGAAACGGGAGTCTGCTCGGGTATGAGCTGCTGTTTCGGGAGCTCGGGACCCGGTGACGCCGAAGCCGGCCGGCGCCCAGACATCGTCGCCTTCCTTCCCGGTGGATCGGACGGCTCGCGGTCGCATGAGGTGCGCTGGCACGGCGCTCGGGCCGCTTTGCGCGGCCTCGTTGTAGGTCTTCCGCTTGTGGCCTGCGCGCTGACGGAGGCGTCGAGGTGGCGGGGCAGTCCTCGTTCCGCTGAGAGCGGTGTTCAACGCCCGCCAGCCAAGAAACACAAACGCTGACGGAAGGCGGAGGCCGCCGGCCTGTTTCTAGCCCAAGCGCTGCTTCCCGCCCGGCTTGTCCATCAACTGGCGCCAGCCGCGAACCTCGATATCGACTCCGTGCTTGCGTGCAGCGACTCGGCGAGCAGTGTCGATCGGCGGCGACGCGAGGTCCCTTATGGCGGTCATTGGACCTCTCTTGACTTTGTATCTCCCTTCCCTCCGATCTGGGAGGCCGCGCATGACTAAGCGGGCGTGTCGCAGTCCGCAGGGACGTGGCGCGCTGGTAGCGCCCTGGGGCAGCTCACCCGGAGCAGAAAGCCACCGATCGGCACGACATTCAAGTTCAACCTCGATCAATCCGCGACCGTTCGGTTCAGCTTCACGGCTCTGTCCGTCGGGCGCCGGATCGGCAAGAGGTGCGCTCGCCCCACCCAAAGGCAACACTCACAAACCGCGGTGCACGCTTGGGCTGACCGCCGGCACGCTGAGCGTGCGCGCCCATCCAGGGGCTGACAAGATGCGCTTCCGGGGACGCATCTCCACCGCCAAGAAGCTGAAGCCCGGTCGCTACACGGTCGCGATCACTGCGGGATCCACCTGGGCATGGTCGCCAAGGGATCCTTCAGCTCGGTCATACAGCCGGGACAAACAAGCCCAAGGATCAGACTCGACCAGGCACAGCCGACTCCGCGAGGAGTTGCTCCAGCGCCTCCGGCGTGATTGGCCGGGAGAACATATAGCCCTGGACGTAGTCACAGCGTTCGCGGCGGACGAGGTCGAGCTGGTCCGGCTGCTCGATGCCCTCGGCTACGGTGGCGAGTTTGAGGCTGGTGCTGAGCTGCACGAGCATGTGGATGAGTGCGGCTGAGTCGTGTGGTTGGCCGATGGCTTGGATGAATGAGCGGTCGATCTTGAGTAGATCGGCCGGGAACTGTTGTAGGTAGGCGAGTGAGCTGTAGCCGGTGCCGAAGTCGTCGATGGCGATGCGCACGCCGAGCCGCTTGAGCGTGTGCAGGCGCTTCGCGCTCGCGGCTGAGTCGCACATGAGAGCGGTCTCGGTAACCTCGAGCGTTAGGAGCTCCGGGGGTAGGCGGCTTTCGGCAAGCGCGCTCTTGACGTCGTCCAGTAGCTCGTCGCTGTCGAGCTGTCGCGCCGAGATGTTCACGGCCATGTTGAGTTCGTGCCCGCGTTCGCGCAACCTGGCTGCTTCGTGGCAGGCCTCCTTCAAGACCCAGCGGCCGATGGCCACGATCAGCCCGCTGCGCTCGGCGAGCGGGATGAACACGGCCGGCGCGAGCTCCCCGCGGGTGGGGTGCTGCCACCTGATCAATGCCTCGACGCCGGTTATCGCCTGGCTGGCGAGGTGGAACGTGGGCTGGTAGAGGAGGAAGAGCTGTTTACGCTCGACTGCTTCCGCGAGGTCCATCTCCAGCATCCGGCGGTCTTGCACCACCGCATGCATCTGCTCGCGAAAGATGACATAGCGGTCGCGTCCCGCGGCCTTCGCCTCATACAACGCAATGTCCGCGTCCTGGAGCAGCTCCTCCGCGTTCGCCCGCGACCCTGTCGCCATGCCGATGCTTGACGTGACACGGAGCTGCCGACCGGCTATTTGGTAGGGCTCGCGCAGGACTTCGAGCAGCCGTTCAGCGACCACCTCCGGCCCGACATCGAGCGACGCGCTCTCGATCAGGATCACGAACTCGTCGCCGCCAAGACGAGACGCGGTGTCTCCTTCACGGATCGCGAGCTTTAGACGCTCGGCCACGGCCTTGAGCAGCTCGTCACCAGCCGGGTGACCGTAGGTGTCATTGACGTTCTTGAAGCCGTCTAGATCGATGTACATGGCAGCGACCGACGCCTGGGCCCGACGTGCGCGCGCCAGCAGCTGTTCGGCGCGATCAATCGTGAGCGCGCGATTCGGTAGGTCCGTTAGCGCGTCGTGCAGCGCCCGGTGGGCCAGCTCCTTTTCCGCCGCCATCTGTGCGGTCACGTTGCGAGAATAACCCCAGGTGCCAATGCATCTTCCCTCGTCGTCCAGGAGCGGCAGCTTGGTCGTCGAGACCCAGGCATCGGGTAGATCGTGGTAGGTCTCGGACTCGACCTTGTCGACCTGCGGCTGGCCGGTTAGGAGTACGCGCTGCTCGTCCGCGAATGCAGCAGTCGCGTGCGGACGGCTGAAAATGTCGAAGTCGGTCTTCCCGATCAAGTCCTCTAGCGGTCGTCCCGGCGCCAGGGCCGCACCGAAACCCGCGCTGAGGAGCAGGAAACGGCTCTCCCGATCCTTGAAGAACACCCGCGCCGTTGGGTCGGCAAGGAGATTGCGCATGCACAAGCGTTCGAACTCATCGCGCGAGGACATGGTGCGCTGGATTGCTTTCGCGGTGGTCTGTCGAGTGCTCATCGTCGATTCGGCGTAGTCGAGGCTCTCCTAGAGATCGGCGGATCGCCATTTGGGCGAGAGCGTAGTTTCCCGACGATTTCCTGTGGCCACGCGTTCGGGGGGCGCCGGCTGGCACGAAGGTACGTGTCTTCCGCGCGCGTCTTGATGTCCCTGCAGCGCCCCATGCAGGACGAACACGAGTCCGCCGGCCCGCCCCGTCGCGCCAGATGCGAGGGGCCGGGCACCTGACAGCTATCACCTCGGGAATCCAGGCCCTCTGCGGCCTCGTCGGCTTGCTCGCTAAGGTTGCCCGGTATGACCAGCCTCAACGCAACTCGGGTGGAAGGGTCGGTACACAGCGGTTCCGGCGCCGGGCGGGTCGCAGTCGTCTTCGAGCGCAGCAGCACGGGCGCTGCGGCTCTGCGTGAGGCCGCCGAACTGGCCAACGCGGGGCGCGAGTTGTCCGTCGTGACGCTCGCGCCACAGGCCCGGCCCCCGAGATGGGGCCGCGCCGGCGGGGAGGGTCCGTACAACATCGCGATCAGAGAGGAAGCGGAACTGGAGCTGCAGGAGGCCCGCGAGATCCTCGGGTCCGTTGCCAGCCGCGCCACCTTCAAGGTGCTGGCCGGATGCCCTCAGCCGCCGCTCGCGTCGTGGGTGACCCAGCACGGGTTTGGGCTTGTCCTGCTGCCCCACCAGCGACTGACCCGCGGTGGCAACCTGTTCGCCAGGAGCCTGCGAAAGGAAACCTCGGCGGAAGTCCGGTTGGTCAGGTAGCTGCAGCAGCAGCAGCACGGTGCCGCTGCCTAGAGGACCCGGATCGTGTAGGGCCCGAGGGGCCTGGCTCGCGTAAGCCAGAGGCTCGCGTTCCTCGAGCAGCCGCCGTCACCTTGCTCGGGAATCACGGCCCAGCCCCCGCCTGAGAAGTAGAAGGTCTCCGGGGGCGGCACCCGCGGGTGGGCGAGCAGACCGTTGAAGCCCGTGAACGTCGGGTCATACGCCGCGCTGGCCGTACCCGGCGACACAATCAGGGCCGCGAGAAAGCATGCGATGAGCACCCGATGCTTCATGCCCACTCGCTCGCCCCGACGAGCTAACCCGTGCGGCCGGCTGCGAGCTTCGCCCGCTGGGTGCTCGGTGCGATTCGCACGACGTCCCATGCGAGCCCGAGCCGCTCGAGGCTGTCGATCAGCCAGCCTCCTGGGTCCAGTTGCCAGCGGGTGAGGCCGTGGTGCGCGGACGTCGGGAAGGCGTGGTGGTTGTTGTGCCATGCCTCACCAAACGTGGGTAGCGCGAGCCAGGCGAGGTTGCGCGACTCATCGCCGGTAGCGAAGCGCCGCCGGCCGAAGAAGTGACACAGCGAGTTGATCGAGAAGGTCGCGTGGTGCAGGAAGAGGATGCGCACAGCGCCGCCCCACAGCATGCCGGTCAGGCCGCCCACGAGGGAACCGGTGAGCGCGACCCCGAGTCCGAAGGGAAACGCGAGCCCGAGCAGGACCCAGAGCGGGAAGGTGCGATCGATCGCGCGGATCAGCGGGTCGGCGAGCAGGTCCTTGGCGTAGCGCTCCTCGCTTGCGCGATCAACGCCGCGGAACATCCATCCGACGTGGGCGTGGAGCAGCCCTCGCAGTGCTCCTCGCCAACCGGCACCGTGATCGGTCGTGTGGGGGCTGTGGGGGTCGCCGGGAAGGTCGCTGAAGCGGTGGTGCTTGCGGTGCGTGGATACCCACTCGATCACCGGTCCCTCCACTGCGGCGGAGCCGAACACGGCGAACAGCGCGCGCACCGGGCGGCTGGTCTTGAAGCTGCGGTGGGTGAATAGACGGTGGTAGCCGACGGTTATCCCGACGCCGGTGATGAGATAGCTGACCGCCAAAACCACAAGGTCCTGCCAGTGAAGCGCTCCTCCCCACGCGAGCCAGATCGCGACGCCCAGGAGAACGGCGGGCACAACTGTCACGACGATGTTGGCGAGGCGATCTACGGTCTCGTGCTCGAGCGCCAGAGTGTCATCGCCAGTGGGCTGGTCAGACAAGGTCGTCTCCTCTCAGGGCGAAGGGAACTAGGCGGCCTGGACGTTTGCCGCCTTTGGTCCCTTGTCACCCGCTTCTGAGTCGTAGGTGACCTTTGCGCCCTCGGCGAGTGAGCGATAGCCCTCACCGATGATTGCGCTGTGATGGACGAACAAGTCCTTGGACTCGTCATCGGGCGTTATGAACCCGAATCCCTTGTCGTCGCTGAACCACTTAACGGTTCCTGTAGCCATTGTCTTCCTCCGGCGTTGGTGTGTGCTGCGAACGCGGAGATGCTGTGAGCAAGGCTACGAGCGCTGGCACTACGATGTTGGACAACACGTCCAACCTGATGCATCAACCGTAGCATGCACCTCCCGGCCACAGGCGGCGCGAAAGGTTGTGCCTCTTACCATTGGTCGCTCTTCAGCAGTTGACATGCAGCGATGGAAGCCTGTCGGGGCTGATCCCTTCCTCTATGCACGCCAGGTATGCGATGCCGCGATGTATTCCGTCGATCACGAGCGAGGTATCGTCAAACACGCCTATCCGCATGACCACGTCAGCCCTCCACCTGTCGCTCGCCATATCGTGGATGAAACGGTCAACCCGTAGGTCGTCCGCTCGGTCCTCGGCTGCTTGGAGCGCCTTGCTGCGTTCCCGATATATCGCCAGTAGCTGGCCGAACGTCTTGTGGCTTCTGTCCATGTAGCCCATGAAGCTGGCGAACAGCGTCGGCGTTTCGGCCAGCTCCTTCGCCGATAGGGGCCTGAGCGCCATCCCGAGCATCGTCCGTCGGGGGAGGGCGTGGCGCTATGGGCCGGCGGCCAAAGATGTCCACTCCGCTTGGGACGCTCGTCGGCGAAGTATCGATCCGCACAAGGGAGGTCCCCCGGCGCGCGGTCGGTCGTGGGTCGCTCTTCCGTAGTCCGGCTTGTGGGGGTGTGGCTTTGTCCTGAGGCGAGGGAGTGCAGCCGGGGTGAGACCGGCATGCGCCTACTGACCCGTTCCCTGGCCAGCGCTGCCGCGGCAATGGCGGCGCGGGCGTGCCCGGCGGGGGAGCGGCCCTCAGGCCGAGGGCCGGGAGTTGGGCGCGCCGGCGATCGCGTCCGCGAAGTGCTTGCGACGCGAGTCGATGCGCGCGAAGCGCGCCGTTGCCCTGTGCAGCTTGTGCCCGTCGGCGGGATAGAAGCGGCGCGCCCAGGGTGACCTGGGCGAGGCCAGCCGGCACGCGCCGACGAGCGAGACGACGGGGATGAAGATGCCGATCAGGCCGAGGAACCGCTTGCCCTTGACGATCGCGAGCGCAGCCAGGAGCAGGTCGACGAGGACGGTTAGGGCCAGGGTCGTCACCGAGGAGGTGTCCGCGGGAACGTCCAGCGGGGCGATCCCAAGCATGAGCAGCGCACCGATCGCGCACGCCACCACAACGGCCTCGAGCGAGGAGCGTCCCTCCTCTGTCCAGTACACGTCACGCAGGTAGACCCACAGGGCGAACTCATCCAACGTCAAGCCCGCGCCCACTCCGAAGGCGGCGGCCAGGATCTCGTTCCACGGGCTCTCTGGTCGCGTGGCGAAGCCGAGGAAACCCGTGAGCAGAATGGTGACGATCCCCCACACCAGGTGATGCAGGTGGAGCCCGCTGCTCGTCGTCACGCTCCCCGGCCACCACGGCACCTTCGGGCTGCGGATCAGTCGCGAGCTCGTGCGAATGAACAGGAACGAAAGGAGCATGGCCGCCAGCAGCACGAAGCCCGCGCGCGTCTCCTTGCCCCCCAGGAAATGTGTCGGCAGATCAAAGCGAAGGGTGATCGTGGCCATGGAGCGCAGGGTACGGCCTCATCGCGACATGTACCCCGCCGCCCCCCAGCGCGGGTGTGGCCCTCTGATCGGGCGGTCGCGCGGCGGCACTTAGTGCTTGCGGTGCTTGCTCGTTGTCGGCTTGAGCGTGAATTTGGCGCTGGAGACGGTGATCGTGCCTTTGGTGGTGCGCTGGGTGATCGCGACTCTGACGGGCAGCCTGCGGAAGCGATGCAGGAGCGCGCGGCCCTTGGCGTTCAGCTTGACGTGCAGCGTGATTCTCTGGCCGGCGTTCAGTTTGTAGATCGCGATTCCGACGACCACTGCCACCCTGTCGCGCTTGGGCTTGCCCTTGTGCTTGGCGCTGGAGACTGCGAGCACCTTGGTGCCCTGGACCGTCTCGGTCGTCTTGAGCGTGACGCCACCCGAGCAGGACTGGCCGGACGTTCCCGCGCACGTGACCGTGACGTCAATGCCGCCGGAGGTGGCCCTTGCACCGGACGTGCGTGTGTTGCCCTGGGTAGACGTGGGGCACCCGGGCGGTGGCCGGCATCGTCTGCCGCTGACCCGATTGCCGACTCCACGCGCGAGCGGAGTACGGGTTGATCCGTCTTCAGAGAAGGGCCGCAGCTCGCGGCAGCGCAGCCGCTCCCCCGCCGCGCCCTTCAGCACTATGATGGCGACGCTTGACCAGGGGATGCAGCTAGAGCGATGTGCACAACCAAGGGAGAGGGGATTCGATGCTGAAGATCAGGGCGATGATGTCCGTAGCAGTGGTCGCTGGGCTGCTGGCGGTCGTGGCGCCGGCGACGGCTAGCGCGCACTACTCGGTGCCATATGGCAGCA
The DNA here is from genome assembly GCA_937888775.1 of uncultured Actinomycetes bacterium. The sequence continues at coordinate 7,887 of CALAQT010000033.1, read as the reverse complement.
CCGCGCTCGGGGACGCCGTCTGGAATGAGACGTGGGAACCGGAAACGGTGCAAGGCGCAAACAACAACTGCAAACCGAGCTCGGCGCATCCGTATCCTGTGGTGCTCGTGCACGCGACGCTTGCGGACGAGGGATCCAACTGGGTCACCCTCGCGCCGCTGCTCGCCAACGAAGGCTACTGCGTGTATGCGTTCAACTACGGTGCCACGCTTGCCTCGTTTGAACTCTGGCCTTTCATCGGGCCTCGTATCGACGGGCTTGGCCACATCGAAAAGTCGGCTGAAGAACTCAAGACGTTCGTCAACAAAGTGCTCTCGAAAACCGGCGCCGCGAAGGTCGATCTGGTCGGTCACTCCCAGGGCGGGATGATGCCCAACTACTACATCAAGCGGCTTGGCGGTGCCTCCAAGGTGAACGTCCTCGTCGGCCTGTCACCAAGCAACCACGGCACGACTCTCGGCGGGCTGACGAACCTCATCGGAGTGTTCCCGTTTGCGAGCGGGATCGTGGGAGGTCTGCTCGAATTCCTCGGAGCGCCCGCGCTTCCCGAACAGGAGCAGAACTCCGCGTTCATCCAGAAGCTGTTCGGAAGCGGTGACCCCGTCGTCTCCGGAGTGCGCTACGTGGTGATACAGACCACGCACGATGAGGTCGTCACGCCGTACGCCAACGCGTTCCTGAGCGGGTCCAACGTGACCAACATCACCATTCAGAACCAGTGCTCGAACGACCCCGTCGCTCATATCGGCATGTTCGACGACTCGCCCGCGCTGCAGAACGTGCTCAACCAGCTCAGCTCGAGCCCGAACCCGTCGTTCAAAGCGAGCTGCAGCAACTACGGGCAAGGCATCTAGCCGCCGTCATCAGCCGGCAGCCAGCCGGTTGACTGAGAGGATCCCGGCCCGCGCCGAGCGGGCCGGGATCCCAGCCATGATTCAGGATGTGCCGACCCTGAGGCGGACCGCGCCGGCAGCACTCAGGAGCGGGCCTGCAGCTCCTCGGCCGACGGCACGACGATCAGCCCGTCGGGCGGCTGGGTGAAGCGAGCAGGTTCCCGAAGGGATCGCGCCACGCGCAGTCGGTGCCGCAGAAGCGCTCGGTCGTTTCAACCTCGACCTTGGCGTTGAGGACGTAATTGCCCGCCGGCAGGCCGGGGTACATGTCGAGGTTGACCCGCTCGATGACCTGCCCCGGGCGGTCGTCGAGGACGAGTAGCACGCTGGGGTGTGAGAAGTTGGCTCCGCACGCGAGGTCCTCCCAGAACAGCCAGCCGCGCCGGCGCAGTCGCAGGACCGGCATGTGGCGGCGACGGAAGGTCAGCGATCAGGCGCCGATCCGCTGTCCAGCCCGCAACGGCGACGGCAGCCCAAACAGCGCACCGGGACCGGCTACGCCGACGCGTCCCGGTCGAGGCCGCCCGTCTGCCGGTAGAGCGTGGCCAGCCAGATGTGCGACAGGACGCCGATCACCCGCGCCGGGTCGTCCTGTGGCCCGTGGCCGAAGGCCTCCGAGAGGTAGCGCTCGTTGAGCCATACGAGGGGACGGGCGGTCTCCTGCGCGTCGAGGTCGCGGGGCGTGCGCCGCGCGGCCTGCTCCGAGCGGATGTGCTCAGCGGTGGCATCTATGAACGCCTGCACCAGCCCGCGGTAGGCGTCCTCCACCCGCGCGTCGGTGGGAGCCGCGTCCGCCAGCGCCCGCAGGACGCGGCCGTGGGTCGTGTACACCTCGCGAACCCCCTCGAGCGCCGCGGGGAGGTCGCGCTCGGGATCATCGCCCTGCAGCCGGCGGTTCGCCATCACGAGAAGCTCGCCTCCGATGTGCCGCACGACCCTCAGAACGAGGTCGTTGCGATCACGGAAATGCGCATAGAAGGCGGGCCGCTTCAGGCCCGTGCGGCAGCATCACCTGCTCGATCGTGATGTCTCACAGCGGACGCTCGCGGAGCAGTTGCTCAGCCGCCTGGAGGATCTCGCGCTCGGTCTCCTTCGGATCGTGTCGCGGCCGTCTGGGGGTGGAGGACGCTCGGGTGCCTCGCGCCTGGCGCGCGCTTGGGGGGCTTCGAGGGCCGAAGCTCGCTGCGCTCCTGGCTGTACCGCATCGCGACCAACGCGTGCCTGCGGGCGATCGAGCGGCGCCCCCGGCGCGTGCTCCCGCTCGACTACGGCCCCGCGGCCGATCCGCATGACGCGCTCGCGGCGCCGCTGACCGAGTCGACGTGGGTCGAGCCCTTTCCCGATGACGCCGACGGGCCCTCGGTGCCCGAGGCGCGCTACGAGTGGCGCGAGAGCATCGAGCTGGCATTCGTCGCTGCGCTGCAGCACCTTCCGGCCAGGCAGCGCGCAGTGCTCATCCCGCGTGACGTGCTCGGCTTCTCCGCGCGCGAGGTCGCCGAGACGCTCGACACCTCGCCGGCGTCCGTGGACAGCGCCCTGCAGCGCGCGCACCGCTCCGTCGATCAGCGGCTGCCCTCGCAGAGCCAGCAGGCAACGCTGCGAGCGCTCGGCGACGAGCGCCTGAGCGCGCTCGTGGGGGGCTACGTCGACGCCTGGGAGCGCGGCGACGTCGAGGCCGTGGTCGCGATGCTCGCGCAGGACGCCCGGATCACGATGCCGCCCATCCCCACCTGGTACCGCGGCCGCGACGCCGTCGCCGCGTTCCTGGCCGCGCGCGCTGCGCGGCGAGCGGCTCCGGCGCCTGCTGCCCGTGCGTGCGAACGGGGTCGCCTGCGTTCGGTCAGTACGTCTCGGACGAGAGCCAGCGGCGGCTGCTCGCGCACGGGATCACGGTGCTCACGCTGAGGGGCGGGCAGATCGAGGAGATCACGGCGTGCCTGACCCCGCGTGCCTTCGAGCGCTTCGGGCTTCCCGCAGAGCTCGCAGCATGAGCACGCCACGACGCCGCCGGGGAGCTGTTTGGGCGATCATGCAGTCGATGCTTGGAAGGGGCGATCGGCGGCTCTCCGCGATCGCGGCCACGTTCGCGGCGGCCGTTGCGCTGGTGCTCGGACCGGCGGCTGCTCAAGCCGGGTCGATCGCGCCGCTCCCGCCCCGCGCGGCGAAGGTCGGGCGACCGGGGGCAGCGGCCCTCGCGGCGCGGGTCTCCTGCCGCCCCGGCGGCGGCTCTGCGACGATCGCGCAGAGCTCCGCCGCGCGTCTCTTCACCGGCGCCGACGGGAACGACTACGCCTGCCTCTACAGCGTGGGGCGCGCGTTCTACCTCTCGGGCTCCGAGCACTACGAATACGACCGCGTCCACTTCGCCGGCCCCTACGTGGCCTATGTGCAGAACGTCGAGGCCAGCGACGAAAACGTCGGCGAGATGGACCTGCGCAACGGACGCCTGCACACCTTCCAGATCGCCACGCCGATCGAAAACAGCGTGTGCTTCGGGGTGGGGTCACTGGCCCTGCAGGCCGATGGCGCGATCGCCTGGATAGGCACGAACTTCCTCGGCTTCGCGTGCATCTCCCCGCCGGGACCCGAGATCGAGGTGCGCCGCCACGATCGCCGCGGGCTCAGGATCCTCGATAGCGCAACGACGATCGTGCCCGGCTCGCTGCGCCTGCTCAGGGGCGTCCTGTCTTGGACCGACGGCGCGGTCAAGCGGAAGTCGAGGCTGTACTGAGCAGCCTTCCCGGCAGGCGCCCTGCGAGCCGGCCCGCTCCGGCGCTCGGCGCGCGACGTCCGGGCGCGATGCGCGCTCTAGACTCTGACGCGATGGCGCTCCCACCCGGTCCTCGGACCCCCGCAGTGGTGAACCTCGTGCGCTTCGGGCGCAGGCCGCTCGATGTGCTGCGCGGCTGGCACGCGCGCTATGGCGACGTCTTCACGGTGAGGATGAGCGGCTTCGGCACGGGCGTCCACGTCGTCGATCCGGCAGCGATCTGCGAGCTGTTCACGGGCGATCAATCCGATCTGCTCGCGGGCGAGGCGAACTCGTTCATGGAGCCTGTCCTCGGACCGCACTCCGTCCTCATCCTCGACGGCGCCGAGCACCTGCGTCAGCGCAAGCTCCTGCTGCCGCCGTTCCAGGGCTCGCGCGTGGCCGCGTTTCGCGAGGTCATCCGGGACGTGGCCGAGCGGGAGGTCGCGGGCTGGCGCCCGGGCGCGCAGCTCGTGCTGCGCGAGCGGATGCGCTCGCTCACCTTCGAGGTGATCTGCCGGGCGGTATTCGGTGTCACCCGGCCCGATCGGGTCGAGCGCATGCGCCGGAGCCTGGTGGCCGTCATCGACAGCAGCCCGATCTTCATGATCGCGCCCGCCGCCCGCGCCGACCTCGGGCCGCTCAGCCCCGGCGGCAGGTTCGCCCGGCGCCTGCGAGCGGCCGACGCTGTGCTGCACGAGGAAATCGAGCGCCGCCGGGGGGAGCCGGATCTGGAGGAGCGCTCGGACGTGCTCTCGCTGCTGCTGCGCGCACGCGACGAGCAGGGCCGGTCGATGACCGACGCGGAGCTGCGGGACGAGCTGTTCACGATGCTCGGCGCCGGTCACGAGACGACCGCGACCGCCCTGGCGTTCGCCTTCGAGCTGCTGCTGCGCAACCCGCCCGTGCTGGCCCGCCTGCGCGAGGAGCTGGGAGCCGGGGAGGGCGATGAGTACCTCGACGCGGTCGTCAAGGAGACGCTGCGCCTGCGGCCCGTGATCGACGCTGCCGAGCGCACGCTGACGGTGCCCCGGACCGTCGCCGGCTGGGAGCTCCCGGCGGGCGTGAAGGTCTATCCCTCGATCGCGCTCGTGCACCTCCGCGAGGACCTCTACCCGCGCGCGCACGAGTTCCGGCCGGAGCGGTTCGCCGACGACGGCGCGGAGTCCTATTCGTGGCTGCCGTTCGGGGGTGGCATCCGGCGCTGCATAGGCGCCGCGCTCGCGCACGCCGAGATGGCCGAGGTGCTGCGCGTCGTGATCCCGCGGGTCGAGCTGCGACCGCTGCGCGATCGGCCCGACGCGGTCGTGCTGCGCGGGATCACGCTCGCGCCCAAGCGCGGCGTGGAGGTGGCGGTCGAGCGGGTAGCGCCCGCGGCCCGCCGCCAGCTCGCGGCGCTTGCTCGCTAGGACGCGCTCAGAGAACCCGCCGGTGGCCCGAGCTCCCGCGGCGCGTGCGTCTAGCCGTCGCAGTCGCCCCTTTTAGGCGAGTCCAGTTTCGGCCGATACCGACGTGTGCGCCGCAGTGACGAGCCACAGGTCATGGATGTATCGGCGCTCCGCATGCGCGAAGCGACGATCACGGCTGGGATCTGGCTGACCTACGGCGTGGGCGGCCTTGGCATGGCGTATGTCGCATTGACCTGGGAGCGTCCCAACCGCTTCGCTCTCGCTGTGCTCTTCGCCCTCGCGACCGTCGCGGGGGTCCTCGTCTCCCTGCTCCCCCGCGAGCGCATCGTCCGAAGCCGCCTGCGCGAGCCCTTCTTCCTCAGTTGGACCCTTGCGGACTTCGCGATGGTGGTGGTGGGGACGCTCGCAGACGGCGGCACCGCCAGCCCGCTCGTGCTCGTCTTCTTCATCCCGGTCGTCTTCTCCTCGATGTCCTACCCGCTTGGCTTGGTGGTGGCCACCGGCATCGCCAGCGTGCTCAGCTACCTCGCCCTCGTGCTCACTGTGGGAGGGGCGAGCCCGGCATACGAGGCCGCGTTTGCGATCGCGCTCGCCTGCACGGCCGCGATGAGCGCGTGGCAGGCCCAGAATCACAACCGCCAGCACCGGGCCCTGGCCACCGTCTCGCGCACCGATCCACTGACCGGCTGCCTGAATCGTCGCGGCTTCGAGGAGCGAGCCGTGGCCGATATCGTCGCGATGAGTCGACGCGAGCGCCCGGGAGCGGTTGTGGTGCTCGACATAGACCGCTTCAAGCCCGTCAACGACATGTTCGGCCACGCCGCCGGCGACGAGCTGCTGTGCTGGGTCTCCAAGACGATCGAACAGGCGGTCCGCCCCGCGGACGCAGTCGGTCGGATGGGCGGCGATGAGTTCGCCGTGCTCCTCCCCGAGATCGAGGGCGAGCAGGCACGCGTCATCGCGAACCGGATCGGCGAGGCGCTGGCCGAGCGCGCTCCCGCCTCGTTGGGGCTCGCGATCTTCCCCGACGACGGCGCCGACGTCGAGGCGCTGACCCACAAGGCGGACATGCGGCTCTACGCCCTGCGCCAGCACCGCGACGGCGACGCTCAGGCCAATCCCGCGCAGGCGGTGACGCCGGCTGCGGATCCCGCGGCGGCGCGCGCCGCGCTCGACCAGGGCTTCGGGCCGGTCAACCTCTGGCGGGCCGCGCTCGACGCGATGGCCTCGCGCGCGCCCAACGGCCGTCGCGCGCGAGAGCAGACCGACCTGCAGGCCGCCCTGCTCGACCAGATCGACGCTTCGGTGATCGTGACGGACATGTCGGGCCTGGTGATCAGCTGGAACAGCGGCGCGGAGGCCCTCTACGGGTGGAGCAGCAACGAGGCCGTCGGTCGGAGCGCGAGGGACCTGATGGTCCCCGGGGACGCGCAGGCCGCAGAACGGCTGGTGGTCGAGCTGCGTCGCGACGGCCGTTGGGACGGCGAGCTCCTCGTGCGCCGCAAGGACGGCTCCACGTTCACGGCCTACGTCCGCAATCGCCTCATCCTCGACGAGGACGGAAGCCCGTCGGTCATCGTCGGCGTCGCGGTTGACATCTCCGCCCGCGTCGCCGCCGAGACGGAGCTGCTTCAGTCGCGCGACTACGCCCAGGCCGTCACAGAATGCATGGGCGACGGCCTCTTCACGCTCGACGTCGCCGGCCGGGTCACCTACATCAACCGGGCCGGCCAGGCAATGCTCGGCTGGCCCGACGGCGAGCTCTGCGGGCGCGTCGTAGGCGACGTCATGCACCCGCTCCTGCCCGACGGCTCGGTGCGGCCCTCCGAGGGGTCTCCCGTCGCTCGCGCTCTGAGCGACGAGGAGACCGTCCGCGTCGAGGGCGACCGGTTCCTGGCTCGCAGCGGCCGTGAGCTTCCGGTGGCCTACACGGCTGCGCCGTTCCGCACCGAAGGCGGCCTGCAGGGATGTGTCGTCATCTTCCAGGACATCTCCGAGCGCAAGCACCGGGAGGATGAGCACCGGCGGGACGTGGCGACGCTCGCCTGCATCAACCGCGTCGAGGCCGCGCTCGCGGAGGAGCGCTTCGTGCTCTACGCGCAGCCGATCGTGGACCTGCGGACGGGCGAGACCGTCCAGCAGGAGCTGCTCCTGCGCATGCGCGAACGGGACGGGCGGATCGCGGGCCCGGGCGAGTTCCTGCACGTGGCCGAGCAGTACGCCCTGATCGGCGAGATCGACTGGTGGGTGATCAAGCGGGCCACCCAGCTGGCCGGCTCGGGCAGCCCGGTCGAGCTGAACATCTCGGCACGGTCGATCGGCGATCTCGACGTCCTCGGGCACATCGAGCGGTGCATCGAGCGCTACGAGGTGCCGCCGGGAATGCTCGTCTTCGAGATCACGGAGACCGCCATCGTCGAGGACCAGGAGGCCGCCCGCAGGTTTGCCGAGCGCCTGCACGCGCTCGGGTGCAAGGTGGCGCTGGACGATTTCGGGACCGGCTACGGCAGCCTCACCTATCTCAAGCAGATCCCCGTCGACTACCTCAAGCTGGATATCGAGTTCGTCCGCGATCTCGCCAGCAACCGGGCCAGTCACCACGTCGTCCAGGCAATCGTCGCCCTCGCGCGCGACTTCGGCCTGCAGACCGTGGCCGAGGGCGTGGAGGATGCTGAGGTGCTCGATCTGCTCACCCGGCTCGGCGTGGACTTCGCGCAGGGCTACCACATCGCCCGGCCCGCGCCCTTCGCCGAGCGGCCCGGCGACCAGGGGGTGCCCGCGAGCAGATCGGAATAGCGTCGTGTAGGGAAAGAGTGTAGATCTCGGTGGTCGCCGT